>JAVEDB010000053.1 GCA_030841185.1 Actinomycetota bacterium
TTCGCAGC
Source organism: Actinomycetota bacterium (assembly GCA_030841185.1). Lineage (GTDB taxonomy): Bacteria > Actinomycetota > Actinomycetes > JACCUZ01 > JACCUZ01 > JAVEDB01. Next base: position 9 of record JAVEDB010000053.1, read on the forward strand.
CATCATCACCGCCGAGGACGTTGGCGCTTACAAGCCCGCCGAGAACCACTTCCGCGCACTCGACGCCACCCTCCCCAAGCTTGGCGTAGACCGGACGGAGCTGCTCCATGTCGCCCAGAGCCTGTTTCACGACCATGCTCCGGCCAAGCGCGAGGGGCTGCCTTCGGTGTGGATCAACCGGCGTCACGACCGGCCCGGTTGGGGGGCCACCCCGGAGCCGTCCGAGGAGTGGTCCTACAACCTCGAGTGCACCTCGATGGCTGACTTCGCCGATGCCGTCGACCGGTCTTTCGCCGGGTCTGACGACAACACCTGACACGGCATCCGCTGACCCGCAACGCCGGACCTCGGACGCCCACCGACCGACCCACGCACACTGTCACGGTGCACCATGAATCAACCTCGCCTAGGAACCAGTCGCCCTTTCTGCGCGAGAGCGTCGTCACGTACGAAGGTCCGACGTTGCCGCGATCAGCGCGAGAAGCCGATCAGCCGGTCTTGTGCAGCCCTCAATGTGATCGGTAATGCCAGCTCCGCATCGGAAGGCGACCGCGCGCTCGCCACGCTGAACTGGCACTCCCGAGTGGTAAGCCGGCGCGAATGCCTCACGATCTGTCACATGGCTCTACCCCGGGTGGGGTAGGGCTAGGGCATGCCACGTGTTGTCGTTGACCTGGATGCCGATGTCCCCGCGGAACGGGTGCTAGCGGCTGCGATCGATTTCAGCCAGCGGCGACCGGACTTGTGGCCGAACATCTCGCCCGAGTTCTGGCGACTCCACGATCACGGCGAGAACTGGGCCGAAGCGACTGAGGGCAGCCCCGCCGTCTGGGCGCGCGAGCGTTACGAGTGGGCCGGCAACAGCGTCGTCGGGACCACGCAGGACTCTAATGTGTGGCAACCCGGTGGCACCTGGACGTTGACCGCTGAGCCGCGCGACGGCGGCAGTCACGTCAGGGTCGTACTCGACAGACGCTTCAAGGGCAGAGGATGGATCTTCTACCCGATGGTTGCGCTCTTCGGCCGGCAGATGTTCGAGCGGAATCTCGGGAAGACACTGGAAGTCCTGCGCAACTCAGATGTGCCCCCCGTAGCACGGTAGTTGCCGCTTCGCGCCGGGAATTGCCCCTGCCACCGCCTGGGAACCGATCGGTCCTGCCAGCGATGACGTGAACCCTTTTGGGCCGCGTAGCCCTTGCCGACGGTGAACTTGTCGACCCGGTGGCATCCGCCCAGGGGCCGGTAACCTCCGATCTGGTGATGACAGAGGGGGTGGGCACCGTGGACATACGAGATTTGGTGCGAGCGTATTACCCGAGCGCAGGCGTCGCGGACGCGGTCGTTGACGTCCTGGCCCGATCGGGGATCGACATCGATCACCTCACGGTGCACGACCTGGCCGCGGTGGACCAACTGCACGCGGGGGGTGCGGCGGCCACCGCTCTCGTGCTGGAGCGGATCGGTCTCGCTGCCGGGATGACTCTTCTCGACGTCGGATGCGGCCTCGGGGGGCCGTCCCGAATGGCGGCTAACACGTATCAGGCACAGGTCATAGGCGTCGATCTGACCCCTGAGCTCGTAGTCGCCGCCAATGACCTGGCCGCTCGGGTCGGCCTGGAGGGGAGCTGCCGATTCCTGGCGACCTCAGGCGAGACACTCCCGTTCGAGGAGCATTCATTCGACGCCGCCATGATGATCCACGTCGGAATGAACATTCGCGACAAGCAGTCGGTATTCGCTGAGGTACACCGGGTGCTGTCACCCGGCTCGGTCTTCGCACTCTACGAACAGGTGCGTCGCCGCGCGGGTCAGCTCGCGTATCCGCTTCCGTGGGCCGTTGACGAGCGGTCCTCGTTCGTGGAGACGGCTGATGAATACGTCGCGGCATTGACGGCGGCGGGCTTTCGTCAGATCGAGGTCGAGGACCGGACCGGTCCGGTCCCCGGCGCCCCGCCGTCGAGTGGGAAGATCGGCCCCGCCGACATCCTCGGGCCTGCATATGTCGAGGGCGTCAGCAACCACATTGCAGCCACCAAAGCTGGGCTGCTCGGTGGCCTGCTTGTGCTGGCCCGCGCCTGAGGCCCTATCCACCCACTCCATTGAGCGGTCGCTATAGACGACCACAATCAGCCGCCGGGCCACCACGAAGCGGCTTGTCTGCCTGGATTCTTCGCTCGTTGTCGCGCAACCTGGGCTCGTAGTGCGTGAAGAACACCTTGCCGACCAGGTCACGGCGGCTGCGCACCCCCGTCTTGTCGAAGACGCTCTTGAGGTGCTGCTGGACGGTGTGGGGGCTGACGAACAGCTCTGTGGCGATGTCACCTGTCGACGCGCCCTGCAGCACCAGTCGCGTCACGTCCCGTTCGCGCTCGGTGAGCTCGTATGCCGACATCAGCAGCGAGGTGATGCGCGCGGGGTGGGCTGGCTCGACAATGACGGCTACGCGGCGATCCGGGCCCGACAGTAGGGCAGCCCCGTGCAGCACCACCCATCGCCCGGATCGCGACAGCACCCGGGCCATGGCGACCTCACCCGGCCGGTCCCCCCGCTCCGCAGAGCGAAGGGCCTGGCCGGCGACGGTGAGCACCGCGGTCGGCAACCGGCTCCCATCGGAGTCGGGTAGCTCGGCCAGCCACTGCTCCGTGCCCGGCGTGCTCGACTCGACCTTCCAGTCGGAGGTCAGCACCAGGAGCCCCGGTGCCTGCGGGCCCTCGGGATCGGTCGCCTCCCCGAACAGCAGGGCCCGGCGGGCCCCCTCGGCCAGGTGGGTAGCCGCTAGTCCCATGAACCGCTTCTCGGCAGCGTCGAACAGCGGCTGGTCGGGCTCCCGGTAGAGGCTGACCGCACCCCACACCCCGCCGCGGCGGGTCCTGAGCGCGGCCACCAGCTCCTGGTCACCGCCCATCGCCATATTGGCCCTCCACCGAGGGCTGCCAGAGGGGTCGCCGCCGGTGGCGTCGTGGATCGTAGAGACCCCGCTGCCGCTGCGCGCGACATCGGACATCTTGTTGACGTCATCCTGGTAGTACTCCATCGCCAGCGACTCGCGGGAAAGCTCTGGCATGAAGGGGTTGTAGTGGCTGGTGATGAGCAGCGACGCCGGGTCCAGGGTGAAGTAGCACGGCCAGGTGTAGTGCGGCACCACCTCCTTGAGGACGACGGTCGCGTCGTCCCAAAGGCTCACCAGGCTCCTCGGTTGCGCGCTCAGGAGCTCGAGTTTGTCGAGGGCGCGCTCCGCGGTGGTCATGGCGCCAGGTTCGCACCAGATCGGCCCGTGCGGCTACACCAGCTTTGTGGGCTTACGCCTGGCCAGCAGCCTTTCCTACGGTCGTCTCCCCACCCCAGGAGGAGCCATGACCGACCCATCACCGAACACCCTGTCCGTCCGGGTACTGCCCGCCGGCGAGGGAGACACGTCGTCTCTCGGCGGCGTCCGCAACCGCTTCATGATGGACGGCGCCGACACCGGCGGCCGGTTCGCTCTCGTTGAGCACCGGTTCGATCCCCGGGCGCTGGCGGCGCCGATGCACCGCCACCGCGACGAGGACGAATACACCTACGTCCTCACCGGCCGGATCGGTGCGGTGATCGAGGGCCGAGAGGTCGAGGCCGGCGTCGGCGACCTGCTGTTCAAGCCGCGCGGGCAGTGGCACACCTTCTGGAACGCCGGCGACGAGCCCGCCAGCTGTCTGGAGCTGATCTCCCCCGCCGGCCTGGAGCAGCTGT
>JAVEDB010000203.1 GCA_030841185.1 Actinomycetota bacterium
TCGAGCAGGGCTTCGTCCGCAAGGCCGGCGCTTGGAACACCTACGACGCCGACCAGCTCGGTCAGGGCCAGGAGAACGCCCGGGCCATCCTGCGAGACAACCCCGACCTCGCCGAAGAGATCTAGAAGAAGATCAAGGAGAAGCTCGGCATCGGACCGCAGCTCGACGCGCCAGCCGGGCCGGCGATCGACGCGGTGCCACCGAGCGACATCTGAGCCGGCGCCCGATGGCACGCCGAGGCCGGCGCGGCCCGCTCGTGGAGGACGGCGCCGGGGAGCACCGACCACCGGAGCCGGAGGCCGATCCCTACTCGGTCGCCCGCGCAATAGTGCTGCGCAAGCTGACGGCGGCGCCGCGCACCAGGGCGCAGCTCGCCGACGACCTCGTCCAGCGCGACGTCCCTGACGAGGTCGCCACCCGGGTGCTGGACCGGTTCACCGAGGTGGGCCTGGTCGACGACGAGGCGTTCGCGCAGACCTGGGTGCGCACCCGGCACCTCGGGCGCGGCCTGGCCCGCCGAGCGCTGGCCGCCGAGCTGCGCCAGCGCGGCGTCGCCGACGAGACGGTGGCCGAGGCGATCGAGGCGGTCAGCCCCGACGACGAGCGGGCGTCGGCGGTCGAGCTCGTCGACCGGCGGCTCGCGGCCACCCGCGGCCTGCCGCGCGAGACCCGCATCCGCCGGCTGACGGGCCTGCTGGCCCGCAAGGGCTACTCCGGCGGGCTCGCGATGGCGGTCGTCCGGGACGCCCTCGACAACGAGGTCTGACGAGGCGGCCGAAAAAACCTCGGAGTCCGGTGCAACCGAGCACGCCTGTCGCCGGTTCTTGATGAAGACCGGTTGCCATCAGGGCCCGCCGGGTCATCGCACCGGAACGAGAGGACGAACGACGATGCAACCGCTCACCATCGCCCGCCGCACCATCGCCGTAGCCGCGGTCGCTGTCGTGGCAGGCAGCCTGATGTCGGCACCGGCACAGGCCGCCGCACCCACGAAGATCCGAGACCGCGCGATGACCGTCGCCTGCCGGGTCGACGACGGATCCACGGTCACCCGCTTCGCCGTCGCCCGGTCAGAGCTGGCCGGCACCGAGGCCCTGGTACAGGTCGCCGTCGATGGCGACGTCCAGCTGGAGGGGTACGGCACCAGCGACTGGACCGACTCCGGGTTCCGCGCGTCGGTCGCGCTCGAGGACGCCGCCGGCGGTGGTCACGTCGGCAGCGCCGGCGATGCCTACCTGAGCGGCTCCTACCGCGTGACCGGCACCCCCAGCCGGGTGCTCAACCGCTTCAAGGACGGCAACATCCGGGTCGTCGAGGACCACATCACCACCGCGCTCACGGTCACTGACGTCGTGCTGACGATCAACGGCCGGACACTGGACAACGTCTCCTGCGAGGGGGACACCGTCGACGGCTACCTGTTCTTCACCGCACCCTCGTCCTACGTTCTTCGCGGCGGCTTCCTCACCGACACCGACTGCGCGACGCAGAACATGAACGACCTCGGCCTGTTCGGCACCATGGATGCGCTCTCGCTGTCCTTCGGCTACGCCGACACCGCCGACTCGTCGGCCTCGTCGGGAGACCTCGACCTCACCACAGGGCCATGGTCCGGGGAGTTCGCCTTCAACGACGGCACTGGTCCCGCGGGCACTGTCCCCGCCACCGTCTCCACCGTACAACACGGAGACGTGATCCGGAGTCTGGACCGCTCGTCGGTGGTGTCCGAGCGCTGGGTGGTCACGCCCTACCAGCTGACCATCACCGCCGACGGACCGGTGAGTGCCGCATCCGCCACCTGCCAGGTCTACGGCGTGGACGCAACGTTGCACGTCAAGACCGGCAAGCTCGGGAGCTGATCGCCCCAGTCCCTCGCCTCGCGCCCCCGCCCTCAGTGGGCCGAGAGCTCGAGGCGGGGGACGCCGGGGGGATCGAACCCGAACACCTGGGCATAGAAGGAGAGCTCCGCCTCGTGGGCCGCGATGATCGAGGCCGCCTTGCGGAAGCCATGCTGCTCGCCCTCGAACTCGATGTATGCGTGCTGGATCCCCTTGCGCGCCAGAGCGTCCCGGAACATCAGCGACTGCGAGGGGGGCACCACCGGGTCGTCGGACCCTTGCAGCAGCAGCACGGGACAGCTCACGTCGTCGACGTGGGACAGCGGTGCGCGCTCGACGTACACGTCATGAGCCTCCGGCAGCGGCCCGATCAGCGTGTCGAGGTAGTGAGACTCGAAGTCGTGCGTGTCCTGCGCGAAGCGCAGCAGCTCGGCGACGCCGTAGTAGGACACTCCCGCCGAGAAGAAGTCACTCCTCGTCAGCGCCGCCAGCGTGGTCCAGCCGCCGGCCGAGCCGCCCCTGATGGCGATCCGCGCGCCGTCCGCGTCCCCGCGCTCGACCAGCGCCCGCGCGGCCGCGATGCAGTCCTCGACGTCGACGATGCCCCACTGCCGCTCGAGCAGGGCGCGGTAGGCGCGGCCGTATCCGGACGACCCCCCGTAGTCGACGTCGACCACACCGATGCCCCGGCTGGTGAAGTACGCGATGTCCAGGCTCACGAGTGGGAAGGACTGCGCGGTAGGGCCGCCGTGCACGAACACGACGTACGGCGGGTCCTCACCGTCCGGGGCCTGCGCGTCGGGGTTCCTCGGTGCGAACACGTGGGCGTGCACCACGCGGCCGTCGGGGCCGGGCAGCGTCTCGGACCGGGGTTCGGGGAGGTAGTCGCGGTCCGGGATCTTGTCCAGCGCCGGCCGCAACCGCTCCAAGCCGGACGTCTCCAGGTCGACGCGCACCACGGTCAACGGCTCGGTGGCGCTGCCAGCCACGGCCAGGACGCCGTTCTCGGCCAGGGTCAGCACCGGCGTCCAGACCGAGAACGGCAGGTCGAGGTCGGTGAGCTTGCCGGAGGAGGGGTCGAGGATCCCGAGCTGGTAGGTCCCGGTGCCGTGCAGGACTGCGAGGCGGCCGTCGGCCAGCACGGCGTAGGAGGTGAAGCCGAGCAGCCACATCGGGAACGCGAACTCCTCCTCGCGCGGACAAAGTGGCTCGGCCTGGGGCGCCTCGCCGTCGAGGTCCTTGCCGAGTGGCACCCGGTAGAGGTTCCACCAGCCGCTGCGGTCCGACACGGCGTACAGCGTCTGGTCGTCGGCCCATTCGGGCTGCAGGACGGACTCCTCCCTGCCACCCATAACCGTGCGCACCGCGCTGGCCACCCCGCCCTGCAGGTCGGACACCCGGATCTCGGTGCCGTCCCACGGCATCCGCGGGTGGTCCCAGGCGACCCAGGCGATCCGGCGCCCGTCGGGGGAGATGCGCGGGTGGGCCAGGAAGTCGCTGCCGCCGGCCACCTCGCGGACCCAGGTCGCGTCCTCGGAGGCGGTGCCGTCCAGCGGCACGGCAACGATCCGCCGGGTCACCCGCCCGTCGTGGTGCGCCTCGCGGATGCAGAGCACCTCACGACCGTCTGCCGAAAGCACCGGGTCGGCGTAGCGCAGCGCACCGGGCTCGTCCGGTTCGGGCGTCAGCGCGCGCGGGTGCGAGCTGCCCGCCTCGAGCACGTACAGCCGCTGGTCGTCCCAGTGGCAGAAGACCAGGCCCGGCTCGTCGCCGCCGAGGCCGGGCACCGGCAGCCAGGCCCGGCCGCCGTACTCATGGACCCGCGTGCGGGCGTGCCAGGGCGCCGGCAGCGCGTCGCTCACGGTGCCGTCGGCGCGGCGCCGTACGACGGTCGCGCGCCCGTTCTCGGCCGGACGCGTCTCGCCCCACCAGATCTCCTCGCCGCAGGCCGCCACGAAGCTGAGCGAGACGCCGGACTCCGCGACGTCCGCGGCCGTGATGGGCGACGGCCACGAACCGAACGGGAGCGGCTGGGGGTCGGGCACGGGAGTCCTCCCGGGGTCTGGTGCGGCGCCTGGATGGTCTCGGCGTTCTGCGGCAAACCTAGCCCGCCGCCGTGAGTGACCGCGGCGCCCGTTCTGCGCGCCTTACCCTGGTGCCTGTCATGAGCGATCGCAGCTACGAGGTGCGCACCTTCGGGTGCCAGATGAACCTGCACGACTCCGAGCGCCTCTCGGGGCTGCTCGAGGACGCGGGCTACGTCCGGGCGGCCGCCGGCGCGGCCGCCGACGTGGTCGTGTTCAACACCTGCGCGGTGCGCGAGAACGCCGACAACCGGCTGTACGGCAACCTGGGCCATCTCGCGTCGGTCAAGGCGCGGCGACCCGGCATGCAGATCGCGGTCGGCGGCTGCCTCGCTCAGAAGGACCGCGGCGAGATCGCGCGCAAGGCTCCCTGGGTCGACGTGGTCTTCGGCACGCACAACATCGGCTCACTACCCGCGCTGCTCGAGAGGGCCCGGCACAACGAGGAGGCGCAGGTCGAGATCCTCGAGTCCCTCGACGTGTTCCCCTCGACGCTGCCCACCCG
>JAVEDB010000244.1 GCA_030841185.1 Actinomycetota bacterium
CGCGCACCGAGCCGACCAGCACGAAGTGCTTCCGGTGCGTCACCAGTGCGTGCATCACGCCGCCGGTCAGGACACCGGTCTCGACGGCCTGCGCGATGGACCCGGCCTTGCGGATCTGGTTGATCGCCCGGATGTGGTGCTCGTGCCCGTGCTCGACGCCACGGCCCTGCTTGAGGTCGACTCCGAGAGACGTCCCGAACAGCGACGCCTCGATGTCGTGGGTCGCCAGCGCGTTGCCCGCGAAGAGCACGTCGACGTAACCCGCCCGCACGAGTGCGACCATCGCCGGCGCTGCCCCGGTGTGCACGACCGCGGGCCCCCCGACCCAGAGGATCTTGCGGCCCTCGGACTTGACCTCGCGCATCTGCTGCGCGATCTGGCGCACCAGCAGCGCCTGGGGCTTCTCCGACGACACCTCGGAGTTCATGAACTCGAAGCCGCCGGCGCTGCGGTCGATCGCGGGCAGTGGCACCACCTTCACCCCGCTCGCCCCGCACACGATCTGGTCACCTTGGCGCACATCGCTGACGGGGATGGTGCGGGCCCGCTCGCCGGCGACGACGATGCCGCAGTCCATCTCGGGGTGCTCGACCGGCACCCAGTGGCCGCCGAGCTTGACGACGGTCTCGAGGTTGGTGGTCGAGTAGAACTCGTCAGGGAAGACGCCGTCCTGCTCGACCTCACACAGGACCGCCTCGCCGGGGGTGCTCAGGTTCGCCCCGTGGGTCTGTAACCGCATGACGAGCCGGGCCAGGTCGGTCGGCTCGCCCGTGGAGATCGTGAGACGGGCGTAGGACTCGTCCATCGGGGTCTTGCCGACCTCGAACCGGTCGATCGAGTAGTCCCCGCCGTACTCCAGGATGTCGTCCAGCACCCGGGAGAGCACTCCGGAGTCGATCAGGTGGCCGCGCAACTCGACGGTCTCGCTGGTCACGTGGCCGCCCTCTCTGTGCCGTGTCCTGTCAGACGACTGCTCCGTCGTCGCCGCCGAGGTCCGCCGGAGGACGGTCCTCCATCCGGGCCACGAGCGTGATGAACCCTCCCACGAAGGCACCCAGGCCGAGCAGCCCGGGCCAGCCGGCGACGTCGAGGTCGAAGATCGCCGCAACCATGAGGAACAGCGGGCCGCCCAGAACGGCCGCCCACGCGAACCGGTTGAGGGTGTCGGGCAACGGCACCGGCGGCGGGGTCGGCGGCTCGAAATGGTCGTCCGGGTCCTCGGGTGCCCAGGCGTCGGCAGCGTCCCGCAGCTCGTCGAACCCGAGCGTCGTCTCTGCGGGCCGGAGCACGCGACCGGACCGCGCCCCTCGCTCGGCGTCGCGGTCCGGGTCCGGATCGACGTCCTCGCTCGCCGGCCAGCGCGGCACCGGGTCCTCCGTGGCCGGCTCGTCGAAGGCGGCCACGATGCTTGCCCAGGCGAGCTCCTCGCGGACCTCGGCCAGGTAGTGGTCGACGACGCTGCGGGCGCGGTCGCGATGGTCGCTGTCGACGTAGACCGTGTCGCTCGGGGTCCCGGGGAACACGGTGTCGCCGTACGGGCCGCGCTCACCTGCGGCGGGTGCCACGTACGCGGCGACCTCGGCGTCCCGGAGTCGCTCGAGCAAGCCGTCGACCACGGGGGACTCGACGTCCACCAGGCGGGTGTACGCCGCGGCGTGCAGGCCGTTGTCCTTACGGGACATGGGAGAGCGCTCGCACGAACTCCAAGCTGTCCGCGAAGATCGTCGGCGCGTCGTTGTCGAGGGTGGCCACGTGGTAGCTGTCCTCCAACACGACCTCCCGAACATCCGTCGACGAGACCTTGCTCTTCAGCAGCACGCAGCTGTCGGGCTCGACCACGTGGTCTTCGGCGCTGCGGAACACCAGGATGGGCTGGGTCACCTTGTCGAGGTCGGTGCGCGTCGTGAGCCACAGCTTGCTCAGCGAGTACGCCGCTTTCATCGGCAGCCGCTCGTAGGCGAGCTCGGTCACACCAGGCTTCTTGATGTCGCTCCCGATCGGGGACCACGACGAGACCACGAGCCGCAGCAGTGGCAGGGCGTGCCGGTCCGGCCGCTTCGTCAGCAGGCTCGGGTTGACGAGCACGAGTCCGGTCACGTCGGCCGGCCGCTGCTCCGCGAGGCGGATCGCGAGGGTGCCACCCATGGACAGGCCCATCACGAAGACGTCGTCGCAGCGCTGCCGCAGGCTGGTCAGGGCCCGGTCGACCTCGGCGTACCAGTCCTCCCAGGTGGTCAGGTTCATCTCCTGCCAGCTCGTCCCGTGGCCGGGGAGGCGGGGGAGGGAGACCGTCAGACCGGCGGCGGCGAGGTGCTCGGCCCAGGGCCGCAGTGACTGCGGCGTACCGGTGAAGCCGTGGCACAACAGCGCGCCGACGCGGCCACCTTCGGACGTGAACGGCTCGGCACCGGGCAGGACAGGCATCTGCGCATCGTCGCACGACAGGCGGGGCATCCCCTAGTGTTCTGGTTCAGTCGGCTAGGAGGTCGGGTTGTTCTACTGGTTCCTCAAGAAGGTGATCTTGGGGCCGGTCCTGAGGCTGCTCTTCCGCCCGTATGTCCTGGGTCTGGAGCACGTCCCGGAGGACGGCGCCGTCATCTTCGCGAGCAACCACCTCTCCTTCTCCGACTCCTTCTTCTTCCCGTTGGTCGTGCCGCGGCGGATCACCTTCCTGGCCAAGGCCGACTACTTCACCGGCAAGGGGATCAAGGGCTGGCTCACCGCGAAGTTCTTCCGTGGTGCCGGCCAGCTGCCCGTGGACCGGTCGGGTGGCCGCGCGTCCGAGGCAGCGTTGCGCACCGGGCTCCGGGTCCTCGCCAAGGGCGAGGCGCTCGGCATCTACCCCGAGGGCACCCGGTCGCCGGACGGGCGGCTCTACCGCGGTAAGACCGGCGTCGCGCGGATGGCCCTCGAGGCGCACGTCCCCGTCATCCCGGTGGTCATGGTCGGCACCGACGAGATCCAGCCGCCCGGGCAGAAGGTGCCCAAGGTCGGCCGGGTCGGGGTCAAGATCGGCAAGCCGCTCGACTTCGCGCGCTACGAGGGGATGGAAGGCGACCGGTTCGTGCTGCGCTCCATCACGGACGAGATCATGTACGAGCTGATGGAGCTCTCCGGCCAGGAGTACGTCGACATGTACGCGTCGGCCGCGAAGGAGCGGGCCAAGAAGGTGGAGGTCGAGGCTGAGCCCGCGGCCCCCGCCGCCTGAGCCCTAGACCGTCGCCCAGCCCTTCGACCGCTCGACAGCGGTGCGCCAGTGCCGGTAGCCCTGGTCCCGTCCGGCCCGCCGGTCGTCCGACGGCTCGAACCGCCGGTCCAGGCGCCAGGTGGACGCGAGCTCGTCGGTCGAGGACCAGACACCGGTCCCGAGACCGGCGAGGAAGGCGGCACCGAGGCCGGTGGTCTCCAGCAGGTCGGGCCGCTCGACGGGCAGGTCCAGCTGGTCCGCCTGCAGCTGCAGCAGCAGGTTGTTGGCCGCGGCGCCCCCGTCGACGCGCAGCGTGGTCGTCTCCGGGAGGGTGGCCACCACGTCCCGCACCTCGAACGCGATCGCCTCGAGCGTCGCCCGGGCGAGATGGGCACGGGTCGTCCCGCGGGTGATGCCGAGGATGGCGCCCCGCGCAGACGGGTCCCAGTCCGGCGCGCCCAGCCCGGTCAGTGCGGGGACGAAGACGACCCCGCCGGAGTCGGGCACGCTGGCCGCCAGGGCCTCGGACTCCGCGGCGGCCCCGATGATCCCGAGCCCGTCGCGGAGCCACTGGACGGCCGCGCCGGTAACGAAGATCGCCCCCTCCAGGGCGTAGGTCAGCGTCCCGCTCGGGTCCATCCACGCCACCGTCGAGAGCAGGCCGGCGTCGGACCGGACCACGTCGGAGCCGGTGTTCACTAGCACGAACGACCCGGTTCCGTAGGTGCACTTCGACTCGCCCGGCGCGAAACACGCCTGCCCGAAGAGCGCGGCCTGCTGGTCCCCGGCGATGCCCGCGACGGGGACGTCCAGCCCGAGGAAGGCAGCCCGGTCGGTGCGTCCGACTTCGCCGTACGACGACACCACCTGGGGCAGCGCCGTCAGCGGGACGCCGAACAGGTCGCACAGCTCTTCGCTCCACTCGCCGCGTACGATGTCGAACAGCAGCGTGCGCGAGGCGTTGGAGGCGTCCGTGACGTGCGCGCGACCCCCGGTCAGGCGGGCCACCAGGTAGGAGTCGACGGTGCCCACCACGACGCTGCCGTCGGTAACTCCGGACCAGGCCCGCTCGTCGTTCTCGGCGAGCCAGGCCAGCTTGGTGGCCGTGAAGTAGGGGTCGAAGCGGAGCCCGGTGAGCTCGCGAACCCGGTCCTCGTGGCCGGCCTCGCGCAGCCGGTCGCACACGTCGGCCGAACGCCGGTCCTGCCAGACGACTGCGCGCCGGGGCGCCGCCAGGTTGCTGCGGTCCCACAGCACGGCCGTCTCGCGCTGGTTGGTGATCCCGATCGCCGTGACCGAATGACCGGCGAGCGCCTGCTTGCACGCCGAGAGCGTCGCCTGCCAGATCTGCTCGGGCTCGTGCTCCACCCATCCCGGCTGCGGGAAGTGCTGCGGGAACTCCTCGTAGCCGCGACTGAGGACGCGGGCATCCTCGGCGACCACCAGCGCCGTCACTCCGGTCGTCCCGGCGTCGATCGCGAGGACGGTCACCGAGGATGCTCCGAACCGGAGGCCTCGCGGAGCTTGGCGAGCACGAGCGGGTCGATCTTGCCGTCGACCATGCGCTCCTCGTAGTTCTCCACACCGGCCCAGTCGTCCAGCGTCGGGTGTCCCAGACCGGCCAGCCGGGACTGGACCTCCTCGGCCAGCTCGCCCTCCAGCGGGAGGAGCGTGGCGGGGTCGGGCTGGTCGAAGTACAGCCGGTGCAGGTCGAGCAGCCTGCGCAGCTCCGGCACCGGGCTGGGATGGTCGTCCACCCGCAGGTCCACCTCGACATCGCTCATGCCGCCGTAACCACCACCCCGGCGTACGACGAGGAGCGCCGCACTCTGCCGACCTCGTCGGTCCCCGCCTGCCTCGTCGCCGGCTGCCAGCGCGGCGAGCAGCCGATCGGCAAGCCGGCCGTTCGCGGCGAGCCAGGCGCGTTCCATCTCCGCGACTACCTCCGGACCGGTGAGGATGTTGCCCTGTACGGCGTACCCCGGCCCGGTCCGTCCTCCTGCCCAGGCGTGACAGCCCCGTCCGGTGAACGTTGCCGCGCCGCCGTCGCGGTCGACCACGCCCGCCTGCCGCTGGTCGCGCCCCTCGTCGGCGGAGGTCAGCGCGTCCAGCGTCTCCTGGGCCGAACGGCCCGCCGCCAGCAGGCGCAGGCCGTCGGGGCGGTAGGCGAGGTTCGCGAGGGACTGGGTGGCGATCGCCCCGACCCCCACTTCTGCGGCCGGCACCGCGGAGCCGACGGCCAGGAACTTGGAAGCCACCGCGACCCCCCAGGACCCGCCCGGCTGCCCGTCCTCGTCGGCGAGCCGTCCAGCGATCGAGAAGGTCATGCCGGGACCCTAGCCGCCGTCGGTAGGTTGGCCTCATGCGAATTGGTGTGCTGACAGGAGGCGGGGACTGCCCCGGTCTCAACGCCGTGATCCGTGCCGTG
>JAVEDB010000254.1 GCA_030841185.1 Actinomycetota bacterium
CAACGCAGGTCGTCCGGACGGCGCGGACCAACAAGTGGTGCGGCACGGTCTACTGCACCGCGACCCAGGCCTGGAGCAAGGTCAACGGCGAGTGGCACGTGGTGGTGCGTACCGACGGGACCCCCGCGTGGTTCCGCTCGACCATCGGGCCGAACGGGTTCGCACCGATCGGCGCAAAGCGTGAGGGTGACGGGCGTACGCCGAGCGGGGTGTACTGGATCCCGGTGACGTTCTCGACCACGACGACCAACCCGGGCGTGATGCCGTGGCGCCGGCGACTGCCGACGTCAATCGTGACGCCCTGGGCCAACCACCTGTACAACACGTGGATCGAGCAGGCGGGCCGCACCGACGGGAACCGCGCATCGATGCGTTACGGCTTCTGGGTTGGCTACAACTACCCGCGCCTCAAGGTCGACTACGGACCCAAGCCGGTGCTGGGCATGGGCAGCGGGATCTTCTACCACACGGCGCCGATCGGGAAGACGTGGAGCCCGACGCAGGGATGCGTGCAGGTCGGCATGGTCGACCAGATGCAGTGGATCGTGAAGTGGCTGCGGCCCGGCGCCTACCCGCGGGTCGTCAACAACATCTGAGGCAGCTCAGCCGTGTTCCTTCTTGAAGTTGTGGTCGAGCACGTAGTCCGCAACCTGCTTGGCGATATCGGAGCCGTCCTCGACGGCGGAGCGGAAGTGGATGCCGCCCCACACTCGCCCATTGCGCACGTCCACCCCGAGTGCCTTCGAGGTGGCGAAGTAACGGTCGTGCTCCGCGCCACGCAGGCTCGGAACGGTGAAGTCGATGTTCCGCGTCCCGAGGAACCGCTCGATGACCAGCCCAGACGCCGGAGTGATGCAGGAGTGCGCGCTCGGGTAGTCGGGGTGGTTGGGAGTGGTCGGCAGCATCGGCGTCCACCCGGTATCAACCAAGGTGTCCTCGTTGCCGTCGGTGTCACCGGCACGGATCGCCGTGATGGGCCGCCAGAATTTGAAGTGGTACTTGGAATCGAAGCACGCAAGGAACGCGTCGGCGTAGGTGACCGTCTCCATCGCCATGAAGCGCACCGCTTCGACGATGTTGAGCTCGTGGTCGCGGACGAACTTGCTGAAGGCACCGTGCGCCTGCTGGACCGGCGGCTCGCCCCAGAACAGGGCCGTCTCGGTCTGCGCGGCTGTCCGGGTGGTGCTCGCTGCGGAGCCGAGGTCCTTGACCTCGTTGTAGTCGCGTGCGTACGTCTTGCTGGTGAGGGCTGGCGGGCCGTCGAGCCGGAACTGGTCGGCCGACCGCAGCGTGAACGGCCGCATGGCCGGGAGGTACGTGCCCCCAGCCGGCGTGGGGGCGGTCGGGAGGAAGACGCCGGGGATCGGCGGGTCCGGTGGCGTGTATGTCGCCGGCGCGCGGAAGCCGTCGTCGGCACGCAGGGCGAGCAGCGCATTGGCAACCCGCTCCCCCAGCGCCACACCGTCGGTCTTCGCCTGGCCGTCGTCGATGGTCCCCAACGATGTCGTGTACGCCGAGTCGAGCATGGTCGTCTGGCTCGGCAGGTAGTGGACGAACACCTTGTGGGCGGCGGCCGCCACGGCAGCCTCAGGCGACGTTCCGCGCGGTGCCGTGTCGTTGATGGCGAACGGCCGGTAGTCCTGGTGAACGGCCATCACGGCGTCGTACTCCGCAATCCCGACATAGCCGAAGATGAGGTGACCTTCCGGCGGGCCGAGGCCCGACCCCGGGACAGCTGCAGCCGTGAAGGCCGCGCTCCCGATGGCGTCCCAAGCAGCGACGTAGGTGTCCGGTGGTAGAGCGGGCCGTTCGTGCGCGCTCGTCGACACGGCGGCAACGGGAACCAAGGCGATAGCGGCGGCAACAGGGATGGCAAGGAACGGTCGAGTCATGGTGCACCTCGTCACGGGGCAGGGGCGGAGGTGAGCGACGGGACGTTGGGTGCGTCCAGCGGATGTGCTGCCAATGAATTCCTGTGCAGACCCGCTGTCAAGGACAAATGCGACGGTCAGCCCGTGGTCGGACGGCGTTCCAGTATCCAGCGCAGTCGCTGCTCGGCCGGTGCCCAGTCGTCGGGCAGCACTTCGTGCGTCGGGTGCAGACGGCCGGTCAGCAGGTCGACCCAGCCGAGGTCGTGGACGCCGTCGATCGGGTCCGCTGCGGTGCAGTACATCCGGTCGAACGCACCCTTCTGCCAGTGCCGCCCGATGTGAATCGTCGTGTAGGTCCGGGTCAGGGCGCTGACGAAGCTGCCCCCGGGGACCTGGACCGGCACCTTCGGCACCTTGTCCTTGGGCAGGTCCAGCCCGTAGAGCGTCGCCGCGGCGAGGACGGCCCGGCTGAGCCGCTGGTCGCGTTCGTAAGTAAGAGCGATGCGGCCGTCGGAGAGGTTCTTCCAGCCCAGCTGGTGACCGCCGCCGTCGAAGAGGTACAGCCGGTGGCGGCCGGCCTTCTGCCAGGGCTCGAGGTAGACCCACTTGGTGCACCTCACGCCGGGCGAAGACTGCTCCGGCGAGGTTGCGCGAGGCTCCGGCACGGTCGGCCGGGCGGCCTGCAGCGGCAGTTCCGCCCGCCGGGAAATCCTCGTCACCCAGGCAGCATCGGTGCCCTCGTCACATGACTTGAGACGGACCGCCGACCTCGGCGAGCCGACCCGCCAGGAAGCGCCGCTCTGCCTCGTTGTCAGCCAGGGCCAGGGCCTCGCGATAGGCGGCGACAGCCTCGGCCGGGCGGTCCAAACGCCGCAGCAGATCGGCCTTGGTCGAGGCCAGATAGCGGTACCCGGTCAGCCGCGGATCGCCCTCGAGCCGCTGCACCTCGGCCAGCCCGGCCGCCCACCCGTCGACCATGGCGACGGCGACCGCCCGGTTGAGGGCCACCACCGGCGAGGGCCAGGCCAGCAGCAACACGTCGTACAGGTCGAGGATCTGCCGCCAGTCGGTCACCTCCCAGCTCGGCGCCTCAGCGTGCAGCGCGGCGATCGCGGCCTGGATGACGAACCGGCCGGGCCGGCCGCCGCGCAGTGCCTCGAACACCAGCGTGCGACCCTCCTCGATCGCGGCCGTGTCCCAGCGGGACCGGTCCTGCTCCTCGAGCAGCAGCAGCCGGCCTTCGGCATCGAGCCGGGTCGCGCGTCGCGCGTCGGTGAGCAGCATCAGCGCGAGCAGCCCGCGGACCTCGCGCTCGTCGGGCATCAGCGCGAGCAGCATCCGGGCCAGGCCGATGGCCCGCTCGACGAGGTCGTGCCGCACCAGCTGGTCGCCGGCCGGCGCGGTGTGTCCGGTGGTGAAGAGCAGGTGTACGACGGTGAGCACCGCGTCAAGCCGCTCGGGCAGCTGGGTCGAGCCGGGCACCCGGTAGGGGATGCGCGCGGCCGAGATCTTCTTCTTCGCCCGCGTCACCCGGGCGGCCATCGTCGGCTCGCTCACCAGGAAGGCCTGGGCGATCTCGGCGGTGCTCAGCCCGCAGACCAGCCGCAGCGTCAGGGCGACCTGCGCCTCGCGCGCGAGGGCCGGGTGGCAGCAGGTGAAGACCAGCCGCAGCCGGTCGTCGGGGATCACATCGGGCTCCTCCGCGTCCCCGAATGCGTTGTCGACGTCGGGCTCGATGAGCAGCGGGAGCTTGGCGCGCAGGGTCTTCTCGCGGCGGAGTACGTCGAGGGCCCGCCGTCGCGCGGTGGTCGTCAGCCACGCACCCGGCTTGCGGGGGATCCCATCCCGAAGCCACGCGTCCAGCGCCGCGCCGAACGCATCGGCCGCGCACTCCTCGGCGATGTCGATGTCGCCGGCTACTCGGGCCGTCGCGGCAAGGACGAAGGCCCACTCGCGGCGGTACGCCTCGGCGACGGCGGAGCGGACGTGGTCCACGCCGCCGTCGCCTTCGTGCGGTTCGGTCACCCGCCGGAGGTGTCCATGACCGGCCGCACCTCGACGCCACCCTCGGGTGCCGGGCAGAGCTTGCCGAGCGCGAGGGCGTGGTCGAGGTCGTTGGCCTCGATCAGGTAGAAGCCGCCGAGCGCCTCCTTGGTCTCGGCGAACGGGCCGTCGGTCACGACGTCCCCGCGGATCGAGGTCGCGGTGCTGGTGGGCATCAGCGCCTCGCCGCCGAGGATCTTGCCGCCGGACTCGACGACCCCCTCGGCGAAGCGGCCGTGCGCCTCCATCGCCTGCTGCCACACCTCGGGCGGGATCGCCTCGCCCTCGGCGCGCTCGGGTTGGTAGATGAGGATGAGGTACTGAGCCATGAGGGTTCCTCCAGCTTGATCGGGCTCGGACACCCTTCCGACGAACGAGCCGACGAGAAATCGACAGAGTTGGTGTCTCTTCTCAAGTCTGCGGGTCCGGGCTGAACAGTGCGTCGACATTCGGCAATCCCTCGAACCCGGAGAACTCCCCCGCATCCGCGATCTCCTGCGCCGCCTGAAGGAAGCCGGCCCAAGCGGTACGCGCGAGGGTTCCCCCCACGCTGATCCGCCGTACTCCGAGCGCTGCCGCCTCCGAGACAGTGATGAATGGCGCGTTGATCAGCAGGTTCACCGGTTTCGGTGCCACCGCGGCGACGATCGCTGAAATCTGTTCGACGGTGCCGATGCGCGGGGCGTAGAGGCAGTCGGCGCCCGCCTCGGCATACGCCTGCAGCCTGCGGACCGTCTCGTCGATGTCGGGACGTCCGACGACGAAACCCTCCGATCGACCAGTCAGAACGATGCCGGTACCGCTGTCATCGATCGCCTGGCGCGCCGCCCGGACACGCTCAACCGCCAGATCGAAGTCATGGAGCGGGTGCCCCTTGTCGCCAGTGGAGTCCTCGATCGAGAGCCCGGCGACCCCGGTCGTGGCGGCCAGGCTCACGTTCACGTTCACTTGCTCGGGAGCGACCGCGAAGCCACCCTCGAAGTCTGCATTGACGGGCACGCCAACGGCGTCCACGACGACACGTAGATGATCGAGCGTCTGCTCGAGCGTGATCTGGTTGTCCGCACGACCTAGCGTCCATGCGTGGCCGGCACTCGTGGTCGCAAGGGCCTTGAACCCGAGCTGCTCGAGGGCGCGCGCGCTCCCCACGTCCCAGGGGTTCGGCATGACGAAGCAGCCGGTGGAATGCAAGCGACGGAACTCCGCGACGCGTTCGTCTTGCGTGTTCATGCCACACCCCATGGGAATCGAGTCGAGTCCACCCCCGTCATGATGCCCGTACCTGGCTCATCACGGAATGCGCGAGAGCTAGCGACGCTCGGCCACGATGAGGACGCGGCGCAGCATCGTGTCGATCGTCGCGTCCATCTCCGCGAGGCCAGCACGTACCTCCGCCGGGTCCGAGTCGCTCTCGGCCGCGAGCTCGTCCACGGCCTCCAGCATCAGCCGGTCCAGCTCACGCATCTGGTGCTCCCAGTCCGGCGTCTCGTCGTACGTGAGCACAGTGAACCCCGCAGCGGTGAGCGCGGGCTGGTGATCTGCGACCTGAGGAGGGCGACCGGCCGGTTGGCTGTGGTAGTCCCACGTCGTCACGACGAGTCGACCACCGGGTCGCAGGACCCGGGCGAGCTCGCGAGCGGCCGCCGCCTTGTCGGGGGTGAACAGCAGCGCGTCGATGCTCATCACCGCTGCCGCTTCACCGTCGCCGAGCGGCAGCGACTCGAAGGAACCTGACGCGGTGCGCACGCGGTCGCCGAGGTCGAGCGCTTCGGCCCGGCGGCCCACCTCGGCCAGACCGGTGTCGCTGATATCAACCGCGAGGTAGTCGGTACCGGTGCGCGCCGTCACCCACAGCCCCGGACCTCCCCGGCCCGATCCGATGTCGACGAGGAGGTCGCCGGTCCCGACCTGGAGCTCGGACGCGATCGCCGCCAGCTCCGATCGAGTCGTGTAGCTGTACGGCGCGAGCTCGGCCGGATATTCGTCGCCCAGCACCTCTGCCCACACCCGGGCCTGGACGGCAGATTCGGGCTCGCCGAAGGTGTCGTTGAAGTCAGCAGACCAATCGCGCTCAGTTCCGGGCTCCGTGTCCATGGGGGGACAGCCTGCCAGTCCCCACCACGCAATACCGGTAAAAGGAGTAGGCATTCCCTGTACGCCGATCACAACCACCGGAACGGGGCCTCGTCGCGATGTCTGTGGGACCTCTCGTCGGCAGGGAGGACGCGACTGAGCGGATCCGGGGCCTCCTGACCAGCGAGGACCGACTGCCGGCGGCGGTCGTCCTGGTGGGCGTCGCGGGTATCGGGAAGACAGCGCTGTGGACTGCCGGTACGAATGACGCGGCCGCCGCCGGCTACCGGGTTCTGTCCGGGCGGGCCAGTCAGGCCGAGGCGTCGTGGTCGTTCTCCGGATTGGCCGACCTCCTCGGCGACGACGCCGCACCGCTGCTCCCGGAGCTTCCGCCGGTTCAGCGCCGAGCCCTCGAGGCGGCGCTGCTCCTCGGAGACTCGGAGGCCGGTGTCCAAGAGCACGCCGTCGCGGCCGCCGTACTGAGGGTTCTGACCCTGCTCTCGAGGGACACGCCGCTGCTCGTCGCCGTCGACGACCTGCAGTGGCTGGATGCCGCCTCTCTCGCATCGCTGCGATACGCACTCCCCCGCCTACGCTCCGAGCGCGTCGCTGCCCTGGTCGCTGTTCGCGACGAGGTCCCCGACTGGCTGCGTCGCGGCTTCGACGGTGACCACTTGCTGACGGTGGAGCTCGGCCCGCTGAGTCTGGGGGCCATCCACGAGCTGCTGCGCACCCGGCTGGAGATGTCCTTTCCGCGGCCGGTGCTGCGGCAGATCTGGGCCACCTCCGGTGGGAACCCCTTCTTCGCGTTGGAGCTTGCGCGGGCGCTCGAGCGGCGAGGTGGCGTGGTGGAGCCGGGTGCCGAGCTGCCGATCCCGGCCAGCCTCGACGTTCTTGTCCAGGAGCGCATCGACGGGTTGAGCCCAGCGACTCTGCGGGTCGGACGGATCGTGGCTGCCCTCGCCGACCCGACCGTGGACCTGGTCGAGTCGGCACTGGGGAAGGGCGCTGGCGCGGACCTGGAAGAAGCGCTCGGGTCCCGGGTCGTGGAGCTCGACAACGACCGGCTGAGGTTCGGTCATCCCCTACTCGCCGGGGCAATCTCAGCTCGCGCCGTACCGAGAAGCCAACGCACACTGCACGCGCGGCTCGCGACGCTCGTTCCCACCGCCGAGGAACGTGCGCGACACCTGGCCCTGGCGACCACTGCGCCGGATCGCGCGGTCGCAGCTCTGCTGGAAGCAGCCGCGCAGAGCGCCCGCGCCCGCGGAGCCTCGGCGGCCGCGGCCGAGCTGGCTGACCACGCGCTCCGGCTCACCCCCGCTGTGGACGGGGCGGACGTCGCCCGCCGGACGCTGGACGCGGCGGACCGGCACGACGAGGCCGGCGACAGCCGCCGCGCGATCGCCCTGCTCGGCGAGGCGATCGCAGCGGCTCCAGCGGGCCCTGAGCGAGCGCGCCTGCTGGTGCACCTCGCCGAAGTCACGTCCCACGTGGCTGAGCCGCACGAGGCCACGGCCCTGCTGGAAAGGGCGCTGCTGGAAGCCGAGGGTGACGGCGCGGTCGAGGCCTCGATCCACCTCGGCCTGGCAGACCTGTCACGAGCCACCACCGACCGCGAGGAAGGCCTTGCGCACGCGGTGACTGCCGTGCGCATCGCCCGCTCGGTCGGGGATGACGCCCTCACCTGCCGCGCCCTGTCGATCTACGGGGTGCTGCATTTCTCCCTCGGTCTCGGCCCGGCCGAGGCAGAGATGGAGGAAGCGCTCGCACTCGAGCGATCGCTTCCGCAGTACCCGCTCGCCGACTCGGCCACAGCGATCATCGCCCACCAGTTCGTCATGTCCTGCGACATCGAGTCCGCGCGCCCGCACCTCCAGGCATGGCGGGACGCGCTGAACGCTCGTGACGATCCCGGCGAGGTCCATGCGTTGTGGTTGCTCAGTTGGCTCGAGTTGCGCGCCGGAAACTGGGAGCTTGGCGCCCGGTACGCCGCAGACTCTCTCGCCCTCAACGCACAGTTCGGTTATGCCCCCCAGCCCCCTGAGGAGCTGCCCGGCGCTGCCATCGCAGCGCACCGCGGCGAGATCGAGGACGCCCGAGAGCGGTCTGAACGTGCCCTCGCGGTGGCGGAGGCCACTGACGTCCGCATCGCCCAGTCGGGTCACCGGTGGGTGCTCGGCTTCATCGAGCTCTCGCTCGGCAACCCGGACAAGGCCTTGGAGTACCTGCGAGACGGGTGGGCGATCCGTGACGAAGTACGGATGCTGGAGCCAGGTCACCGGTTCGAGCTGGCGGACACCCTCGAGGCCCTGATCGCGGTCGGGGACCTCGAGGAGGCGGAGCGGCTGCTCCAGCCGTGGGAGGAGCGCGCCGGCCGGCTCGACCGTGCCTGGGCACTGGCGATCCTCGCCCGCTGTCGGGCTCTCGTCCTGGCCGCCCACGGCGACTTCCCCGGCGCATGGGCGTCCTTCGACCAGGCGCTCGCGCAGCATGCCCGGGTGCAGGACCCCTTCCAGCACGCCCGCACCCTCCTGGCACTCGGCGCGACCCAGCGTCGGGCCAA
>JAVEDB010000257.1 GCA_030841185.1 Actinomycetota bacterium
GGATTCACTTCGTGCTCACTCCGTTGCCGGTGTCCGCGGGGGCCGGGCGAGCGTACTCAGGCGTCGGAGTCGGTCGCAAGGAGGAGATCGTCAGCGAGCTGAGCTGGGTGACCTCGCCCCGGGCGTCATGCTGGCGGAGGACGTCGAGCACGCCGCCTGGGATGTCCAGGGCCGCGGCGAGGGTGCGTCCCTCACCGATGACACGGAAGCGGTACGGCGAGACGAGCCGGGTCCCGTCGACGAGGACTCCGGGCTTGCCCTCGATCGCGACAAGGGGGGTACCGGCGACCACCCGGACCCGGGATCCCCCGACTGTGGACAGCTCGACCGCCTCCGCGCCTGCGTCGCGCAGCTCCTGGAGGGCGTCGAGCAGCACATCCGCCTCGATGGCCCCCGCGTCGTCGGTGACGGTGAACTCGATCCCGGGTCCGCTCGCGGGCAGCGTTCCCGCGAGGATGCCCAGCGTCCGCAGCCGGTTCCGTGCCTCCTCCAGTGCCGCCCGCGAGCCGTCGGTGCCGTTGGTCACCTTGTCGCGGGTGGTCTCGAGATCGCGCGCCTCGACCTGCAGCCGGGCGGAGCGCTCGGAGACGTCGTCGAGGATGCGCACGAGGTCTGCCTGCCGCAGGCCCGAGAGCCCCGCACCCTGGTTGGCGCGCACCTGGACGGCCGCGGCGAAGCCGAGGATCGCGCAGAGGACCCCGGCGACGAGGCCGCCCCGGGTCAGCGCCGGCTTCAGCGCCGCGCGCAACCGGGACCGCCCGTTGTCGGTCATGCGCTGAAGAGGTGGCGCCTGATGGCGGCGGCGTTGGAGAAGATCCTGATGCCGAGGACGACGACGACTCCGGTGGACAGCTGCGAGCCGACCCCGAGCTGGTCGCCGAGGTAGACGATGAGCGCGGCGACGAGGACGTTGGCCACGAAGGACACCACGAAGACCTTGTCGTCGAAGATGCCGTCGAGCAGTGCGCGCAGTCCCCCGAAGACAGCATCGAGGGCGGCGACGACGGCGATCGGCAGGTACGGCTGCAGCCACAGCGGGACGGTCGGCTCGAGGAACAGTCCGGCGACGATGCCGACGACGAGCCCGATGGCGGCGATCATGGCGCTCGTCCGGTTGTCCCGGGCACGGACGCGTAACGCACCGGCAGCCCCGAGGCCGCGGGCAGGGTGACCTGCTTTCGGGTCTGGATCGACGACGTGATGCCGTAGCCGTGCAGAACCTCGAGATAGCTGCCGCCGAGGCCTTCCGCCAAACCGGTCTGCATCCGCTGGGCGTTGCCGATGGCAACGATGTCGTACGGCGGGCTGAGCGGGCGGAAGTCGACGAGGATCGCCTCGCCGGCCGACCTGATGGCACTCAGTGCGGTCAGCCGCTGTCCGTCCACGGAGACCGCCTCCGCCCCTGCGGCCCACACCTCGTTGACGATGGTCTGCAGGTCGCGGTCGGTCACCCGCCCCTGGTCCTGGGTGGCTTGCGCCCGGGCGTCTCCCGCGGCCGGCTGCTTGGCCTTCGCGGCGTCGTCGAGGCGGACGACCAGACCGGGGCCGGTCACGGCGCCAGCACCAGTGACCGCCTCGAGGATGGCGAGCTGGGCCGAGAGCCTCGTCCCGGTGCTGGTGAGTCCGAGCGCGTCACTGCGGGCGCGGGTCACCGCCGCTCGCAGCTGCTCAACCCGCGCCTGGAGCGCGTCCGTCGCCGCAGTGCGCGCTTCGATCTCGCGCGACAGCTGGGCCCGCGCCTGTGCAGTGGCGGGGGCGCGGTCGCGGACCTGCGCCGCCGCGGTCGTCAGCAGCACTCCGACCGCGATGAGACCCGCCGCCAGGAGCCAGCCAGGTCTCGACGGCTGACCTGGCTGACGGCGTGCGGCGGCCTCGGCGTACCCCGCGTCAAGCGCGTTGTCCGTCAGGTGGGTGAGCAGCGACATCGACGCGTCGGGGCGCGCTGTGGCGTCGTACTGCGCGCGCCCGGGCATGTGCGCATCGTCGCACGTCAGCGCGGTTTCGGAGGTTCACCGGGTCAGCCGCACGACGCTCAGGTGTCGGCGCGCTCCACGACGTCCGACCACCGGTCCAGGTGCTCCTGGACGCGTTGGTCGTCGTCGGCCTCGGCCCAGACGTGTGTCACCGGCTCCGACGGGTCGGGAAGGATCAAGGACCAGCTGCCGTCGTCCTCGATGACACGCACGCCGTCGGTGGTGTCCATGACCCGATCGCCGGCTTCCTCGACGACGGCCCGCATTACGGCGCCCTTCGCGGCCCATGGCGTGGCGACCGCTCGCCGCATGATGTGCGAGTGCGGGATCCGGGCGTCGATCTCCGACAGG
This sequence comes from Actinomycetota bacterium, assembly GCA_030841185.1. Classification (GTDB taxonomy): domain Bacteria; phylum Actinomycetota; class Actinomycetes; order JACCUZ01; family JACCUZ01; genus JAVEDB01. Next base: position 2,325 of record JAVEDB010000257.1, read on the forward strand.
CGCATCTGGGTGCGTGCCACCAGACCAACGAGCTGGACGAAGGCTGCGAGTCCGTCGATCGCGGTGCTGAATTCGGGGACCACGAAGCCACCTCGGCCGTCTCCGCCGAAGACGACGTCTGGGTCGTTGCAGGCGCTCGTCAGCTCGGCCGCCGACGTGCCGACCCAGCGGATGTCCACTCCGTGGAAGGTGGCGACCTGCTCCGCCAGCCGCGTCGTGGTCACCGGGAGCGCGACCGTGCCTTTCTTGCGCTCGGCCGCGACGAGGTCCACCACGACGAGCAGCGCCCGTTCGTCGGCGACGACGACACCTCGTTCGTCGACGAGCGAGAGACGCTCCCCCACCGGGTCGAAGTGCACCCCGAAGGCTGCGCGGGACGAGGCAACCAGGCTGCCGAGTCGGTGGAGGGCGTCGCGGCGGTCGGCGTCGGACTCGGTCGGGGAGGACTCGTCGAGGCCGTTGTTGACGGTGAGGGCATCGACGCCGAGCCGACCGAGCAGCGAGGGAAGGACGAGGGCCGCGGTGCCTCCGCCGGTGTCGACGACGACCTTGAGCGAGGCCTCCGCCACTCCCGTGGTGTCCACCCGACGCAGCAGCTCGAGGGCGTAGGCCTCCATGACGCGGGGCGGGAACGACAGGTCACCGATCTCGCCGGGGAAGGCACGGCGGAACTCCGCTCGGCTGAAGACACGCTCCAGCTTGCGCTGTGCGGCCTGGGACAGGTCAGCGCCGTCCCCGTCGAGGAAGAGGATGTCGACGCTCTCCGCCTGACCGGGCGTCGTCCGGATCACCACGCCACCCGCCCGGCCCTGCGCGGTCTCCAGCCGCGCGACGGGGACGGGGACGACCTCGAGGTCGACGACGTTGATCGCACTGGACGTCAGGGCGGCGATCACGGCGCGCTTGAAGGCGCGGGCCGCCCTCGAGACGTCACGGGACGTGGTGACGGTCGAGCCCTTCTTCAGGGTGCTGGCCCAGGCGCCGGCCAGGCGGACTGCCAGCTCGGGGGTGATCTCGACGTTGACGATCCCGGAGACACCACGGGGGCCGAACAGGGTGCGCTGCCCGCGTGACTCGAAGATGACGTTGGTGGTGACGACCGCGCCGGCCTCGACCGTCTTGAACGGGTAGATCTTCACCCCGGCCGAGATGATGGCCTCCTCCCCGACGACGCACTCGTCGCCGACGATGACGCCTTCAGCGAGACGCGCGGCCCGCATGATGTCGGTGTTCTTGCCGACGACACAGGCGCGCAGGTTGGTCTGCGGGCCGATGAAGACGTTGTCATGCACTACCGCGCGGTGCAGGAACGCGCCGGACTTCACCACGACATTGCTGCCGAGGACGGTGTACTCGCGCAGCTCGGCACCGGCCTCGACCTTCGCGTAGTCGCCGATGTACATCGGGCCGCTCAGCACCGCGTCGGGGTGCACGTCGGCGCCTTCAGCGACCCAGATCCCCGGGGAGACCTCGAAGGCGCCCAGGTCCACGTCGACCTTGCCGGACAGAACGTCCGCCTGCGCCTGGAGATAGGACTCGTGGGTGCCGACGTCCTCCCAGTAGCCCTCGGCGACGTATCCGTAGATCGCCTGACCCTCGTCCAGGAGCCGCGGGAACACGTCCCCCGACCAGTCGACGACCTCGTCCCTGGCCACGTAGTCGAAGACCTCTGGCTCCATGACGTAGATGCCGGTGTTGACCGTGTCGGAGAACACCTGGCCCCAGGTCGGCTTTTCGAGGAAGCGCTGTACGCGGCCCTCGTCGTCGATGATCGTGATGCCGAACTCGAGCGGATCTGGTACCCGGGCGAGGCACACGGTGACCATCGCGCCCTTCTCCCGGTGGAAGCGCACGAGGTCGGTGAGGTCGAAGTCGGTGAGCGCGTCGCCGGAGATGACCAGGAAGGTCTCGTCCTGGAGCATCTCCTCGGCGTTCTTGACGCTGCCGGCGGTGCCGAGGGGGGTCGCCTCCGTCGCGTAGTGCAACGGCATCCCGAACTCCTCGCCGTCGCCGAAGTAGTTGCGCACGAGGCTGGCCAGGAACTGCACGGTGACGACGGTCTCGGAGAACTCATGCCGCTGCAGCAGGCGAAGCACGTGCTCCATGATCGGCTTGTTCACGATGGGGAGCAGCGGCTTGGGCATGCTCGCCGTCATCGGGCGCAGCCGAGTGCCCTCGCCGCCGGCCATCACGACCGCCTTCACGTCCCCGCGCCCCTTCTCGTGCTGATCACGCGGTCGACTCCCCGGTCAGGGCGGGCGACTCACGCCGTGCGGCGCCCACCAGCTGGCGCACCTGGATCACGTACAGGACCCCTGCCCACCAGTACAGCGTTGTCCCCCAGATGGCGAAGGCCCATCCGAACGCGTGGGCGACCTGGCTGACCACGCTGGTGCCCTCGCCCAAGAGCAGCAGCGGGAAGCCCGACAGCAGGTTGAACGTCGCCGCCTTGCCGAGGAAGTGCACGGGCAATGGCCCGTAGCCGGCGCGGCGGAGGACAGGCAGGAACAGTGCGAGCACCAGGTCGCGACCGACCAGGGCCAGCGTGAGCCACAGGGGAACGATGTCGCGGATCGTCAGGCCGATCAGGGTCGCGAGGATGTACAGGCGGTCGGCTGCCGGGTCGAGCAGGGTGCCCAGCCGGGACATCTGCCCCCAGCGGCGCGCGATCTTGCCGTCCAGCCAGTCGGTGAAGCCGCTGACCATGAGTAAGGCGACGGCCGCGGGGTCGTGATGGTTCAGGACGAGCCAGAGGAAGACGGGTACGCCGACGAGCCGGAGCGCGCTCAGGAGGTTGGGCAGCGTGAGGACGCGGTCGCTCACCAACCCCGTGTCAGGCATCTACGACCTCTCGACAGGCCCCCCTGCTGAGGGGAAGCCTAGTCGGTGCGCCGGGTGCCCTCCCCGCGCGCTAGCGGGCCGACCGCCGTCGACTGCCCCCGATCAGCAGCACGATCCCGACGCTCAGGAGCAGGGCGCCGCCGACCAGCAGGCTGCCAAGGTCGGCCCCCGTCTTGGCCAGTGAGCCCACCCCACGACCGCTGGTGGACCCGGTCTTGGTCCCCTGGACCGCGACACAGTTCACGTCCTCCCCGGCTGCCGGGACGCAGGCCGGCGGCGGGTTGCCACAGCTGTCGTCCTCATCGGCGGGCACGCAGACGGGCGGTGGGTTTCCGCAGAAGTGGTTCGCGGCGGTCGGCACGCACTCGGGCGGCGGCGGCGGCCCGCAGAAGTTGTTCGCCGAGGTCGGCACGCACTCAGGCGGGGGCGGCGGCACGGGAGTCTTGCAGCCGGTGTGGGCCGGGTTGCTCCGGCCGACGCCGTGGTTGCCGTCGCACTCGTATCCGTTGTTGTGGTCGCTCCCGCCGGGCAGCTGCCCCTTGGGGTTCTTGTTGTCGGCGTTCCCGACACAGCCCGCGCAGGGCTTCCCGGTGGCGTTGCCGTTGCCGTTTCCGTTGCCCGACGGTGAGCCGTCTCTTGTCGAGCAGTAGGGACCGCCCGGGCACTGCCCGTTGGCCCCGACGTGCTTCGTGTCAGCGTGGGACAGCGGCTGTGGCTGGGTCAGGGGCACGGCGGTGCCCCGCTTGGCCGCCCCCTTGCCGGCCGGGCGAGCAGTGGTCGCCTTGGCCTTAGCCGGCTGGCCCTTGGCAGGGGGCGTCGACTCCTCGGCAACTGCCGGGGAGGTTGGCTGAGTCAAGGACTTGTCGGCGTGCGGGTTCGCCGGATGAGCGGAAGCGGCAAATGCCGCGCTCGGGAACCCACCCACCGCGACGACGGTCGTCAGCACAAAACCTGATGCCACTGCGGCCAGACGTCTGGCCAGCGGCACGCGACGGACGAACACGAGACCCCCCACCCATGCCGGGTCGTAACCCGGCGTCCGGACCGAGTCGGTCTCGCCACTGACTCCCCGAGCCGACTAGGCGACCGTCTGTCTCCGTACCCCGAAGGGCCGGTGTGGACGGCTCGGATCTGCGTCCCCATGCCAATTGATCTAGCTTGGTTGCGGGGAGATTACCGCAGGAGAGCAGCCGTTACAGGCTGCTTCAAAGATCCGCGTGGTTCATCACCCATCCGGCCCACGCGAAACGGCCCGCCGCTCGCGTCTAGGCTGGCGCGCATGCCGGACGACGATCCGTTCGCGGACGAGATTGCTGCCAACGCGTCGTACGCATCCCGGTTCCAGCTGGCCGACCTGGAGGCTCGCGCGGCCAAGGGGCTCGGCGTGCTGACGTGCATCGACTCGCGAATCGACCCCCTCGGCCTGCTTGGCCTCGTCCCCGGTGACGCCAAGATCTTGCGCAACGCTGGAGCCCGGGTCACCGACGACGTCCTGCGCACACTCGTGCTCGCGTCGTACCTACTCGGCGTGGAGCGGGTCATGATCGTGGCTCACACGCGATGCCGGATGGCGGCGGGCTCGGAGGAAGACGTCCACGAAGCCATCCGGGAGGCGGGCGGTCCGGACACTCGGAGCATGTCGTTCCTCACCACTGATGACCAGGAGCTCGCCCTCCGCTCGGACGTCCAACGCGTGCGGTCGTGGCCGTACCTCGGAAACATCACGGTGGGCGGCTTCCTGTACGACCTCGACACCGGCCGACTCCGGCGCGTCTGCTGATCTCAGGCTTGCAGTGGTGGGTCGGGGGGTTTTCGGTAGGTCTTGCCCAGGGGGCTGGTCCAGGTGCGGGTGCCGGTGTGGGGGTCGTAGTGCAGGGTCCAGCCGCCGCGGGTTTTGGCGTTGTGGTGTTGGCGGCACAGCGGGCCGAGGTTGCGGCGCCCGGTGCGTCCGCCGCGGCGGTGATGTGGGCGGCGAGCAGGTTGGACGGGCGGTAGTGGCGCGCCCCGACGTCGACCAGCCGGCCGGTGCCCGGGTCGACCGTCCAGCGCACCCAGTCGGTGTCGGCGGCCAACTGGCGG
>JAVEDB010000273.1 GCA_030841185.1 Actinomycetota bacterium
CATCTCGACATCCCGGTGCTCTTCCTGACTGCCCGTGATGCGGTCGAGGACCGGGTGGCCGGACTGACGGCGGGCGGCGACGACTACGTCACGAAGCCGTTCTCCCTCGAAGAGGTGGTGGCCCGGATCAGGGGCCTCATCCGGCGTACCCGCCTGGTCTCCGTCGCCGACGAGTCCCGGTTGGTGGTCGGCGACCTCACGATGGACGAGGACAGCCACGAGGTACGCCGAGGCGATGACCCCGTCTCGTTGACTGCGACAGAGTTCGAGCTGCTGCGCTTCCTGATGCGCAACCCCCGTCGAGTGTTGAGCAAGGCACAGATCCTCGACCGGGTGTGGAACTACGACTTCGGGGGCCAGGCAAACGTCGTGGAGCTCTACATCTCCTACCTGCGCAAGAAGATCGACGCCGGGCGGTCACCGATGATCCACACCATGCGTGGGGCCGGCTACGTCCTCAAACCGGCGGACGGATGACCACGACCGGGACGACGAACGCGACGAACGGTCGGTGGCGGCATCCCCGCTCGTGGAGCCTGCGGACCCGGTTGCTCGCCGCGTTGCTCGCGTTGCTGGCGGCGGTCAGCCTGATCATCGGGCTGGTCAGTGTGTTCGCACTGAACCAGTTCCTCCTCGGGCGGCTCGACGACCAGCTGGTCGCGGCCGGTGTGCGGTCGCAGGGAGCCGACCGGTCGCCGGACGGGGGAGCCGGCGGCCACGGTAGTGGCGGGCACGGTGGCCCTGATTTCCTGCTCACACCCGGCCAGGCTGAGGGGACGTTGGGGGCGCGGCTGGTCAACGGGACGGTGGAGCAAGCCGGCGTCCTGGACCGCCGCGGTGCGCAGGTTGCGGTGGGCAGCCACGAGAGGTCCCTGCTCGCCGCCCTGCCGGCCGACGGTCGGGCGCGCACTCGCGACCTGGGCGACAAGTTCGGCGACTACCGGCTGATCGCCTCGCAAGAGTCCGACGGCGATGTCATCGTGACGGGTCTGCCGCTCGCCGGCGTGCACGCCACGGTCTACCGGCTCGCGGCCGTCGCAGGACTCGTCGCGCTCGCCGGGCTGATCATCGCCGGGCTCGTGGGTGCGGCCATCATCCGGCTCGCGCTGCAGCCGCTGCGCCGCGTCGCCGCGACGGCCCGGCGGGTGTCCGAGCTGTCTCTCGACCGGGGTGAGGTCGCACTCGGCGTCCGCGTCCCCGAGGAGGACACCGACCCGCGGACCGAGGTGGGTCAGGTCGGCTCGGCGCTCAACCAGATGCTCGGACACGTCTCGTCCGCGCTGTCCGCTCGGCAGGCGAGCGAGATGCGGGTCCGGCGGTTCGTGGCGGACGCCAGCCACGAGCTGCGTACGCCGCTATCCGCGATCCGCGGGTACGCCGAGCTGACCCGGCCGAAACGAGATGAGCTGCCCGCGGACGTCGATCACGCATTGAGCCGGATCGAGTCGCAGACAGTGCGCATGAGCGGGTTGGTGGCCGACCTCCTACAGCTGGCTCGCCTCGACTCGGGACGCCCCCTCGAGACCGCGGACGTCGACGTCTCGCGGCTGCTCGTCGACGCCGTCAGCGATGCGCAGGCGGCGGGCCGGGATCACAGCTGGCAGCTCGACCTGCCCGAGGAGCCGCTGTCCGTCAGTGGCGACGCCGCGGCGCTGCACCGTGTCGTCGACAACTTGTTGACGAATGCTCGCATCCACACACCGCCGGCGACGACGATCTCGGTCAGCCTGCACAGTGGCGGTGATCCGGCTGCGCCTACGGTGCAGCTGCGGGTCTCCGACAACGGGCCGGGAATCCCTGCGGAGCTGCAGCCGGAGGTCTTCGAACGGTTCACCCGCGGCGACACGTCGCGGTCACGGGCGGCAGGGAGCAGCGGGCTCGGGCTGGCCATCGTCGCCGCCATCGTCGGCGCCCATCACGGGACGGTTGTCATGGCGAGTCAGCCGGGGCGTACTGAGTTCACTGTCGAGCTCCCGCGCAGCGACGAGCAGATCGCCGAGCCACCTGACCAGGTCTCAGCGAGTGGCTACGAGCAGCTCGCCCCGGTGACCGAGGACGCTTCGGCAATCATCGAGGCCTGACAGCGCTGGGCCAGCTGTGAATCCCTTGCCGCGCAACGGTTCTGGACTGAGGCAAGGAAGTTTGTCAGTGGTCGGGGCTAGCGTTTGAGTCATGCAGGTTGACAGGTTCGCAGCGGCGCGGTTGCGCCGGATCATGGAGGAAACGCCGCCGCCGCGACCGCCGATTGAGAGGCGTGAACGCGACACGGCATTGGTAGTTCATGCTGCCACCGGTCCGCTGCACGGTGGCCTGCTCGCCGAGCTGGAGGACGTTGACGTGGACGGCCTCGACGGCAGCGCCCTCGTCGATCTGATGGTGGCCTGCGAGCGTCTCAAGGCCCGCCTCGACGCCCTCCAGCAAGTCGCCCTCGCCGGTGTGATCGAGGCCACGGAGTCGACTGGGGTCGACGGCGACATGGCCCGACACGAGGTCGGTGCCGCGCTTCGACTATCCCCGGGCACCGCTTACGAGCGGACGAGGGTTGCCGCTGACCTCACAACCAGGTTGCCGGCAACGCTGGCCGCGCTCCGAGCTGGACGCATCAGCTATCTGCAGGCGAGGGCCATTGCCGACGGTGTGCGCCCACTCACCGATGTCCAGGCTGAAGCAGTCCAGCTTCGCGTCCTCACCAGGTGCGGGACACGCACTCTGGCAGAGACGCGGCGCGCGCTGAGCCGTGCGGTCATCGCGGTCGATCCCGCCGGCGCTATGGCCCGCCACGAGACGGCGCACGCGGCCCGACGGGTCAGCATCGACGTCCAATCCGACGCGATGGCTGGTCTCTGGGCGACGATGTCGGCACTCAACGCCCGTCAGGTGTGGGCCGCCCTGTCCGATCAAGCCCACCGGTCCCGCCTGGCATTGCGCAGCGCCGGCTCGCTGGACCCGGGCCTCGAGGCCCTCCGTGTCGACGCCCTGGTCGCCCTGGTCACCCGGCGACCGGCTGGCGGCGTCACGCACCCCAAGGCCCTGCCTCGAGGACGCCGACCGGCTGCGCCGCGCTGTACCTGCGGCGGGCGAGCGAGGGCAGCCGTCGTGATCGACCTACCGACCCTGCTGGGTCTTGCCGAGCACCCCTGCGAGCTTCCCGGTTACGGACCGATCCCCGCCCCCCTCGCGCGCGAGCTCGCCGCCGGCTGCGAGTGGTCGCGCTGGACCACCGACGCCGGCACCCGCAGGCTGCTCGACATCGGGAGCCACCGCTACCGTCCCAGCTCTCGGTTGGCACAGTTCGTCGCGGCCGGGCACGTCGTGTGCGGATTTCCGGGTTGCTCGCGACCCGCGGCGGCATGTGATCTCGACCATGTCACGGACTTCCGACGTGGTGGTCCGACCGACACCACGAACATCCATCCGGCGTGCGGCGGACACCACAACGCCAAGACCCACGGCGGGTGGCATCTGCACTACGACCCCGAAACCGGCATCAAGACGTGGATCAGTCCGCTCGGCAAGAAGTACCTCAAATATCCCGACCCACCCCTCCCCGACGGGTAACGGTGGGGGAACGGGCGATGGGTTCCGCGGGACGGCTTAGGTCCGACGGCTGCCGTCAGGTTGCCACCCACAGGCAGAACGGATGACCTGCCGGATCGAGGTAGACCCGGACGTCTTCCTGCGGCTGGAAATCGGCGAGGATCGCACCGCAGTCGCGAGCGTGCTTGCCCGCAGTCTCTAGATCGTCGACCTGTATCTCCAGATGCATCATCATCTTCGGGTCCCCGGGACCGCCCGGCCACACCGGCGGCAGGTAGTCGGGTTCGGTCTGGAACGACAGTCGGACGCCCTCTCCCGCCGGTCGCAGCATCACCCAGTCGGGTTCCTCCGCGACGACGGAGTAGCCGAGCAGTCGTTGGTAGAACGTCGCAAGAGCGGGTGGGTCGGGCGCACTGATGCTGATCGTCGTGAGCGTCAGCCCTGCATCGTCCTTCACAGGCATCCCTCCCAAGAGGCAGCATGTCGCGGTGCTGATCCCGGCAAACCCCCAACGCTGCAGGTCTAGTCGTGCGGGGAGAGTTCCGCGGCCACGAGCTCGGCGATCTGCGCGGTGTTGAGCGCGGCTCCCTTGCGCAGATTGTCGCCGCAGAGGAACAGGTCGAGGGCGTTCGGGTCGTCGAGCGACCGGCGGACCCGGCCAACCCAGGTCGGGTCGGTGCCGACGACGTCAGCGGGCGTCGGGAACTCGCCGTTCGCGGGATCGTCGAACAGCACGACGCCGGCAGCATCGCGCAGGATCTCCTGCGCGCGGGACTGCGTCACCTCTCGTTCGAACACGGCATGGACCGCGAGGGAATGCGTCGTGATGACCGGGACGCGGACGCAGGTCACCGCCACCCGCAGGTGGGGAAGGTCCAGGATCTTGCGGGACTCGGCCCGCACCTTCATCTCCTCCGAGGACCATCCGTCGTCCTTCAACGAGCCGGCCCATGGAACGACATTGAGCGCCAGCGGTGCGGGGAACGGGCCGAGGTCACCGATCACCCGGCGGATGTCACCCGGTGCCGTCCCCAGATCAGGCGAGTTGCTCACCTTGGACATCTGCTCGCGCAGCGTGTCGATGCCGGCCTGGCCCGCGCCCGAGGCGGCCTGGTAGGACGCCACCACCAGCTCGGTGAGGCCGAACTCGGCGTGCAGCGCTCCCATCGCCACGATCATCGACAACGTCGTGCAGTTGGGGTTGCTGACGATGCCCTTCGGTCGGCTCCGGGCGGCGGCCGCGTTGACCTCCGGCACCACCAGCGGCACGTCGGGGTCCATCCGGAACGCACCCGAGTTGTCGACAGCGATCGCACCGCCGGCGGCCGCGACTGGCGCCCACTGCAGCGACACCTCGTCGGGCACGTCGAACATCGCCACGTCCACGCCGTCGAAGCAGCTCTCGCTGAGCGCGAGCACCTCGACCTCCTGACCGCGTACGCTCAGCCGCTTGCCGGCCGAACGCGGGGACGCGATCAGTCGGATCTCGCCCCAGACGTCGGCGCGCGTGGAGAGCAGCTCGAGCATGACCGTTCCGACCGCGCCAGTCGCGCCGACGACGGCAAGCGTGGGCTTGGTCATCGGCCGGTCCCGCCGTAGACCGTCGCCTGCTCCGAGGTGGCGTCGAGGTCGAACGCCGAGTGCACGGCCGCCACCGCCCGCGGCACGTCCTCCTCGCGACACAGCACCGAGATGCGGATCTCGGACGTCGAGATCAGCTCGATGTTGACGCCGGAGTCCGCGAGAGCGCCGAAGAACGTCGCCGAGACACCGGGATGCGACCGCATGCCCGCACCGACGAGCGAGACCTTTCCCACCTGGTCGTCGTACAGCAGCTCCTCGAACCCGACCTCGTCCTTGATGCGGGTCAACGTCGCCATGCCCGTCTGGCCATCGCTCTTGGGCAACGTGAAGGAGATGTCGGTGCGACCAGTGGCCGCCGCCGAGACGTTCTGCACGATCATGTCGATGTTGATCTCGGCCTGGGCCAGCGCGCGGAAGATGGACGCGGCCTCTCCGGGCTTGTCCGGCACGCCGACGACGGTGATCTTGGCCTCGCTGCGGTCGTGCGCGACGCCGGAGATGATGGCTTGCTCCATCTGGTCGACCCCTTCAGGTTCGTCGGTCACCCAGGTGCCCTCGCTCGTGGAGAACGACGAGCGGACATGGATGGGCATGCCGTAGCGCCGCGCGTACTCCACGCAACGCAGATGCAGGATCTTCGCGCCGCACGCCGCCATCTCCAGCATCTCCTCGTAGGAGATGCGCGGGATGCGCCGAGCAGTCGGCACGAGTCGAGGGTCGGCGGAGAAGACCCCGTCGACGTCGGTGTAGATCTCGCACACGGAGGCACCGAGTGCCGCAGCGAGCGCGACCGCCGTCGTGTCCGATCCGCCGCGGCCCAGCGTGGTGATGTCCTTCGTGTCCTGCGAGACCCCCTGGAAGCCCGCCACGATCGCCACCGCCCCCGTGTCGAGGGCATCCCGGATGCGGCCGGGCGTGACATCGATGATGCGGGCCTTGCCGTGCACCGCGGTCGTGATCACGCCCGCCTGGCTGCCGGTGAACGACCGCGCCTGGTGGCCGAGGTTGGCGATCGCCATCGCAAGCAGCGCCATCGAGATGCGCTCACCGGCGGTCAGCAGCATGTCGAGCTCGCGGCCGGGCGGCAGCGGCGACACCTGCTCCGCGAGGTCGATCAGCTCGTCGGTCGTGTCACCCATCGCCGACACGACGACCACGACGTCGTGGCCGTCCTTGCGGGTCTCCACGATGCGCCTCGCGACCCGCTTGATGCCGTCGGCATCGGCAACCGAGGAGCCGCCGTACTTCTGCACGACCAGACCCACTGCGGGCTCTCCAAACGAGGGGAACGGCTGTCGAACCGGCATTCTACCCAAGCGACATGCCCGTTGATCTTGATCGGTCCGCTCCCTGGACGCGTAGCGTGGCGGTTGTGCTGACCCGCCGCGTGACTCTGCTGGCCCTCCTGCTGCTGGCCTCCGTCCTGAGCGGCTGCGACGACGGCAAACCCCAATCGACCAGTACGACGTCCGCGCCCTCCACCGCCGCCGCGACGACGACCCAATCGACGACACCCGGCGACGAGCTCGCGGCGCTGGCCCGCCGGGGCACCACGACCGACTTCACCGGCCGGTACGCCCTGGACAGCACCGATCCTAAAAGCCCCGACGCGACGGTCACGATCTACCGGCTGGGCCTGTCGTTCCGCGTCGACATCACGCGTGGGAGAGCGACCTCGGTGCTGATGACCGCGACCCAGGGCATCGTGTCCTGCCAGCTCGCTGCTCGGCGTACCTGCCTGTTGTTGGGGGGTCCGGGCACGACGCCGCCGAAGGCGTTCGACCCCGGCCTGCAGCGCCTCATCACCACCGACCTGGCCGCCCTCGCCGACGCGCAGAACCTCACGGTCGTCCCCGCGGGAACGGTGCCCGCGATCCCGGGGGTGCCCGCCGCCACCTGCTACCAGGTGTCTGGCGAAGGTGTCGACCCGGGCGAGTACTGCCTGACTGCTGACGGCGTGCTCCGACAGGCGCAGTTCCCCTCGGGCACCCTGAAGATGACCAAGCTGTCGGCCGCGCCGACCCGCGCCGCGTTCGTCCCGCCCGCGAGCCCCACGCCGGTCCCGCGCTAGCAGCTAGGGGCGCTCGATCGCCTCGGCGGCGGTCTGCGCGAGCAGCCGGTCCTCGACGGCGACCTGCTCGTCGGGGTGCGTGTCGAGGCGCACGTGTGACACGACCGAGTGCAGCGCGTGCAGGACGGAGCTCGCGCTGGACCCCCAGTTGGACAGGTAGGAGAACTGCCACCACCACAGCGCCTCGGCAGAGCGGCCGGCTCGGTAGTGCAGCAGGCCGTGCAGCAGGTCGGACATGATGTCGGCGACCTCGTCGGAGATGCGGCTGGTGAAGACCTCCGGCTCGCCGGCGTAGGGGTCGAACAGCGAGTGGTACTCGTCGATCGGCTCGAGCAGGTTGGCGATCGAGGTGCGCAGGCCCTCGACGTCCGGGTCGTAGCCGGTGTCGGGCTCGAATCGCTCGTCCGGGACCACGTCGGAGATCGCGCCCAGCCGGCCCCCGGCCAGCAGCAGCTGGGAGACTTCGAGGAGCAGCAGCGAGATGGCGTAGTCGGGGTCCTCGCCCGCGGCGATCTCGCGGATCGCAACGACGAAGCTCTCCACTTGGTCGGCGATCTCGACGGTGAAATCACCGAGGTCGTCTGTCATCGCGCTCATCCTTACCGCCTCGTCCCCGTAGCCACGGGCTCGACCCTATGCAGACCGGCCGCCTCCCGCCTACACATCGAGGAGCCTGCGGCCCTCGAAGGCACGGCCAAGGGTGACCTCGTCGGCGTACTCGAGGTCGCCACCCACCGGCAGCCCGCTCGCCAACCGGGTGACCCGCAGGCCCATCGGCTTGACCAGTCGGGCGAGGTAGGTCGCCGTCGCCTCTCCCTCGAGGTTGGGGTCGGTCGCGAGGATCAGCTCGGTCACCTCGCCGTCGGCGAGCCGGGTCATCAGCTCACGCACCCGCAGGTCGTCGGGCCCGATGCCTTCGATCGGGCTGATCGCACCGCCCAGCACGTGGTAGCGGCCGCGAAACTCGCGGGTCTTCTCGATCGCCACGACGTCCTTCGGCTCCTCGACCACGCAGATCTTGCTGAGGTCACGCCGGGTGTCGCTGCAGATGCGGCATTGCTCTCCCTCCGCGACATTGCCGCAGGTGCGGCAGAACCGCACCTTGTCCTTGACCTCGACGAGGACGGCCGCCAGGCGGCGTACGTCGGTGGAGTCCGCGGCGAGCAGGTGGAACGCGATCCGCTGGGCGCTCTTGGGCCCGATCCCCGGGAGCCGGCCGAGCTCGTCGATGAGGTCCTGGACCACGCCCTCGTACATCCGGCTACATCCCCGGGAGCCCGAGGCCGCCGCCGAGGCCGTCCAGGCCGTCGGCGAGGGGGCTCATGGTCCTGCTCTGCAGTGCTGCGGCGGCGGCGTTGGCGTCCCGGATGGCTGCCACCACCAGGTCGGCCAGGCTCTCGGTGTCCGCGGGGTCGACCGCCGCGGGGTCGATGGTGAGCGAGACGATCTCGCCGGCGCCGGTGATCGTCGCGGTTACGAGCCCGCCGCCGGCCGTCCCCTGGACGTGTGTGTCGGCGAGCTGCTGTTGGGCGGCGAGCAGCTGCTCCTGCATCTGCTGGGCCTGCGCAAGCAGCTGCGAGAAGTCGGGCTGACCAGCACCGGGATCCAACGAGCTCTCCAATGATCGGACGCGCCGCATCGGCGGCCATGGTCGAGCCTACGGGGCGGATCAGCCGTTGTCGTACTCCCCGATGACCTTCGCGCCCAGCTCGCGGGCCAGCAGGTCATGCGACGTGAGCCCGCCATCGTCGGCGTCCGGATCGTCGGCCGAGGGCGCGTCGTCCTCGCCCGCGGGGCGCGAGCCGGCGCCGGTGTCCCCCTGGGCCGGGGCGTCGGCCGAGTCCCCCGTGGCGCCGGTCGTGGCCGCGAGCCGGTCGGCGCGGGAGATCCCGGCAGACGCCGGGGCCGGCCCGCGCCCGGTCCCGGCGCTGGCCGGGGCGGCGGAGGGGTCGACGATCGCATCGACCTTCCAGTCCACGCCGAGCACCCGGATCAGGGCCTCCCGGACGATGTCGTCGCTGCCGCTGCTGGTGAAGCTGTCGCGGGCTCCCACGTTGAGCATCGCGAGCGTCAACCGACCGGCTTCGACCGAGGCGACCTGGGCGTTGTGGCTCAGCAGCGTCCAGGTGAACCGGCGCAGCCCCTTGACGGCTTCCAGCACGTCCGGCCACATCCGGCGTACGGCCGTCAGGTCGAGCGCCGTCTCATCGACCGGCGCCGGGACCGGGCCGTCGGTGAAGGCCTCGGGCTGGTGCGGGGGCGGCTGCGGCCGGTCTTCCGGTGCGGCGGCCGGAGCGGCCGCCGGCTCCGACGCCTGTGGGGTTGGGGTCGCCGCATCTCGCGGCGGCTTCGCGGCCGGCGTGGCCTCGGCGGCAGGCGCTGCCGCAGCCGCAGCCGCCGGCGCGCTTGCCGCCGTGCTTTCCGGAGCCGGGATGGCCATCCGGCGCTCGAGGCGGTCGAGCCGCGCCCCGAGGCCCCGCTCCCCCTCGCCCGCGGTCGGCAGTAGCACCCGTGCGCACATCAGCTCGAGTTGCAGCCGCGGGGCGGTCGCCCCGCGCATCTCGGTGAGCCCGGTGTTGACGATGTCGGCCGCCCGCGAGAGCTGTGCGGCGCCGAAGTGGGCGGCTTGCTGGCGCATCCGCTCCAGCTCGTCGGCGGGATGCTCGGCGAGGATGCTCGCGGCGGCGTCGGGAACGGCGTCGATGATCACCAGGTCGCGCAGCCGCTCGAGCAGGTCCTCGGCGAACCGCTTCGGGTCGTGGCCCGCCTCGACCACCCGGTCGACGATGGAGAACACCGCCGCGCCGTCGCCGGCCGCAAACGCCTCGATGGAGTCGTCGAGCAGGGTGGCGTCGGTGTAGCCGAGCAGCGCCGCCGCGATCAAGTAGGTCACGCCCCCCTCGGGCGCCCCGGCCAGCAGCTGGTCGAGCACGCTGAGGGAGTCGCGGACCGACCCCCTGCCGGCGCGTACGACGAGAGGCAGCACGCCCTTGTCGAGGGTCACGCCCTCCTGCTCGCACATCCAGGCCAGGTAGGCCTGCAGCTCGCCGGGGGGGACCAGCCGGAAGGGGTAGTGATGAGTCCGGGACCGGATGGTGGCGATGACCTTGTCCGGCTCGGTCGTCGCGAACACGAACTTCACGTGCTCGGGCGGCTCCTCGACGAGCTTGAGCAGGGCGTTGAAGCCCTCGCGCGACACCATGTGCGCCTCGTCGATGATGTAGATCTTGAAGCGGGACGCGGCCGGGGAGTAGAAGGCCCGCTCGCGTAGGTCGCGGGCGTCGTCGACCCCTCCGTGGCTGGCCGCGTCGATCTCGATGACGTCGAGGCTGCCCGCACCGTCGCGGGACAGGTCCTGGCAGGACTGGCAGACGCCGCACGGCGTCGGCGTCGGGCCCTGCTCGCAGTTGAGGCAGCGCGCCAGGATGCGGGCACTGGTCGTCTTGCCGCAGCCGCGGGGGCCGCTGAACAGGTAGGCGTGGTGGATGCGGTCGTTGCGCAGCGCCTGCTGGAGCGGCTCGGTAACGTGCTCCTGCCCGATCACGTCGGCGAACGACTCGGGACGGTAGCGGCGGTACAGCGCTTGCGTCACGACGCGAACCCTACTTCGCCGGGAGGACAGCCGGTCGCCCGAGGAACCGGCATGCAGTGACCCCCCGCACACCCGCCAGAGCCTGCCTACCCTTGCTGCCTTCCGGCCCTGGGGGGGTTCAGCGGGATGACGCCGCACGAGGGGTCGACCGGAGAGTCTACCGGCGTACGCCGAGACGGGCTCACCGCCGCCCGCAGCCCGACAACCCGCCTGATCGCAGGCGCCGGCCCCGAAAGATCGCTCGTTTGGGGATGAAGGTCGAGCAGAGTCGGTGATTTGCCCGCAACTAGCGATCTTGGGCCGGAACGGCTCGGGTGGGACTGGCCGGACGCGGGGCAGCTGGGGCGGCGGCGACCGGGAGGGGGCAGTCGGGTCGCCCGGTATTCTCGCGGGCGGAGGATTCGCATAGTGGCCTAGTGCGCACGCTTGGAAAGCGTGTTGGGGTAACACCCTCGCGAGTTCGAATCTCGCATCCTCCGCCATCACCGGACCGGAAAGCCGGCCCGCCCCCTCGCGGGTGGACGCCGTCGGCACATCCGGGTCAGCGGCGGCGGCGCCTCGACGTACCGAAGATGCTCCTGGTGATCTCGCGCCCCAGTACCGCGGCCGCCGACCGGGCGAACTGCTTGGCGGCCGGCGACCTCACTGCCTTCTCCAGCGCCGACTCCTCGTCACGCGTCGGCTGCGACGGCGGCCGCGGCTCGCGCTGCTTGGCCGGCGCCTCGGGCTCGGCCGGGGCCGGCCCCGCTGGAGCGGGCGGCGGTGCCAGCTTCGCCGCCAGTCGCTCGTACGCCGAGTCGCGGTCAACCGCCTCGGCGTACTGCGCCTTCAGCGAGGACCCGTCGATGATCTCGGTCACCGTCGCGGGATCCGTCGGTGCCATCCGCGTCTGCGGAGCACGCAACCGGGTCCAGGCCACCGGGGTGGGCGCGCCGCGATCGGACAGGACAGTGATGACTGCCTCTCCGATGCCGAGCTGGGTGAGCAGCTCCTCCAGGTCGTACGGCGAGTGCGGGAACGTCGACACGGTCGCCTTCAGGGCCTTGGCGTCGTCCGGCGTGAACGCCCGCAGTGCGTGCTGGACCCGGTTTCCTAGCTGCGCCAGCACGTCCCCCGGCACGTCCTTGGGCGTCTGCGTGACGAAGAAGACGCCGACCCCCTTGGACCGCACCAGCCGCACCGTCTGGGCGATCGCCTGGAGAAAGGCCTTGGACGCGCCGTCGAACAGCAGGTGAGCCTCGTCGAAGAAGAAGACCAGGGTCGGTTTCTCCGGATCCCCGATTTCCGGCAACCGCTCGTAGAGCTCCGACAACATCCACAGGAGGAAGGTGGCGTACAGCTTGGGCTGCTGCACCAGTTGATCGGCCACGAGCACGTTGACGACCCCTCGTCCCTTGGAGTCGGTCTGGAGAAGGTCGTCGATATCGAGCATCGGTTCGCCGAGGAACGCCTCACCGCCCTGTTGATCGATTTCAAGCACGGCGCGTTGGATGGCACCGATCGAGGCGGCCGACACATTGCCGTATTCAGTCGTGAACTGTCGCGCGTTGGTGCCGACGTGCTGCAGCATCGCGCGCAGATCCTTCAAGTCGAGCAGCAGCAGCCCCCGATCGTCAGCGACTTTGAACACGAGCGACAGGACGCCCTGCTGCGTCGGGTTCAGGTTCAGCAGACGGC
>JAVEDB010000026.1 GCA_030841185.1 Actinomycetota bacterium
TCCAGGCCGACGGCTACCGCTCTCTCGATGAGAACCAGCGGGTCGAGTTCGACGTCACGCAGGGCCCGAAGGGCCCGCAGGCGGAGAACGTTCGCCCGGTCTGACACTGACCGCACCTGGTTAGCACCACAGAAGGGCCCCACCGGTCTCGGCGGGGCCCTTCTGCGTTTCGCTCTACAGTTCCTAGATGACCAGTTCCTCCGGCGGCATCGTCCCCGACACCAAGAACTGGACCTGGGTCCTGGAGCGACGGTGCCCGGAGTGCGGGCTGGACACCCGCGACATCGAGCCTGCCCAGGTGGCCGGGATGCTGCGCGAGTGCATCCCGTCCTGGCAGCAGGTGCTCCGCGCGGGGCCTTCAGTCGCGGCCCGGCCGTCGCCGGGCACCTGGTCACCGCTCGAGTACGGCTGCCACGTCCGGGACGTCTTTCGGCTCTTCGACATGCGGCTGCAGCTGATGCTCACTCGCGATGACCCGTTGTTCCCCGACTGGGACCAGGACAAGACGGCGGTCGAGGACCGGTACGGCGAGCAGGACCCCGCGACGGTGGCAGCCGAGCTCGCTGCAGCCGGGACCGGGTTGGCGGATCGCTTCGCCACGGTCACGGGTAGCCAGTGGCAGCGAACGGGAGCGCGGGACGACGGTTCACGCTTCACGATTGCGACATTTGCCCGCTACCTCGTGCACGACCCCCTCCATCACTTGTACGACGTCACCGGCGCACCCGCCGCCGAATAGCGCCGACCGCCGTAGCGAGGCAACCAGTCGTGATGGTGAACGCGGCCCGTCTATTGCAAGACGTCTCGAACGTCCGTTGCCCTAGGGTTGGACGCGCACAGCGGGCCTCTAGCTCAATGGCAGAGCAGCGGACTTTTAATCCGTGGGTTGCGGGTTCGACCCCCGCGGGGCCCACCACACCTGACCTGCAAGTCAGCACCCCGGGCTCGACGCGCGGCATCTGCGCGGCCTCGCTCTCCCCAGGGGGGTGGGGGAGAGCGAGGAGCAGGTGGACCTCGGCCAGAGACCGAAGTCGGGCACGTGGCGAGCGGTGCGACCTCCCGGGACGTCCCCCCTCCGGACCAGGCCGCACCGCCGCTCCCGGACACCTTGTCCCCGGGGGGTGCCTGAGCTCAATGGCCCGAACTGACTAAGCAGCCAACCTCGCCACTGATGATCGCTAGTTCCGGGCAAAGACCGAAGCCCAGTCCGGCTTTCGCCCACAACTAGCGATCTTGGGCGGGTTAGGGGGTGATGGGCACGTACGGGACCGAGACCGGCGCCCCGGCCGTCCAGTTCATCGCCGTGGACTGCGCTGTCGAGCCGCTGATGATGTCGATGGCGTTGGGGTCCCTGGTGTCCGTGTCGTGGGAGGCGCTGCCGTCCCAGTCACCGGCGCCGCCACCGAACCGGTAGCTCTTGACCCACCACTCGCAGCCGTTCGCGCCGTTCCAGCAGGCGAGGCTGTAGACGGGCCGGATGTTCCCGATGCCCTCGCCATCCTCGGCGTCGCTGAACATCGACACCTGGTAGCGCGCCGCTGCGAGATCGGTCGTCCCGAACGTCGATGCTGGCATCGACACCACGATCTGCCGGCTCACCGGGATCACCTGCAGGTCCGCGTCACCCACTCGGTTGAGCCCGGGGCCGTAGACGCCCTCCCCGTAGGTGCTGGTCTGGTACCGACCGTCCGCGACGATCGCCCTCCTCCACGGACCGGCGCCGTTCATGTTTGTGCCGGGCAGCAGTGGCGTCGAGGTCACGGACGTGTCTGCCGAGTCGTGCACGTAGATGTTCAGCCGCTGGGTGCTCATCCCGTTGCCACCCCACGGGTTGTTGATGGCGCCAGCCACCTTGGTGACCATGCGGACGACATCGCCGTCGCGGTAGACGTCGAAGCCCGTCAGGTCCATGCTCCCGCTGTTGAACGCGCCGTCGGTCGGGTACACGTAGCTGCCCGGACCGTTGTCGTCGCCGACCGGGTCAGTGACGCCGCCCACTCGGGCCCCGAACGCCAGCACGGTCCGGACCTGCTCCGCGGTCCCACCATCCGCCGCGACAGCGGCGACCACGATCTGGTTGCTGATCTCGGGCAGAGTCACGACGACGTCGAAGGCCCCGCCGCTGAGCGGCACGCTCTGTTTGACGCCGTTGACCGACACGTAGATCGCCGTGCCGCTCGTCGTACCGGTGACGTGGACGGTGCGGCCGCTCGTGGTGCTGAGGTCGGTGGGACTGGTCACTGTGAGTGCCGGCGCCGACGGGACGTGGCCGGTGGCGTAGCGGCTGGCAACCACGGATGGCGTGTCGACCGGCCGCCCCGCGGCGATGCCCTGCGCGAGCCGCACGAACTGCGCCATCGCCCATGACAACGGCGCAGCGGATCCGGTGCCCTCGCCGAACACGTGTCCGTAGCTGGTCGGATCGGCCTGGTCCCACACCTGCTCCGGGATCATGTAGCCCGCGTTCGCCGCGTTGGCCATCGTCTGCAGGTACGCCGAGGCGTTGCCGCCGTTGGCAAGCACGTACTCGCCGCGCTCACCGGAGAGCAGCGGCCACGGGCGCCCGATGCCGGTGCCGTCCCACGGTGAGCCGTCCGCCTTCTCGCCGTACCCGTCGTAGGTGTAGCGGCGCCACATCGGGCCGCTCGGGGTCGCCACCTTGATGGACTGGTCCACGGCGAGCAGCGAGTGCGCGACGTACGGGTCGTTCGGTGCCTTGACGCCCAGGCGGGTGAGCTCGAGGAACCCGGCGTCGACGACGCTGTTCTCCGGATGCTGTCCGGCGCCGTTCCCGAAGTCGCGTGAGGCCCCGTCGTTCGGGTTGCCCGAGGAGTTGATCCGCTCGTAGTACTTGCCGTCGGACAGCGGTCCCGTCGTCGTGTAGAGCCACTTCTCGACCTGCCGCTGCCACGAGTCCGCAGTCGCCTGGTAGATGGCGGCCCCCGCGGTGTCGCCGGCGCGCTTGGCGATGTCGGCTGCCGCCGTGAGCCCGGCGATCTCGTCGGGAATCGTCGACACGCTGTAGCCGCCGGTCTCCTCCCAGCGCTCCTGCGGCGTCGTCGGTCCGTGAGCGACGAGGTAGTCGGCGGCCTTGGCGATGTGCGCGCGGTAGAACGTGGCGTCGACGGTGCCAGCGAGCCAGGCGAGCACGATCGGATAGGCGGTCTCGTCCATCTGGACGTTGGTCTGGACCGGTGTGCCGTCGACCTTGGAGTTCTGTGGGAAGTGCCCGTCGGCCTGCTGCTGCCGGGTGAACAGCCATTGGACGCCGCGCTGGGCCGCTGCGGTGTCACCGGCGGCAAGCAGCCCGCTGAGCTGCTCGTACTCGTCGCGGGCCCAGACGTAGTGGTATCCGCCCGCGCCATTGGCCGCGTTCGCGGCCTGGCCCCACGGGATCGTCAGCGACGCGATGAACGCACCGGGGTAGGTCTTGTCCTCGTGCGCCTTCACGGTCATGACCGAGACCCAGTACTGCGTCGTCAGGGCGACGGTCATCGCGGGCGCGGCCTTCAGGCCGAGCAGGTACTTGTGCCAGCCGGACTGATAGCTGCCGCGAGTCGAACCGAACGGCTTGGACAGGCTCCCTAGCGCCGTCGTAAGCGCCGCACTCGTCGTACCGCCGAACCCGAGCGCCAGCGTGGCGTGCGTGCTGCCTGCCCCGAGCGCGAGCTGACCGACCTGCGCGATGTTCCCGGGACCGGCCTGGGAGTACGTCGTCGTCAGTGAGCGGTGGGCCGCCAGATCGGTCCACCCGTCGGAGGTGCCGACGTACCCGGTGGAGGTCTTGGTGAATGCGGGCGAGGACACCAGGGCGCTGGCGATGGGGGCGCCGGAGACGTGGCCGTCGCTCGCGACGAGTGCCGAGCCGACCGTCGAGCCGCTGTCATTCACCGAGTCGCCGGCCAGCGAAGGGTCGTACAGCGCGAAGAGCTGGTAGGGACCGCCGGCGAGCGTGTCGAACTGCAGGTCGACGAGCACCGACGATCCCGCCGGGTCCGTGACGTAGGTCTTCGTCAGCCGCCAACGCGAGGTCGTGTCTGTGCTGACCTGCCGATAGGTCAGCGACTGCGGGTCCGAGAGCGAGATCGTGCGGGTCACGGTGTCGTCGGTCTCGCGCTGGACGAACGATTGGCCGTCCGTGACCGCGAACTGCAGCTCCCGCACGTTGGGGGTGTCGCCGCTCGGGTAGTAGACCTCGCTCATCGTCCCGCCGGTCAGGGTGTACCAGACCTTCGACGTCGAGGTCACGGAGGTGCCGAGGCCCTCCTTGTCGCCGGTGGTCCAGGTCGCCGCGGCGCCGGGGGAGCCGGGAGCGTCCGCCGCGGCCAGTGCCGCGTGCACGGGGACGGCGGTCGCGCCGAGGAGGGCCGCGGCGCCGGCCAGGGCCACCAGGCGCAGGCGCCCCCGAGGCTGAGTGCGGATGGTGCCTGCGGCGTGACCTGTCATGGGTGCTCCAGGGGCGAAATCAGGTCCGGCCCCTCACAGGCCGCGCTGACGGGAACCTCGTTCCCCGCGCGGTCCCCCGCCAACCGGTCGGGACGGCCATCGGGCAGGATCGCGGCGTTGTCGGCCCCGCGAGATCGAGGAGACCCGGATGGGAAAGATCGTGGTAGCGATGTCGATCTCTGTGGACGGCTTCATCGCCGGGCCGGAGGGTGAGCTCGACTGGCACCTGGTCGACGACGAGCTGCACAGCTACTTCAACGACCACCTCAGCCGGATGGGCGCCTTCCTGAACGGGCGGGTGATGTACGAGCTGATGGCAGGGTTCTGGCCCACGGCCGACAAGGATCCCGCCAGCGCGCCCACGATCGTGGAGTTCGCCCGGATCTGGCGGGACATGCCAAAGATCGTCTACTCCCGCACCCTGGAGCACGTCGACTGGAACGCCACCATCGCCCGCGACGTGGACGCCGATGAGGTCAACGCGCTCAAAGCAGAAACCGGCGGCGACCTGGCCCTGGGTGGGGCCGAGGTCGCCGCCAGCTTCCAACGGCTCGACCTGGTCGACGAGTACCGGCTCTACGTGCACCCGGTCGCGATCGGGAAGGGCAAACCGATGTTCGAGCCGTCACAGCCGCGCTTGGCCCTCGCCCTCGCGGAGACCCGGGTCTTCGGCAACGGCGTCGTCATGCTCCGCTACGAGCGGCCGCGCGGTCAGTAGAAGCGGCGCCGCGTCCCGCCGAGCGGCACGAAGTTCAGGATCAGCCCCAGGACGAGCAGGATGATCCCGAGGATGAACAGGATGTGCAGGCTCGAGACGAGAAGCCCGAGAAGAATCAGAATGACGCCCAGCACGATCATGGTGTCTCCTTGGCCAGCGGTTGGCCGATCCAGCGTCGGCGCCCGGGTGTCATGCCCAGGAAGCCAGGCCTTACACACGCAAGGCGTCGAACCGAGGCCCGCCGTCGGCTAGTTGTGCGGCGCCGCCCGCAGAGCCCGCTCCTGGCGGCGCTCGACCCAGCGGTCGAGGTCACCCTTCGCCACCAGGTAGGCGGTGTCTCCCCCGGCGGGCGTCTGGATCCCGCCGAGCTCCCGGGCGAGCAGAGCGCGGTTCACCGCGGCCGGCCCGGTCCTGGTATAGGCGGCGGCCTCGGCCGGAGTCATCCAGCAGTCACGGCCGTCGTCGATCAGCAGGGCGAAGGGGGGGAGGTTCATGACGTATTCATCGTCGTCGCTTGACCTGCATTTTCAGGCCCAAACGGGTGAAGCCCGCCTGGTGTCACCTACTCCAGCTCCGCCCAGACGGTCTTGCCGTCCGAGCGTGCGTCCACTCCGGAGCTTGCCGACAGCATGTCGACGAGCCCGAGGCCTCGACCGCCGTCGGAGAGTGGGCCGGCCTTACGCCGAACGGGAAGGTGCGTGGACCCGTCGCTGACTTCCAGCCGTACGCCGTGGGGCGTGCGCAGCACCTGCACGTCGATGTCCGTGTGAGCGTGCCGCACCACGTTGGCAACCAGCTCGGTCACGACGAGGGCGGCTTCGTCGGCGACCGCATCCCGCCCCCAGTCCGCGCAGTAACCCTGGACGGCACGGCGGGCCAGGGTGGCTGACTTGGCCACGGCCGGGTAGACGGCCCGGAACGCCGGCTGAGGCAGGTTGCGCGGCATTGCCATCGCGCAACCTCTCGTGTTGTCGATTCGGACGTTCTGGTGAAAATTACCCCCTCGAAACCGTGCGAACCGTGGCGGACGGGTAAAGAGCCGACCATGACCGATATCGACGTCTTGGAGACAGTCCTCGAAAAGGATGCCGACCTGCTAGCCGCGGTCCCGCCCGACACGATGAATGCGTCAACGGCGTGCCCCGAGTACGACGTACGGACCCTGGTCAACCACATCGTCGGCTGGGCGCAGGTGTTCGCCGCGTCTGCCGCCGGCAGGACCTCGGACAGTGACCCCACCAGCTACGAGAGCAAGCGGCCGGCGGCGGAGTTCCAGACCGCGGCCGATGAGCTCGTTCGCGGGTGGCGGGAGGGCGGGGTGGACCGCCAGGTGCGGCTCAGCGGGCCGGAGCTGCCGGGCCAGATGGTGCTGTCGATGACGTTGATGGAGTACGTCACGCACGGATGTGACCTGGCGTTGGCCACCGGTCAACCGGTGCCGTTCTCGGACGACGAGCTCGAGGCGGCCCTCGACCACGCGAAGAAGACGCTGCCCGAGGAGTACCGGGGGCCTGGAAAGGCGTTCGGCCCCGAGATCGAGGTGCCCGAGGACTCGTCGGCCCTCGACCGGCTGCTCGGCTTCATGGGGCGCCGGCCGCCGAAGCACTAGGGCTACCGGGTGCGAACGCGCGGGTCCACCACGGCGTAGAGAAGGTCGACGACGAGGTTCGCGATCACGATGAAGAACGCCCCGAACAACGTCACGCCCAGCACCTTGGGCAGATCGTTGTTGGTGATCGCCACCACGGCGTACTGGCCGATCCCTGGCAGGGAGAACGTCGTCTCGGTGAGCACCGCGCCACCGAGCAGCAGACCAAGATCGAGCCCGAAGATGGTGAGGATCGGGGTCAGGGTTGCGCGCAGACCGTGCTTGACGACGACAGTCCGCTCCGGCAGGCCCTTGGCCCGCGCCGTGCGGATGAAGTCCTCGTTCATCGTCTCGAGCATGCCGGCCCGGGTGAGTCGCGCGTACGCCGCCGCGTAGAGGAAGGCCAGCGTGATCCACGGCAGGATCAAGTCGTAGGCCCACTCCCATGGGGTGCTCGCGTCCATCGGGTTGGTGCCTCCGGGTGCCGTCCAGCCCAAGGAGTAGCTGAATATCGACAGGGACAGCAGGCCGGTGAAAAAGATGGGTAGTGAGACACCCGCGAGGGCGACCCCCATCGCCGCCCGGTCGAAGCCACTGCCGCGCTTCAACGCGGAAAGTACGCCGGTAGCGACACCGCCGACGAGCCAGAGCACAGCCGCTCCCGACGCCAGCGACACGGTGACCGGCAACCGGTCCAACAGGTCGGGGAGCACCGGGTTCTGGGTGAGGAAGGAATAGCCGAGGCAGGGAGCCGGGCAGTGCTCGGTGGTGGGGCCGGTGTCGTAGTCCGCCCCGAGCACGAGACCTTTGACGAACCGTCCGTACTGCACGTAGATCGGGTCGGTGAACCCGAGCCGCACGGCAGTGGCATGGATCTGTGCCGGACCGGCACTCTTCCCGACGTACCGGGACGCGAGGTCGTCAGCGTTGGCGCCGCCGAGGCGCGGCACCAGGAAGAAGATGGCGAACGCGACGGCGCTGACCACGAGCAGCAGGAACACTGCCGCGATCACACGCCGGATGACGTAAGCACGCACTCTGTTCGGCCCGGCGGCCGGCGGTCCTGCACGTGTTCCGGGCAGGACCGCCGGTCACCGTTGCCTTCACCTACCTCTTGCTCGTGCTGACTACCTGTGACCTACTGCTTGACCCCGATCGTGACGTAGTCGTACATCCCGAAACCGTCGTTGACGAAGACGTTCGTCAGGTTCGAGGGCCGGAACAGCAGCCCCTTGGCCCAGACACCGGGAAGCATCGACGCGTTCTCCATCACTGTGCGGTCGATCTCGGGCCAGATCTTCTCCCGCTCGGCCTGGTCCGTCGTCTTCAGCGCCTTGTCGATCAGCGCATCGACCGCCGGGATCTTGACGCCGAGGTTCGTGTTGCCGGCCGGGCGGATGACCCGGCTGTCGACGATCTGCTGGAGGAAGCCGAAGCCGTCCGGCCAGTCCGCCCCCCACCCGTAGATCATCAAGCCGAGCTTGTTGGCCTTGGCGTAGTCGGGTTTGCCGGCGTACAGCTTGGTGTAGTCGGCCAGGGGGTAGTTCTTGATCGTCAGCTTGATGCCGACCTTGGCGAGGGACTGCTGCAGCGCCTCGGCCGTCGCCTTCTCCTTGGGCCGCTCGGCTCGGTAGGAGATGTTGGTCGAGAAGCCGTTCGGCTGCCCGCATGCCGCCAGCTCCTGCTTCGCCTTGGCGGTGTCTCCGTCCGGCTTGGTACCCGCCTCGTACAGGTCGATCTTCTGGAAGCCGGGGATCACCGGCGGCAGCAGGTTGGTGGCGATCTCGCCACCCGTGGATCCGCCGTAGGCCCGCTGGTAGCCGGTCTTGTCGGCCGCGTAGAGGACGGCCTTGCGGCAGTGGATGTTGTCCAGCGGTGCCACGTCCGCGTTCAGGACGGTGAACCACAGGCGAGCGATCACCGCGGAGTCCGCCTTGGCCTTGAGGGCCGCGTCGTTGAGGATCTTGCCCTGGGACGCGGGCTGGACTCCTGTGCCCTCGATGGCGATGTCGAGGGCACCGGAGATCAGCCGGTTGTCGATGTCGTCAGCGTTGACGTTGAGCTCGACGACCATCTTGTCCGGTAGGGCCTTGCGGCCGGAGTCCGGATCGGTCTTCGGGTCGTAGTACTTGTTGCGCGCCAACGTGAAGCTCTTGCCCAGCTGGTTGCTCTGGAACATGTACGGCCCCGAGGAGACGACGTGCTCCTTGTACTTCGTGCCGGTGTCCTTCGCGGCCGGCACCGGGATGGTGGCTGGCAGCTGCGCGAAGTAGTCCATGCCGGAGAACGGCTGGTTGAGATGGAAGATGATCGTGTTGTCGTCAGGCGTCTCGATCGCCTTCAGCCCCAGCTTGTTGGGATCGGTGTCCTTGTAGGGGCTGGTGTAGCCCTGCAGGTCCAGGAAGTCGTTGAAGTACGTCGGTCCGTTGGGGAAGGTGTCCTTGTCGAGTGAGCGCTCCACGGCGTACTTGACGTCCTTCGACGTCACGACGGTGCCGTCCTCGAACTTCACGCCCTTGCGGATCTTGTACGTCCAGGTCTTCGCGTCCGCACTCGGCTTCCCGAGGCTCTCGGCGAGGTCCGGTACAAGCTGGGCGCCGGCCGCACCCGGCGCCGCCTTGAACACCGTCAGCGTGCGCCCGTAGTTGCGAATGAAGTCCCACGAGTAGCCGTAGTAGGTGTCGGCCGGGTCGAGGGAGTCCCAGTCGCCGGAGTTGGCGAACCGCAGCGTGCCGCCCTTGGTGTCCGAGGCGTTGAAGACCTTGTTGACGCCCGCGTTGAACGCTGCCTTGGTAGTCGACTTGTTCGATGAGCTGTTCCCGCCGCACGCGGCGAGGCTCAGGGCGATGGCTGCGCTCAGCGCGATCGCCGACACCATCCGATTTCGTGTCATTTCTTCAAACACCCCTCTGTTGTGGAACACCGGGTTGACCGGAGCTTGGTGGTTGTCATCGCGCCCTCGGGTCGAGAGCGTCACGGAGGCCGTCACCGAAGAGGTTGAACGCGAGCACGGTGACGAAGATGGCGAGTCCCGGCGACACCATGAACCAGGGATCGATCTGATACCAGTGGGTCGCATCGGAGATCATGCCGCCCCACGTGGCCTGGGGTGGTCGAAGGCCCACGCCGAGGAACGACAGGGCCGCCTCGAAGAGGACGTTCGTCGGTATCAACAGGGTCGCGTAGACGAGGATCGGCGCGACCAGGTTGGGGAGCACCTCCCGCGCGAGGATGTACGGTCCGCGCGCCCCGAGGCTGCGCGCGGACTCCACGAACTCGCGTTCCCGCAGCGACAGGGTCTGGCCACGGATCACCCGCCCGACGTAGGGCCAGTTGAAGAAACCGATGATGAAGATGATGACGGCGATCCGCAGATTGTTGCCGGCAAGCCCGAACGCCTGGTCCGGCACGACCCCGGCGAGCGCGATCGCGAACAGGAGCAGGGGAAAGGCCAGGAAGATGTCCATCAACCGGCTGATGATGGTGTCGACCCAGCCCCCGAAATAGCCCGCCACCACACCCATCACGGCGCCGATGACCACCGAGAGCAAGGTGGCCAGGAACGCGATGAGCAAGGAGATCCGCGAGCCGTAGATGACGCGACTGAACAGGTCGCGACCGTTGACCGGTTCGGCGCCGAACAGGAAGTGCCGGCTGACCCCGCCGTACTTCCCTGACGGCACCTGGGTGTCCGCGTTGACCACCGGGTAGTGGAACTCGTTCGGCGGGTGGCCGAGCAGCTTCACGATCCACGGCGCGAGGATGGCGACCAGGATCAGGAACAGGACCACACCCGCGCCCGTCAGGGCGACTTTGTCCCGCTTGAGCCGTCGCCAGGCGATCTGTCCGAGCGACCGTCCGACGATGTCGCCGCCCTGCAGGACCGCCTCGGGCGTGGCGGTCGTGTCCGAGCCGGAGACCTCCAGCGGGGCGGTCATACGGGGCGAACCTCCTCGGGGGCGCTGACCATGTCGGGCCCAGGTGCGTCGCACAGTCTCGTCACATCGACTGCAGCCGTCATGGGTCGGCCATGATCGTGGCGTGATCGTGACCGGATCGATGCCGGTCGTCGGGGAAAGATGCGGTGCGGCGCCATGGCTTCGTGCCTGCGGGGGATCAGGGGTTCGCCGCGCCGCCGATCCAACCGCGGGCGCGGAGGAACCCGGTGAGCCGTGCCAGCGCATCGTGCTCGCTGAGACGCGACGTGTCCAGCGTGACGTCGGCGTCGCCGGGGACCTCGTACGGATCGCTGATGCCCGTGAAGCTCGGAAGCTCTCCGGTCCGGGCTCGTGCGTAGAGCCCCTTGACGTCGCGCCGCTCGCACTCCTCCAGCGGCGTGCTCACGTGCACCAGGACGAAGTCGCCCACCTCGGCGGCCAGGGCGCGGACGGCGGCACGGCTCTCGGCGTACGGGGCGATCGGCGCGCACACGGCGACACCGCCGTGCCGGGCCACCTCGGCGGCCACGAAGCCGATCCGCCGCACGTTGAGGTCGCGGCTCGCGCGGTCGAAGCCGAGGCCCGCGGAAAGCAGCCGGCGCACCCGGTCGCCGTCCAGCAGGCTGACCGACCTCCCGTTGTCGGCCAGCCACCTGGTCAGACCCTGGGCGAGGGTCGACTTCCCGGACCCGGAGAGACCGGTGAACAGTACGACGAGGCCGCGACGCGCCAGCGGGCTGCG
Organism: Actinomycetota bacterium; assembly: GCA_030841185.1. Lineage (GTDB taxonomy): Bacteria > Actinomycetota > Actinomycetes > JACCUZ01 > JACCUZ01 > JAVEDB01. The sequence goes on from JAVEDB010000026.1 coordinate 11,433, forward strand.
CCAGCGTCGCAGGCCGGTCAGCACCGCCTCCGCCGCCAGTGCCGGCGCCGGGCCTTCGTCGTCGAGCGCGGCCAGCAGCCGGGTCCAGCCTGGGTCGGCGGGGTCGAGCACGGCGACGGACGCAGCTCCCAGCGTCTCGGCGAGGGCCGCCGCCTGGTCGGCGGGCGCCCCTAGCTGCCAGGCGATCTCGAGCGGGAGGACCCGGACGGCGGTCCCGTCCAGCGCCGCCCGGATCACCCCTTCGAGCACGGCCGCCGGCAGCCCGTCCGGCGACGGCCCGGCGGTGGGAACGATGACGACCGTGCTGCCGCGCTCGGCGCGGAGTTCCTCGGTGTCGGAAAGCAGCAACGGTCGGTGTGCGATGACCAGGCGGGCGCCACGGGTGTCCGGCCCGATCCACGCGTCGGGATCCGTGGGGCGCGCAGTCCCACGGGCCGTCAGCGTCCCCGCGGCCCCGGTCTCGATGCGCACCGCCGTCACGGTCGCGAGCGGATGCCCCTCCTCGTCGGCCACGATCAGGGAGCCCGTCTGAGCGGCCTGCTCGGCCTCATGCGCCGTGACGGTCAGCTCGACGGTGTCGGCACCGGGCCGCAGCCGGATCCCGCGGAGTTCCATCTTGAGGGCGGCGAGCTCCTGGTCAGTGGCGACGACCACGGGCAGGTCGGCGCCGGAACCCGCCGTCGTCACGTCCGGTTCACGACGCGGCAGCGATCATGCCTGCCGCCACCGTCCGGTTGGTTCTCTCGTCGATCAGGATGAAGGCGCCGGTCAGCCGGTTGCGGCTGTAGGGGTCGCAGAGCAGCGGCTGGGTCGTGCGCAGCTTGATGCGACCGATGTCGTTGAGGCCGAGCCGGTCCGCTGACTCGTCCCGGTGCAAGGTGTTCACGTCGAGGCGGTAGCGGAGCTCCTTGACCACGGCGCGAGCGGTGCGCGTCGTGTGCTTGATCGCGAGCTTCTGGCCCGGCTCGAGCGGCTCCTCGGCCATCCAGCACACCAGGGCTTCGAGGTCCTGGGCCACCGTGGGTGCGTTGTTGACCCGGCAGATCATGTCGCCGCGGGAGATGTCGAGCTCGTCCTCGAGCTGCACCACGACCGACATCGGCGCGAACGCCTCCTCCACGGGACCGTCCGCCGTTGCCACGGAGGCGATCCGTGAGGTCAGTCCCGACGGAAGGACCATCACCTCGTCACCGGCCTTGAGTACTCCTCCGGCGATCTGCCCCGCATAGCCCCGGTAGTCGTGATGGGCGAGCGACTTCGGTCGGATCACGAACTGCACGGGGAACCGGACGTCGATGAAGTTGCGGTCGGATGCGACGTACAGATTCTCGAGGTGGTGCAACAGGGTGGGGCCGTCGTACCACGGCATCCGCGGGGAGTGGCTCACCATGTTGTCGCCGTGCAATGCGGACACCGGGATCACCCGCAGGTCGCGGACGTTCAGCCGGGTGGCGAAGTCCTCGAACTCATCGACGATCCGGTCGTAGACCTCCTGCGAGAAGTCAACGAGGTCCATCTTGTTGACGCACAGGGCGAGGTGCGGCACCTGCAGCATCGTCGCGAGGAAGGCGTGCCGCCGACTCTGTTCGACCAGGCCCTTACGGGCATCGACGAGGATCAGCGCCAGGTCGGCCGTCGACGCGCCGGTGACCATGTTGCGGGTGTACTGAATGTGTCCCGGGGTGTCGGCGATGATGAACTTTCGCCGCGGGGTGGCGAGGTAGCGGTATGCGACGTCGATGGTGATGCCTTGCTCGCGCTCGGCTCGCAGACCGTCGGTCAGCAGGGCCAGGTCGACGTAGTCGTCGCCGCGCTGCATGCTCGCCCGCTCGACGGACTCCAGCTGATCCTGGAAGACGGTCTTGGTGTCGAGCAGCATCCGTCCGATGAGCGTGCTCTTGCCGTCGTCGACGGAGCCAGCCGTGGCGATCCGGAGGATGTCCACGTCAGAAGTACCCTTCGCGCTTGCGGTCTTCCATCGCGGCTTCGCTGAACCTGTCGTCGCCCCGGGTGGCGCCGCGTTCGGTCAGCCTGCTCGTCGCTGTCTCCGCGATCACCTTCTCGACCGAGTCGGCGTCGGAGCGCACCGCCGCTGTCAGCGTCGCGTCGCCGACGGTCCGGTAGCGCACCGACTCGGTGAACGTGGCCTGTCCCGGCGCCGGGCGGCAGTGCTCGTTGACGCCGTAGAGCATCCCATCGCGGTCGAACACCTCGCGCCTGTGCGCGAAGTAGATCGACGGCACCTCGAGGGACTCGCGCGCGATGTACTCCCACACGTCGAGCTCGGTCCAGTTGGAGAGGGGGAACACCCTGATGTTCTCGCCGGGATGCACCCGGCCGTTGAACAGGTTCCACACCTCCGGCCGCTGACTCTTGGGCTCCCACTGGCCGAACTCGTCACGGAAGGAGTAGATCCGCTCCTTGGCCCGGGCCTTCTCCTCGTCTCGGCGCGCACCGCCGAACGCGGCGCGGAACTGGTTCTCCTCCAGGGCCTCGAGCAGCACCGGCGTCTGCAGTCGGTTGCGTGAGCCGTCCGGCTGCTCGTGCACGAGGCCGCGGTCGATGGCCTCCTGGACGCTGGCGACGACGAGGTTGACGCCGAGCTCCTGGACCCGCTTGTCCCGGAACTCGAGCACCTCGGGGAAATTGTGTCCGGTGTCCACGTGCATCACGGGGAACGGGATCCGCGCCGGGGCGAAGGCCTTCTCGGCGAGGCGCAGCATGACGATGGAGTCCTTGCCGCCGGAGAACAGCAGCACCGGCCGCTCCAGCTCGGCCGCCACCTCCCGGAAGATGAAGATCGACTCGGCCTCGAGAGTGTCCAGCTGGCTCAGCCGGTAGTTCGCCGCATCACTCATCGGGCGAGGTTCCCTCCGCGGGGGCGAGGACATGAGGCCGTACGTCGAGGAGGAGCACCGTCGACGGTGTCAAGCCTACGCAGCGGGGCCGGGACGAACGACCGTAAGGGTGGATCTCAGTGCGAGCGCTTGGCGCAGGTCGGGCACAGCTTTGCGCTGTAGGGCTTGTCGACGGGCCGCAGCCGGTCCGGGTTGACGACCGCCGAGCAGTGCTCGTCCCGATGGAACGCCGAGCTGCGTGGACCGAGGTCGGCCTTGTCCAGCTCCTCGACCCAGCCGCTCGGGGGGGTGTATGCCATGGACTAGAGCGTAAGCGACCGCTGGACCTTTTCGAGCTCGGTGATCAGCTCTTTGGTCACCTCGTCCGGCGAACGCGAGCCGTCAACCCTCACCAGCTCGGCCCGCTGCGCGTAGTAGTCGAGCATCGGGACCGTGTGCTGGTCGTACACCTCGAGGCGGTGGTTGATGACGTCCTCGGTGTCGTCACTTCCCCGTCCGCGCGCCAGCAGCCGGCGGATCAGCTCTTCCCGGGGCACGTCGAGGTGCACGGCAACCTGCGCGTCGACGCCCAGCTCCTTCGCCGTCGCGCGGGCCAGCTCGGCCTGTTCCACTGTGCGGGGGAACCCGTCGAGGATGTAGCCCCCGCTCTCGCTGGCGGCGACCACGGGCTTGCGCAGGGCGTCCATCACCAGCGTGTCCGGGACCAGGTCGCCGCGGGAGACGTAGCGCTGGACGGCCTGGCCGAGCTTCGAACCCTCCTCCACGTGGCGCCGCAGCAGGTCGCCGCTGGAGATGTGGGTCAGGCCGAAGTGGTCAGCCAGTCGTTCCGCCTGGGTCCCCTTGCCCGACCCCGGCGCGCCGATCAGCAGCAACCGCACGCGTTTCTCCTCATTGTTCCGACGATCACGGCAATATAGGCGGCCGATGGGGGGCGCCGACTCCGCGCCCGAAGGTTGGACAGGAGGTCGTCATGTCCCAATTCGCTGTGATTTGCCCGCGTTGCCGGGCCGAGCTGGTGATCCCAGCCCGGCGGCTGCTCGCCCACGTCGAGCAGCTCGACGCCGGTTCGGGCGAGGCGGTCTTCACCTGCCTCTGGTGTCACCGGACGGGTGTCACGACCGTGGACGGTGAGGCGCTGGCTGCCGTACGCGAGGCGGGGGTCACCACGCTGGCGCTGGCCTCTCAGCGCAACCGGGGCAGGACCTCGTCCCGGTAGAAGTCGAAGAAGCCCTGCTGGTCCGGACCGATCTGGTTCACATAGACCTCGTCGAAGCCGGCGTCGACGTAGGCCTTGACCGCCGTCACGTGCTCCGTCACGTCGCCGCCGCACGGCGTACCCTTCGCCGCCATCTCCTCGGTCACGATCGAGCTGGCCTGCTCGAAGTGCTCCGGGGTGCGAAGCACCTGGGAAAGCTCGCCCGCGAGCCCGGAGTTCGGCCAGAGCCGGTGCACCGTCTTGCGGGCCTGCGCGGCGTCGGTCGACCAGCACACCTTGAGGCCGCCCTGCACGGGCTTTCCGGCGCCGCCCGCGGT
>JAVEDB010000028.1 GCA_030841185.1 Actinomycetota bacterium
CATACGGGGTGTTCGACGTGGGGGGTTCTGGTGTTTTGTGTCGTGGGGGGTGACGGTGTGTCACCGGATCCGTCGCTCGGGATGAGGAGCGCGCTGCGCGGGTCGCGCCTGGCGCGGCGATGAGGGCGACCTGGTCGCACCTCCGCCCCCGCGTGCTGCGCCGACTCTGGATCGTCGCGCTGGCCTTGGCCATTACCGTGCTGGCCGCACAGTTCCTGGCGGGTGGACAGTCCGCTTCGCACCGCTCGTGGCAGTCGGACGCCCTGCTCGTCGTGAACGAGTCAGGGAAGGACCCGCTGCGTACGGCTCCGACGTATGCCGCAGTCATTAGCGAGGACGGCACCATCCTGCCCGCGGTCGCCCGCGCCGCGGGGGTCGACGTGGACACCGCAAAGAGCCGGCTCTCGGTCACGACGCTGCAGCTGACCGCCCTCCTCCGGGTCAGCTACACCGGGGACTCCGCCAACGAGGCGACGAGTGCCGTCGGCGCCCTGATCGCCGCCGTGACCGGACCTCGACCTGTGTCGCAAGCGATCGCCCCCCAGAGCGTCATCGTCGTGCGCGACGTGAGTCAGGCCCAGGCGATTCAGCAGTCCGGTACACCTGTGTTGCGGCTCGCCCTGCTGCTCGGGCTGGCGCTGGGAATCGTCCTAGCGGTGGCTCTGGACCGCGCCGACCCCAGGGTCGATGACGAGGACACCGTCGGCGAGGCGGTCGGAACACCGGTGACGTCCTTGCGGCGGGCAGACACCGCCCAGCTCGCCGCCATGCTCCAACGCTGGGCTGACCTCAATCCCTCGCCGGCGCGGATCGCGCTGGTGGAGTCCGGCCCGATGTCGCGCGGCGCGGCCAACGCCGCCGGGCGGCGTCTCATCGAGGCAGCGGTTGCTGGGTCGCGACCAGTCCGCGTAGTCCGCCAGGCCGACGACACGTCCGATCAATCGTCGCCGGCCGACAAGGGGGCCGCGTTGACGCTCGTGACGTACGACGACTCGAGCGCGATCGGCCTCGCGGCCCTGAAGGCGGACAGCACCGTCATCGTGGCCGGCGAGGGGGCCCCCCTCGCCGAGGTCAAGAGACAGCGTCGCGCCCTCCTCGAGCTCGGCGCCTCTCCCCTGTGGTGCCTGGTGGTGCCGCGTCACGGCGGGCACGACGGGAAGCCGGCGGCCAAGACTCCTGCGAAGAGGGCGCCGGGACGCGCCGCCAAGGTTGCGCAGCGCCGCCGCGAGCCCTCGGGCCGTTGAGCGGAAGAAGAACTCCGTGACAACGACCGTCGTCGCTCCACCGCTCGGGGAACCGGCCAAGAGTCCGGATCGCGAATCGCGCACACCACTCGAGTCGGTGCTGTCCCTCGTCCCGACGTGGCTTGTCGTCGTGGCCTGCGCCGCGGCGACCGGCGCGGCGACGAGCGTGCGGCCGGTCTACGGGGCCGTGACGGCGGTGGCGATCGCAGTGCTGCTGGTCGGACTCGCGCGACCCACAGCGATCGCGTACGCGCTCGTGGCCCTGGCCCCCATCACACCGGGGCTGCGTCGTGGCCTGGTGGTGCCCAACCTGCGGATATCGGAGATCCTTATCGCCGGCTCCGCCGCACTGGTGATCACGACGGCCGGTCGGACGGCCCATGGGCGGTGGCGGGCTCTGGACGGGTTCGCCGCCCTGTATGTCGCGTTGACCCTGGGGCTGGGACTGATCACCGCGACCCTGTACGGCCACAGCCTCAGCACCGACAACATCAACAAGCTCCTTGGGCCTGTCCAGTTCTTCTTGCTCTACCGGACGGTTCGCCTGGCCCTCCCGCAACCAGAGCAACGGAGCCGGGCCCTCTCGGTGCTACTCCTGTCGAGCGCGCCGGTGGCTCTGATCACGGTGCTCCAGCAGTTCAACATCGGACCGACGCGCGGCTGGATCATTGCCCTGACCGCCAGTGTCACGGCACCTGGCTCGGGGGCCTCCGGCATCATCCGGGCCACCGGCCCCTTCGCGCACTACCACAGCCTGGCCGGCTATCTCGTCGTCATCATCCTGCTGGCGGTCGCACTGCTCTTCACCCCCGATCAGACCGTGCTGCGCCGCAGACTGCTCGTGCCGCTAACCGCCGCAGCCGGCATCGCGCTGGTCTGCACGGCCACGCTGGTGACGCTCGCGGCCGGCATGGTGGGCGTCCTGATCCTGGCGATCCGGGCCCGGCAGCCGTTCAAGTTGTTGCTGTTGCTCGGTGGCGTCTCACTCGCCGGCCTCACTGGGATCGGACCGAACCTCAGTCGCCGGGTGTCTGGCCAGCTCGAGGGGAAACTGCCGACGTACACCCTGAAGGCGACCCAGAGCTGGCTACCACCCAACGTGGCCTTCCGGGTCCAGGTTTGGCGTGACCAGTACCTGCCGGTGGTGAACCAACACCTGCTCCTGGGCTACGGACCGGGTGTTCCGGCATCGGTCACCTGGGACAGCACCGAGTCCCTCTACATCACCTTGTTGATGCGGGGCGGCGTGCCGCTTCTGCTGGCCTTCATCGGTCTGGTGATCGCTATCTGGATGGCCGCCCGAGCGGCCGAGCGGAGCCCGGAGAGCCAGGACCGGGCGCTGGGCATGACGTTGACCACCGTGGTGATCGTCATGACCTTTATGCACCTGATCCACCCGTACTTCACGGATGCCGGTTTCCCCCACGCGCTGTGGATCCTGCTCGCTCTGCTGCCCTCTCGGGTCCGCTCTCGAGGCCGCGCCGGCGCCCAGCTGCTGGTGCCGGCAACGAGAGACGAGATCCGGGCATGACATCCCCGCGGCCGCCGGAGGTCCTCGTCGTCTCGTGGATCCGCTCCAACGAACGCAGCGCCGGCGTTGCCCGGGCGCTGGGTGCCGACGCGGTCTTCATGCCGTGGGCGACGCCTCGGCTCGGCCTGCGGCGGGCGGCACAGGGATATGTGCGGAGCACCCTGCGCACCTGGCGATATGTCCGTCGGCTCCCCCGCGGCTCGGTGGTCGTCGCCATGTGTCCACCCGTCTTCAACCCGCTCGTCTGCCTTCTCGCGGCCACTGGACGGCGCATCGCGGTGGTGATGGACGCGCACTCCGGGACGTTCAACGACGCGCGATGGGCTTGGGCAAAAGGGATCCAGCGGATCGTTCTGGGCCGCTGCAGCCTCGTGATCGTCACCAACGACGAGCTGGTCCGCGACGTCGACACCACGCGAACGCGGTACGTGACGATGCATGACCCACTGTTAGCGCCTCCCACTGCTCCGGGCCGAAATTGGCAGTCGCCAGAAGCCCCCCATCGGCCATACGCTGTGTTCCCAGCTTCAGGCGCGGACGACGAGCCCATGGGCGCTGTCCGCCACGCCGGGGAGATCTTGTCGCGTGAGGGGGCGCGCGTGCTGGTCACGGGAAAGCACACGGACATGAGGCCGACATCCGGCGTACGGATGCTCGGTTACCTGCCGCGCGAACAGTACGCGGAGCTGCTTGCGAGCGCGGACGTCGTACTCGCCCTCACGACTCGAGAGGCCACCATGCAGCGGGCGGCATACGAGGCGCTGGAAGCCGGCCGGCCGATCGTCGCGAGTGACACCCGCGTGCTCCGCGAGTCTCTCGGAGACGCCGCGGAGTACACCGCGCCCGACGGCGAGGCCATCGCCTCCGCGGTGCGCCGGGCCCTGGCCCGATCCGACCAGATGGTTGCCGCCATGCCCGCCGTTCGCGCGGCGATGGCGGCGCAGGCGCAGAAGGCGGTCGATGCGGTACTCGCCCTACGGCGACCGGCTGCGACCGGCCTCAGGACTCCCGGTCCGCAGACCGGTTCATCACCATGCGTGTCCTTGGAGAAGTGATGTTCAGACGAATGGTCGCTGCGACAGCCGTCCTGACGACGGGCGCAGCCCTGTTCTCGCCGGTCCACGCGCAGGCCGCAGGCTTCACGGCGAAGGTGAACTTCCAGGCGCAGACGGCTCCGGCGCCGGCCGGGTACTCCATCGACTATGGCCAGGCCTACAGCGACACCCGTGGATACGGCTGGGTAGCCCAGGACTCTTCGACGCCGCTCTCCCTCGTCGGCAACGGGCGGGTTCGTAACCAGACACCGGACCCGAGACTCGACTCCTTCGTGCACATGCAGCTCACCGACGCCTCCCTCACGGGCGTGCACACGCCCGGCAGGTGGGAGCTCGCGGTCCCCAACGGGGGCTACGACGTGACGGTGGCCGTCGGTGACGTCTTCGCGGACAGCACGAACAGGCTCTCGGTCGAGGGCGTGCCGGCGATCACCGACTTCAAGCCTGCCCTCAACGACATGTACCAGATCCGCACGGTGCGTGCGACGGTGACGGACGGCAAGCTGACCCTGGACGCTGCTGGCGGCACGAACACTAAGCTGGACTACGTCGACGTCGTCTCGGCTGCCGACACCACGGCGCCAGTCGTCACTGCAGTGGACCCCCCGGACTGGACGACGAGCGTCGCGTCTGATGCCGCGCTGGCCCTGGACTTCTCCTCGCCGATCGACCCGGCGACGGTGACGAGCGCGTCCGTCGTGCTCATCGACGGAACCGGCGCGTCCGTCGCCGCCGACCGCAGCCTGGAGTCCGCCTCCCGGCTGATCCTGGCGCCCACCTCGCCGCTGCGGGCAAGCACTCGCTTCATGATCCAGGTCACGCCCGGGCTGATGAGCACGACCGGGGCTTCCTTCACGCCGTTGACCAGTACCTTCACCACGGCCTCGGGACCCTTCTCCGCGCGCATCAACTTCCAGACCAACTCGACGACGGTGGCACCCGGGTACAAGGTGGACTACGGCGCGGCCTACACCGACACCCGCGGCTACGGCTGGATCGCCCAGGACTCGTCGGCACCCTTGTCGCTGGTCGGCAACGGTCGCATCCGTAAGGTCACGGCTGACAAGCGCCTCGACTCCATCCTCCACATGCAGCTGACGTCCGCCTCGACAGCCGGCGTGCATATTCCCGGTCGCTGGGAGATCGCCGTGCCCGCGGGCACCTACGACGTGACGGTGGCGGCCGGGGACATCTACACCGACAGCGTGCACCGGCTGACGGTCGAGGGCACGGTGGCCATCGACGACTTCGTGCCCACCCCGACCAGCCTGTACAAGACCGCGACGGTGCGGGTGGGGGTAACGGACGGTCGGCTGACGATCGACGCTGCTGGCGGGACGAACACCAAGATCGACTACGTCGATATCGACTCGAGCGACGCGGCACGACGCGTGGTGTCCGTGGACCCGTCCGACGGTTCCCCCGATGTGCCCGTCACGGCCTCGGTCACCGTGGGGCTCAGCCACCCGGTCGACTTCTCCACGATCAACAGCTCGACCGTGCGGCTCACCGATGGTTCCGGGACGGCGGTCAGCGGCGTCTACAACTCCGACGCGGCCGGAGCACTGGTCACGTTCACCCCGTCACAGCCGCTGCGATCGAGCACGACGTACACGCTTAACACGACCTCCGGCTTGATCGACGTCCTCCAGAAGCCATTCCTGCCCTTCACGAGCACCTTCACCACCAATGCGGGCACGGTCCCGCCGCCTGGTTTCGACTTCGACCGCGTGCACCTGGCAGACGTCAACGCACCGACGGTGGTCACCATCGGACCGGACGGAAAGCTGTACGTCGGAACGGGTGCGGGCCAGATCCTGCGCTACGCGCTGGCGGGCGACGGCACCGTGACAGGCCCAGCCGAGAGCCTCGGGACCTACGCCTTCTCGCGCACCATCACCGGCATGCGCTTCGACCCCGCATCCACGGCGAGCGACCTGCGTCTCTGGGTCTCGCACAGCTTCCTGGGCAACCAGAACGTTGCCAACTGGCAGGGGAAGATCTCGCTGCTCACCGGTGCTGACTTGAGCACGGTCCGGGATGTGATCGTCGGGCTTCCCCGGTCGACTCGCGATCACATGAACAACGGCATCGACTTCGGCCCGGACGGCAAGCTCTACATCGCACAAGGCTCGCTGAGCGGTTACGGGGCGCCGGACTCCTACTGGGGCAACCGCCCGGAGGCGCCGCTGAGCGCCGCGATCCTGGTGGCGGACGTCAACAACGACCCCGCCTTCCAGTCGACCGTCGACGTGAACACGTCCACGGGATACAACCCCAACACGCCGGGGGCTCCCGTGACCGTCTACGCGTCCGGCACGCGCAACCCGTTCGACCTCGTCTGGACCGCCAGCGGCCTCTACGTGCCGGTGAACGAGTCTGCGAGTGGCAACGCTCCGGCAGGGCCGGGCGGCTCGCCGCCGGCACTGCAGGCGCTCCCGGCCGGCCGCGACTTCCTGGCAAAGATCATCGCCGGGGGGTACTACGGGCACCCGAACCCCTCGCGCGGCCAGTACGTCCTGAACGGCGGCAACCCGACCAGCGGGACCGACCCCTTCGAGGTGCCGCAATATCCAGTCGGTCAGCTCCCGGACCCCAACTGGACGCAGCCGATGCTGGACCTCGGTCTGCACCGTTCGGCGGACGGCATCACCGAGTACCGGTCGGATGCCTTCGGCGATGCCCTCAAAGGCAAGCTGCTGATGGTCGAGTACTCCGCGGGCGACGACCTGGTCTATGTGTCCCCGGACAACCCCGGGGCCGGCACGACCCAGCTCGCCGTGGGCCTCGACAACCCGCTAGACGTCACGAGTGACGTCGCCAGCGGGAACATCTACGTCGCCGAGTACGGCGACCAGAACACCGGTGCGGGTGGCGGGGTCGTCCTGCTGCGGCCGCGGACCACACCGCTGGACACGACGCCGCCCACCGTGGTCGTGACACCGGCCGGAGCCCAGGGCGACCCGGGCTACTACCACTCAGCCGTGTCGGTCGCGGTGACCGCGACGGACGACGTCGGAGTCACGTCGACGACCTACTCCCTCGACGGCTCCGCGGCCGCGCACTACACCGCGCCGATCGACGTGACCACGGACGGTCCCCACCAGATCGACGTGACGGCCAGGGACGCTGCAGGCAACGTCGCGACGAAGTCGGTCCAGTTCGCGATCGACACTGTGAACCCGAACGCCTCCCTTGCGTTGGTGGGAGACCAGGACCCGGGCACCGGCCAGTACACGAGCTCTGTCGCCGTGACGCTCACGTCCGGCGACGCCGGCTCGGGTGTCAGCTCGTCGACCTACAACCTGGACGGCGCGGGAGCGGCGACGTACACCGGCCCGGTCCAGGTGAACTCCAACGGCGACCACACCCTGGTGGCGACCGTCGTGGACAAGGCCGGGAACAGCGCCAGTGCCTCGACCAGTTTCACGGTCAACCGGCAGTCCGGGCACATCAGCGTCAGCTCGCCGCACGACGTCCTCGGACTGCCCAGCCGACTCATCCTCAGCACCGTCAACGAGGAGGACCGGCCGCCTCAGACGCTCACAGTGGCCAACTCGGGGCCGGGCCCCTTACACGTGACGGCCATCACCATCGCCGGGCCGCAGGCCAGCAACTTCAGGCTGTCGGCGGGGCAACCAACGGTGATCACCGTGCCGGTGGGTGGCACCGCACCGGTGGCGGTGGAGTTCCGCCCCGCCGTCGGGTCGCCGGTGGAGAATGCGGCAACCCTCACCATCACGAGTGACGACCCTGTCACTCCGGCGTACAAGGTCACGCTGGCCGCTCTTGACTCCGTTGACTACGAAGGCGCGAATGAGCCGACGCTGGCTCAGATCGTTCGCACGCTCGGCTACACCACCAACATCGCGTCGGAAACGCACTACATCTCTAACAACAGGGCGCCCAAGGGTGACGAGCGGATCTCGCCCTACTGGCTGCCAGTCGATCCCAGCAAGCCCATGCGGCTGATCCCGGTGGCTCGGTATATCGCACGGACAGCAAGCTGCGCCTGCAGCAAGACGGGATGGCTGCAGCGCTCTCCCTCGGTCAAGAGCCAGCTGTTCTACTTCGTGGGCGGTACGGACTCGAGTGGTGGCCCGGGCAACCAACGGATGTTCCCCTCCTTCGTCGGCGGTACGAGCTTCAATGCCACGTCTGTGCTGTCGTTCTACTCGGACGACGGCACCTCCAGTGACGACGGGCGCAACGCCAACGCGGTCCACGACTTCCGGTTCTACCCGGCCAAGAACGCGGCCGGTGTCCAGATACCGAACACGTGGCTCGTCGGCTACGACACGGGAACGGTCGTCGCCGACAAGAACTTCGACTACCAGGACGTCGTGATGCTCCTCACGAACGCCTCACCTGAGCTGACCGTTGCTCCGGTGCCGTCGAGCTCGTCGGTCAAGCTCGACTTCTCGGCAGCCAAGGCCGGGACGATCCTCGACGGGGCCGGCAAGGGCACCGGCTTCCGGAGTGTCCAGGTGAACACCGCCGGGAATCAGTACAAGCCCGGCCAGATCGCGTTGGACACCTCGGTAGGTGTCCTGCGGCTCACGAGCGACGCCGGAACGTTCACCGGCGCGACGAACACCCAGTCGAACGCGCTGGAGATGCCCTTCGACGCCTCGAGGTACCGATCGCTCATCACCGCGCGGCTCGTTGCCCCCTTCAACCAGATCAACAGTGGTTTCGACCAGGCGGCTCTCTACTTCGGCCCTGATCAGGACAACTACGTGAAGGTCGAGGTCGAGAACCGGTCCGGCGTACCGAACCTGACCATGTTCTACGAGGCGAAGAACGTCTATCCGGTGGAGAACAACGGCGGCAAGGTCATCGGGACGCCCATCCCGCTCGGCCCGGCTACCGGTCTGAATACCATCGACCTGCGGATCAAGGCCGACGTCGTCAGCGGTCAGCTCACGGTGAGCTACCGGGTCAACTCCACCGCCGACACGGACGCCTACACGGCTGCGGGATCCGCGGTTGCGCCACGGGACGTCATGCGCTGGTTCTCCACCCAGGGCCGGGCCGGCATCGCCGTCTCGAACCAGGGATCCACCGTCCCGCTGACCGCCACCTACGACCTGTTCCGGATCGACCCGGCATGACGGCATGGCGGAGACCCTGACTCGCGAGGTCAGGCGGCTACTGCTGGTCTCCGAGCTGGCTCTGCGTGGAGGTGCGGAGACCAGCACGGTCCTCATCGCCGAGGCGATGCAGCGGGCGGGAATCGACAGCCGGCTTGCCTTCTGCCGGCCCGGGCCAATGACGCACGAGGCTGCCCAACGTGGCGTTCGGCTGATCTGGGGCGCCGGCCACCACATGCCGGGGAAGGGCAGGCTTCGGGTTCCCCGCGTCACCGGGACGGCGAGATTCGGTAACTGGGACATCGTGCACGTCTCGTCCCTGGAGCAACGCTGCCTGTGGGCGGCCAGGGCCGCGCTGGCCGGTGGGCGGCCGACCGTCGCCCACCTGCGCAACCCACAGCAGGTACCGCATGCGAAAGACCTCCACGACAAGGGCGCCTATGTCGTCACGAACAGCAGCGCGACGGAGAAGGCGCTCAGGTCGCTCGGGGCGACCCGAGTCCGGTTCATCCCCAACGGCATCGACCCGGCCGGGTTCCGGCGGCCCGTGGACAAGGCCAGCGTGCTGGGCCCGGAGGGCGTCCCACCCGGGAGCACGGTCGGGATCGTCGTCGCCAACCTCACGGCGTACAAGGGCATGGACCTGCTGGTGCCCGGGCTGGTGGCGGCCCTCCGGCAGGTACCGACCCTGCACGTCCTGCACGTGGGAGCTGCCGTGTTCCCGACCCAGGAGGCGCACGCCCGTGAGGTGATGGCCGCGATCGAGGGGTCAGGTGTCGCGGACCGGTTGCACATGCTCGGCAGCCGGGCCGACGTTGCGGCCCTGACCGCGGCGTCTGACTTCGCGATCGTGCCATCCCGCGGCGAGGGGACGGCTCGTGCGATCCTCGAAGCGTGGTCTGCCGAACTGGGCGTCGTTGCGGCCGATGTCGATGGCCTCAACGACCTGGTTGTCGATGGGCGCAGCGGTCTGCTCGTGGATCTCACTGATCCCGGTGCGACGGCTCGAGGCATCGAAGCCCTGGCGACTGACGCGGACCTGCGCACGAGACTCGGACATGAGGGGTACGGCGCCGTGACCACCGCGTACTCGCACGATGCCCACGTGTCGCAGCTGCTCAGCGTCTACCACGAGCTCCGTAGTCGTTCCCCGAACATCGCCTCATGAGTGGTGAGGGCGAGCCTTACGAACGACGACCCACTCCGGCGGCAGGGCATCATCGACGCGGGCCACGATCAGGGCGGCACCGGCAACGCACTCACGCGGGGGGCAGCAAGCTCCGTGCCCAGGTCGCGTCCGGCGTGCGATGGGGGATGCTCGACCAGCTGCTCCAGCAGGTGATGCGCCTCGCGCTCACAGTGGTGCTGACGCGCCTGACGGAGCCCGAGGACTACGGGCTCATCGGGATTGCTTTCGTGGTCACGGCGGTGTCGAGCTTCATCACCGACCTCGGCATGGGGTCCGCACTCATTCAGCGTCGGAAGATCACGAATGCCCACGTTTCGACCGCACTCGCTTGCACGGCGGCGCTGGGATTCGCCTTCGCCGCTCTTGTGATCGCGACGTCGCATCCCGTCGCGAGCTTCTTCCGGGAACCGCGCCTTGCGGCGGTCCTTGTGGTCATGAGCTTGAACTTTCCGCTCAAGGGGCTGTCCGCCGTTCCCCGCGATCTGCTGCGCCGCCAGCTCCTGTTCCGCCCGCTCACCGTGGCGAACGGCATCGCCGTGCTGATCTCCGGAACCGCAGCAGTCGTGATCGCTGCTCTCGGTGGCGGCGTCTGGGCCCTAGTCGTCTATTCCGTAGGCGAGTCCGTCGTCGCCCTGGTGACGCTCTGGGCCGCCGCCCTGAGCCGCCGGCTGGCAAGCATCCGCTTGACCTTCCATCGGACCGAGTTCCGTGAGCTGATCGGCTTCAGCGCCTCAGTGACCGGCTTCAAGCTCCTCTACTACGTGCAGATCAGCATCGACAACCTGATCGTGGGACGCGTTCTCGGACCCGAGGCCCTGGGGTACTACGGCCTGGCCTATCGGTTGATGCTCTACCCGATCCAACGAGTCGGCGATGTCCTGGCCAACGTTGCTCTGCCGGCGTTCGCCACCCTGCAGGACGACCGCGCCCGGCTGCGGATCGCCTTCCGGCGGGGCATGAGCACCATCAGTCTGGTCTGCTTCCCACTCTCGATGATGATCATGGTGTCGGCTCCGTTGCTCATCCCGGTGGCCCTCGGTCAGAAATGGGCACCGTCGATCGCGACCGTGCAGATCCTCGCCCTGAACGGGCCGCGGATCGCCCTCAACAGGCTCAACGGCTCGGTCTTCCAGGCCGTCGGCCGGCCGGCCTGGGACATGTGGCTGGCCCTCCTGGCGCTGTGCGCCTATGTGGTCGCCTTCACGATCGGTGTCCGGCACGGCATCACGGGGATGGCCATCGCGTACACCGTCGCCGGGTATCTCACGACCCCGGCGGCCCAGATCATGGTGGGGCGAGCGCTGCGGACGTCCAGTCTCGGCACGCTCGGGGGTCTCACACCCCTGCTCATTCCGACGGTGGCCATGGTGGTCGCCGGCGAGGGCACCCGGCGGCTTGTGGAGGGCCACGGGCCAACGTGGATCCAGCTGATCGCGGTCGTAAGCGCCTGTGGGGTCACCTACCTGGCGCTGGTCCTGGCCACCGCGAGGTCCCTGCTCAGCGAGTTCACCGCCGCCCTACGCGGGCGTTAAGGATGGCGGCAGTCCCGCCGACGTTAGGGGGGTGAGGACATACCGGCTGACGTGAGGGGCGAGCGGGCTTTCCCCGTTGTTGGCGCGCGCGATTCCCCCATTTTACGGTCATAAAACCTCTCTGCGCTAGCATGCTCGCGCATCAAACGCCGACGCGATGGGACCCACGAGTGCACACAACGACCCAACGGTGGACACGTCTCGTGACCGCCGCCACCGCTGCCGCTGCCCTCGTGCTCGTCGCCGTGGTAACCGCGGAACCCAGTTCGGCGGCCACCACCCGTTACGTGAGCGCCGGTGCGTCGTGGGCGTCCGCCCTCAGCGCTTCGAGCCCCGGCGACACCATCGTCTTGCGGACGGGAACGCACCCCTACCAGCTGATCATGGATCGCTACTTCGGTGGCGTGACGATCCGCGGTGAGTCAAGAACGGGAACGGTCATCAACGGCCTGTACCTCAAGAACACCCAGGGGTTGACCTTCACCAACCTGACCGTCTCGCCGACCGGAAGCTACGGCTACTCCGCCATCCGCGTCACGGACAACTCGAACGCCATCACCTTCGACACCGTGCGGGCGATCCCCAAGAACACGCCCACCGGCAGATCCGGTTTCGACATCTTCAGCAACTCCGGATCCTCCCGGCCCCCGCACGACATCAAGGTGATCAACAGCGTCTACAACGGGTCCCAGACGACCGGGACGTCCGCTCGCGGAGTGCGACTGTGGGCCGGCAACAGCGTGGCCAGCACCTGGCCCTACAACATCCTGATCGACAACAACGACCTTGCGTATGCACCCGCTGACATCATCCAGATCGGCGGTGCCCGGAACGTCACGATCAGCAGGAACCGGATTCACGACGTCCAGGAGAACTCCGATCACAACGACGGCATCCAGAGCTACGGGTCGAATCAGCTGATCATCACTCGCAACAGGTTCTGGGCTCCGGGGGTCCAGGGTGGTCCGGACCAGGCCATCATGCTGGCGAACGCACCATCGACCTCACCCCTGCTCAAGGTCACCAACACGACGGTGGAAAACAACCTCATCGTGAAGTGGCGCGGCAACGGCATCACGATCTCCGGGACAAACGTCACGTGGATCATGAACAACACGGCCGTGGCCAATGGAGGCGCGTCCCTGGGTGTCGGCACCTCATACGGACCCAACTACACCACCCGCGTCTTCAACAACATCATGGACCGGATCTACCCCTCGACGGGTGCTGGCCTCTGGTACGAAAACTACAACCTGGTCAAGTCCGGGGGTGTCGGTCCGTCCGACGACAAGTCGGACCCCAAGTTCGTCGACACCACCAACTACGCGTTGCAGAGCACCAGCCCTGCGGTCGATTCGGCCCAGCTGAACGGCGCTCCTTCGGTGGACTACGCGGGAGTGATCCGCGCCCCCGACCCGGACAAGGGCGCCCGAGAGCTCCCCTAAGCGTCGGCCGCAAGGTCCGGCCAATGCCGGGTGATGTCCCGCCCGATCCACCGCGCTGACTCGTTGAGGGAGTCGCGGAGCCGGCCGACACCCTCAAACAGCTGCTGCTGGTGCCAGTCACGGCGATCGGCCAGGTCCTCGACCATGTCGGCGAGTTGGCGGGACCGGACCTGGTCGGTGCGAACGATGTAGTCCCCCCGACCGATGGACAACTGAAACTCGCGGCACTTCGGGTGGTACTCGAGTGCCAGGCTCGGCACGTAGGTGTCCGAGGCGAAGACCACCGAATGCAGTTTCTGGCCCACCATGACGTGGCAACGGCGGATAGCTGCCAGCAGATCATCAAGGTCGAGGTAATCCTCGAAGACCGCGGCCTTCGATCCCAGGACGCGGGCGACGTAGGTGCACATGACCACGTCACGTGGGGAGACCGGAATCATCTGGATCGACCAGCCTCGGTTGATGAGCCGCTTGGCGAAGAGCAGAACCTCGTCGACGACCCGCTGTTGGTCGTTGCCCCAGATCTGGACGGCCGAGCCGATGTTGATCCCGACCAGCCGTTCCTGCACGTCGGTCGAGGGCGCCGCGTCGGCAAGCAGGATCGCGGTGTCACCGACCATCGTTGCCGGTACACCGATGCTCTCGAGTAGCTCGACCGACTCCTGGCCGCGGACGAACACAGAGTCGAGGCTGCCTAAGGTCTCCGCCCACCGGCGGAGCTCGCGCCACTGCCCGACCGCGGACGCGCCGTAGAACTCGGGGTCCTCCACGCCGGTCCCGAGCGTGTAGAACGGCACCGTCGGAGCGATGGACCGGGCCCGGTCGAGTTGAAGGCGGAACTTCTCCCGCCCGATCAGGGTCCCACCCCCCAACATGCCGGCCCGCAACACCGTCTGGCTACTTCTGAAGGCAGCCAGCGGTCGTGCCAGGTCGCTGCGCGGCATGAGGCGCAGGTCCCAACCGGACAGGGCCTCCTGGTGTGCGATGTAGAGAGCCTCGTCGCCCATGTTGTCGTAGCCGGTCCAACCCAGGTACTCCACGCACCGGGAGCGAGTCCCGGGTGCCGTTCGGTTGACCACGTCGTGGTACGCCTCCTGCGCGGCCTCTTTGGCTCGCGTGACGAGTCGGTGCGGCAATGGCCGTTGCCGCACCATCCAGGTCTCCCGACGCATGGAGGTATGACGCCAGCGTCGGCGCTTCTGGGGAACGAGCACCAGCTCCACGAGAGGTCGCAAGAACCACGACGGCATGGCGGCCATCGCGATGAACCAGCCGCTGAACAACACTCGCCGCGACAGGTCTGCCGACCGGTCTCGAACCATCAAGCGGACCCCCTGCACGGCGAGGGACCACCTCGTGTCGCTGCCGACAGGATGAGCGGTCGGATTCAAGCCGAGCGAGGCGATGCGCAGGGTCACGTGGTACGGATCGTCGTAGCCAAGTTGGGCGCTGTAAGGAAGGTTCCGATCAGCGGCTGCCGCGCGGATGATGTCGTAGCGGTCGAAGTCATGCTCGATGAACGCCCGGATGCGCGCGTCGTCCACCTCGGACATCGACCAGTGGTTCTCCAGGTGCAGCCGGTAGGCCCCCAGCGCCTCGTCGATGCTCCTGACTGCGCCATAGAACGGTGCCAGAGCGACGAGATAGCCGTCCGCGGAGATCCGGAACGAGTCGGCCGGGATGGGGAGGATGGCGTCGAGCACCTTGCGCGGAAAGGCGTTGCCGCTGGTCATGGAGGTGGCATACCTGCCTACCCGAAGCAGCACGGGCAGGACGTCGCCTGAGGGCATCACTCGCCCGCTTGCCGGGTGTACCTCGCCCACCGATCGACCCAGCCGATCGACGAGATCCAGCCGGAACTGAACTTTCGCGTCCCCGGTTTGGAACGCCTCGACCACCCGTGTCACAGCGTCCGGGTACAGCCGGTCGTCAGCGTCAAGGAAGAGGATCAGGTCACCGGAGGCCGCCCCGAAGCCGGCGTTCAGCGCCGCGGCCTGCCCTCCGTTGGACTGGTGGAGCAGCGTGATCCGGTCGCCGTACCCGCGGAGCAGCTCAAGGGAGTCGTCGGTCGACCCGTCGTCGACGACGACTACCTCTACACGGGCGTAGGTCTGATCCAGCGCACTGTCGACGGCCTGGCAGACGAACCGCTCGTAGTTGTAGTTGTTGACGACCACACTGACGCTCAGCGCGCCTTCCATCGTCCCCCCGTCGCGCTCATGGAGCCGAGCACCTCACGCCCACCGCCTCGACATATCATGTCAGCGGGCCGGCGTCCTCGCCCGACACGTAGGAAAGGTAGGACTCCCGTTCCGCCTGGCCGCCCCGGTCGTCCATGAGGTCCGCGCTCCCCCGTCCCGGCAGCCGTCGGCGAGCGATGTCGCCGGGAATGTGCCACAGCCTCGACGCCAGCTCGCGCCAGCTCGCGGCCGTGTCGGCGCGGACCGCATGGGCAACGATGCGAGTCGGTGAGGCCTCTCTCGAGCTCCGCTCCGGCGGGAACACCGCGTCCACCCCGGCGGTCAAAGTGCGCCACGACCATGACGGGCACAGGGCCTGCATCGTCGCGGGTGGAACCGGGGCGCCGAGAACCCGGTGCGCCCGGCTGACCATCAGGGCTACCGCGTTGGCGCACCGCCACTGCGCCGACCGACGGATGACCTCGCCCCAGTCGACCCCCCGAGCGATGGCACGTTCGATGTCCTTCAACCAGATCAGCCGATCCCCTCCGGACGCACACGCATGCACGCACAGGTGGATCAGGGTGTCCTCTGGGTCAGCCGTCAGGACCGTTGGCCCGTTGCCACGCATCGGGATCGCCCGGGAGAGGATCGCGTCGGTGTCGATGCGGAAGTAGTCCCGCGTCGTCTCGTGGAAGGACAGCGCCCAGTGCAGGTCGAGGATCCCGCCGTACGGCGTCCTCAGGTGCAGCTCCCCCGCACGTGCCTCCGTGATACGAACCCAGTTGCGGTCCAGCAACGCATAACCGGCGGACTCAAGGAGATCCACCGCCGTCCTGAACTCTCGCCGGGAGACGAGCACGTCGAGGTCGCCGTAAGTTCTCAGCGCAGGGTCAGGGTAGAGCGAGGCAACGGCAGGGCCCTTGACGACCACCCACGAGATCGCCCGGGGATTGAGCACCGAAGCGAGGTGGGACAGCTCGGCGGAGCAACGCAAGTGCGTCATCGCGGCGCCGGTGTACGCGGCCTTCAGCGGGGCCAGCTCGGAACTACCCGGAGGCATCACGTCGCGTGCCATCGTGTACAGGTGCGCCGACACGCGATGCCTGCTCGCGGCCTCCGTCAGGACCTCGAGGTCGACGGACTCCAGCCGCGCGCCGTCATGACGGATGTCCCGCGTCTCTGCAAGCGCTGCTACGAGGACCGCGCCGACCGCGGCGTGTCTGCGCGACGTTGGTTGCCCACTAGTCACCGGATCGGGAGCGGCAACGCGAACGACCGCCTGGTCACGCGGCAAAGGGGGGTTGCAGCGTTCTCAGGCGGCCGTTCGTTCGGTCGGTTCAGCTGAAGCCGGCCTCTGTCGAGTGGCCGTCGCCGGCCCCTTGGCACTTGGCGCTGGCCTGCTGGCCACAGTGCTCGCCATCGTCACCGTTTGCGAGCGTGAGCTCGTGGACGGCACCGAGTTCGGTGAGCTGCGGCGTGCGGTAGGTCATGTTGTACCCCCCTCCGTTGTCCCTGGGACCTTGAAGATATGGCCCTTCGACACCCTGAGCAACCCTCAATCCGAAACCAGCGGGGATAATTCTGCCCGCTGGTTACGCCCTGTTACCCACGTTGTCCACTGGGCCAACATCGCCACCCGAAAGGCCGCAATTTGGGCCTCTCTGTCCTTGGGGACTTGGACCCGTGCGGCGAGGTCGGCGGTCCACCAGGAGACCCCGCTCTCGGCAGCCATCGCGACACCCTCGTCGAGCATCGCCCGCTGAGGCCCCGTCACCGCCCCGAGGAAGGCGCTGCTCAGGTCTGCCTTCCCTGGCCGAGTGCGCACGTCGACCGGCAGGCGCTCACCCATGGCGTTGCGCAGGACTGCCTTGGAACGGCCGTGGTGGATGCGTTCCTCGTAGGGAAGGGCCATGGCGTACTCCACCACTGCCCGGTCCAGGAAGGGATGGGCCAGACCCCCGGGGAGCCCGGTGTAGCCCTCGTAGCAGTCGATCATGATGGTGCTGAGATAGCCGCCGCGCACCAGATAGCGGGCGGCGTGTGACCATGCCTGCCCGGGGGGCAACCGCGAGCGCCGGCTCACCAGCGGCCGCAGCGTCAGCTTGGCGAGCAGCCGCCACGACATGTCGCGAGCGGACCGCAGGGCGGCAGCCTCACGGGCCAGGCGGAGGATCCGGCCGCGGACCAACAGGTCGGCGAGGAACTCCGAGCGACCACCGACGACACCGTCCCCGTCCTCGCCGTCGAGGACCTGGACGACGCCCTCGCGCATCGCCGCCTTCTCCAGCGCGACGTGCAGGAACCAGTTGGGAATCGGTGGGCCCGCGTGGCGGAGGAACACGTCGTCGAGTTCGGCACCGAAGGGTCCCTCGTCGTCGAGGGAGACCCAGACCAGACGGGCGCCCGCCGCTGCGGCCACCGAGGCCTGGAAGGCTCGCTCGTCACCCAGCGGGTCCGTGAACGGCAGGCATAGCGCGACGAGGTCGGCGTCGGGACGCACCGCACGCGCGGTCACCAGGACGCTCGAGGAGTCCAGCCCCCCTGACGTCGTCACCGCGATGGAGCCGTCGACCGAGCTGATGCGCCGCCTCGTGGCCGCGTCGAACAGCTCGCGGAAGCGGTCCGCCCGGCCTTGGGACGTCGATGGGACCTCGGTGGTGAAGTCCCAGTTCGCCACCCGCTCCTGCACCCACCGGTGGTCCCTCCACTCGGCCACGTGGCCGGGCTCGACGGCGTGCACACCGACGTACTGGGTCTGCCGCACGCCGGGCCACCCGCCCGCGAGATAGACCCGCGCCCAGGCCTCGTTCGGGACGAGCCGAACCTGCTCGTTGGCGATCAGCCCCCGAAGGTGCGAGAAGCAGATCCCTTGACCCGCGAGGCGGGCGATGTACGCCGGTCGCGCGCCGGTGAGATCCCGAACGACGTGCAGGATGCCCGTCGATCGCTCGTAGACCAGGCCGCTGAAGTCGCCGGTCGTGCGGTCGACGACCGCGGGGCCGTCGCGGCGCCAGGCCCTGAGGAAAACGAGCGCAGCCTGGTCGCGCGGGCTGGCCGGTTCGTCCAGCCGCCCGTCGAGCGCCACGACAAGATCCGGCTCAACCGCGAGCGAGCAGAGCTGCCCGGTCACGGCGACCGAGAGACGGCCATCGCGCCATGTCGCTGTCGGTGGCTCGATCAGTAGGGCCTCTGCGGCGAGCAGCGGCCGGCCCAGCGCCTCGGGATCCGCGGCGGCTACGGCGGCGAAGCCGCTCACGCGGTGGTCCGCACCGACCGTCGCATTCGCGCGATGACCTTGTAGTCAGCCGCGATGTTGCCGGAAGGGTCAAAGCGCCGCGCGCCGGCCTCGATCCACGCGTGGGCCGAGAAACCGTCCATCTGGGAGACGCCGAGGACGACGTCACACTCCAGCCCGCGGCGGGCGAGCACGGCGGCAAGCGACAGGGCCGTCGGCAGGCAGGTCGAGCGGACAACGGGCAACGTGATAGCCCGACTGGCGACGCGGACGTCGTGCCGAGCCGACTCATCCATCGGCGGGGTCGGCAGCGGTGGCGCCGAGTGCCCGAGAGCCTCCAGCCGGTAGTGCTGGAAGGCGCGCGGAGCGCCTCTCTTGAGCAGCAGTCTGGCCCGGGCCATCTCGGCGACAGAGATCAGCGCCAACGGGATGTCGGCGCGTCGCGAGCTCATTCGCGGGCGCTCACGAGCCCGCGCGACTCGAGGTCATGGAGCAGCGCACTGATGTCTGCCTGGATCACCGACTCCGGCTGCCCGAACCGGGACGCCAGCTCGGCGACGATCCCAGGGAGGTCCCGGCCTTGTTCGATCAGGTCCCAGGCGGCGGCGCCGCTGTCATTGAGCCGGAAGTAGACGCCCGAAGCGGTGTCGAGCAGGATCACCTCGTCGTCGAGCTGCTGAGCCAACACACCCGGCGCCGCTGAGTAGGCCGTCACGATCCTGGTGCCCCATTTCTGCCGGACGGTCGATCACCTCATTATGCCGATTACCCGCGGCTCGGTCCGGCATGATGGCAGGAGATGGAAGACAGCGACTCGCCACCGCAGCTCTACGGCATGCACGGTCTGCTCGTGGCGTCCGAAGCGCCCCTGCACCACTCCCGTCGGATCAAGAGCGGTCGACCCGACCTCCTGGTCCGCCTCGGTGCCGAGCGGCAGGTACCCGACGACCCCCCCTCGGGCCGGGTGCTGGCTGCCGTCCTCCGTGCCGACGGGCGACCGCTCTACACCGTGGCGACGGAGACCGGCTGCTTCCTCGTTCGCTTCCACGGCACCTGCGACATGGAGATCGATGCCGGGCTCGGGGTGGCAACCTGCTACCGGCAGACCGACGCCGACGAAGGGCTGGTCAGTGTCCTGATCACCGGTCTGCTCATGTCGGTCGTCCTCGTCCTGCGCGGCCACCTCGTCCTGCATGCCAGCGCGGTCCAGGTGGGGGACGGCGCCGTCGCCTTCGTGGGCTCCTCGGGGATGGGGAAGTCGACGCTCGCCACGCTCCTGTGCGCCGCGGGCGCCCCCCTGGTCACCGACGACGTCCTGCGGGTCGACGGCGAAGGCTTCTGCCGTCTGGGAGCCACCGAGGCACGCCTGAGACCGGCGGCCATGAGTCTGCAGGAGGATTTCGACACGACGGTTCCGGTACGCCTGACGGCCGACAACCGGAGCGCCATCACGTTGCCGCGGGCGACGACCGATCCACTCCGCCTGACCGCCTTGCTCGTCCCGCGACCGTCGCGAGTGGCGCCGGCCGTTGACGTCCGGTGGCTCGCGCGCCCCGATGCGCTCGTGCTGCTGTCGAGCTATCCCCGCGTTCTGGGCTGGCGAGACGCGGAGACGTTGGGGCAGCAGTTCACCCAGCTCGCCGAGCTGGTACGCCGGGTCCCGGTCGGCGTGGCCACCGTTCCCTGGGGGCCGCCCTTCCCGCCCGAGACCGCTGCGGAGCTGCTCTCGGAGCTGGCCGTCTGGTCCCCCGACCAGCCGGGGTGAGAGGCCAACCCGAAGCGGACCGGGCTCAGGGCTGGTAGCTCGCGGCCTGCATGCGGAACAGGTCGGCGTAAAGCCCTCCGAGCTCCACGAGCTCGTCATGGGAGCCGGTCTCGACGATGTGACCCCCGTCCAGCACGACGATCCGGTCAGCACTGCGCACACTGGAGAACCGGTGCGAGATCATCAGGACCGCTCGGTCACCGGTGAGGTCACGGATCGACGTGAAGAGCTCCCGCTCGGTCCGGGCATCGAGAGCAGAGGACGGCTCGTCCAGGATCACGAGGTCGGCCTCACGGAAGAGTGCCCGGGCCAGGGCGACCCGCTGCCACTGCCCCACCGACAGGTCGGAGCCACCGGCGTACTGCGTGCTCAGAACCGTGTCGTATCCGGCGGGCAGGCCACTCAGCGCCTCATCGACGTCCGCTTTGCGGGCCGCCGCTCGCACCCGCTGGTTGTCCCCGATGCCGGCGATGTCCCCGAACGCCACGTTGTCGTGGGCCGGCAGGCGGAACCGGGCGAAATCTTGGAAGATCACGGCGATCCGTCGTCGCAGCTCCGGCTGGGGCCCTCCCGCCACCGGGACGCCGTTCCAGGACACGGTGCCCTGATGCGGCGCATACAGCTGGCCGATGAGTTTTGCCAGCGTGGTCTTACCGGATCCGTTGGCCCCCACCAGCGCGACGACCTCGCCGGCCCGGATCGTCATCGAGATGTGTTCGACCGCCGCGCCAGCGCTGGCCGGGTAGGTGAACGACACGTCAGCGAGCTCGATGGACTGCATGCGCGGCGCAGGGGATGAAGGGGTTTCGTCACGGGAAACCGGCATCCGGTCGAGGAACAGCTTCAGGTCACTGAGAAAGAGGCCGGACTCATAGAGCTGCCCCAGTCCTCGGAAGAAGCTCTCCATCCGACTGCTCAGCAGCCGGATCGCGACGGCGGCCACGGCCGCTTCCGACAAGGTCAACTGGTCATGGACCACGAGCAGCAACAGCAGAACGAATGTCGCGCAGAGGATGACCGTGGAAACCATGGCCGAGACGAGAGCCAGCCGGACCCGTCGGGAAACCAGCTGACGAAGGGCCAGGAGGTAGCCGTCGTAGCGCTCGTCATAGCGGTGGCGCAGAGTGCCGACCAGATCGAAGGCGCGGATCTCCTTCGCCTCTTCCCGGTCAGTCATCAGCGTCCGTAGGTACAGCCGTTCGCGAAAACCAGGCGTCTGGTCCCGGACGAAGGCGAATTCCAGCGTCCCCCCGCGCCGGGACAGCGCCAGCAAAAGGGGACCGGCCAGCAGCAGAAGAGGGAGCAGCCAGAACGAGATCCGGACGATCGCCGCCGAGAGGGCCACGACGCCGGCGACGCCGCTCACGAGGGCGATCAGGGCCTGTATCACCGCGACCGGACGCTGGATCGCCCCTATCTCCACGCGATGGAGATGATCGTAGAAGGCTGGCTCCTCGAAGGTCTGGAGGTCCACCGAGCTCGTCACGTCGAGTAGGCGGTTCCAGGTGCCCTGCGTCACCGACTCGACCAGCAGGCGCTGGTACTGGGTCGCAACGTTGGACAGCATGGAGGAGGCAGCCGTCACGACGGCCAGCAGAACGAGTGGCAGGAATGTCGCCCGGTCGATGCCTTCGTTCGTTCGGCTGGCATGCAGGACGGCGTCAATGGCCGCCTTGCCGATGAACAGCTGCAGTGCGAGAAGTGCCGCTGAGAACAGCTGGAACACCGCCGTAACGACGAACCTCCGGCCGGCGGACGACCAGACCAGCCGCAGCGCATCACCGAGCAAGCGCGGAAGATCCCCGAGACGTCGTTGCCGGCTGCGGGCCTCGACCTCGAGCGCGAACCGGTCCTTGGCCCCTTCCGGTGCCCGATCAGTCACGTTTCAGCTCGACAAGTGTTCGGTCGTCGACCTGTCGGTAGACCCGGCCGGTCTGCGGGCAGGTCCACTGTTGGTCGGGCTGGGCGACGAGCCGGACCCCCGCGTGGCCCACCCAGCCCGTGCGGCGAGCCGGTGTGCCCACGACGAGCGCGAAATCCGCGACGTCGCGCGTCACGACTGCGCCCGCACCGACAAGTGCGTAGCGACCGACACAGACGCCCGCTACGACAACCACACGAGCACCGATCGACGCACCGGTCCT
The DNA here is from genome assembly GCA_030841185.1 of Actinomycetota bacterium. Taxonomy (GTDB): domain Bacteria; phylum Actinomycetota; class Actinomycetes; order JACCUZ01; family JACCUZ01; genus JAVEDB01. Next base: position 22,417 of record JAVEDB010000028.1, read on the forward strand.
GACGATCACGGCCTCGGCCTGCCAGTCGCCTGCGCGCTTGAGCCGATCATCCGGTCCCACCGAACGCGGATAGCGGTCATTGGTCAGGATGACCCCCGGTCCGATGAAAACGTCGTCCTCGACCATGGCCGGTGCGTAGATAAGGGCGAGGTTCTGGACCTTCACGCGGTCACCGAGGGCGACCCCGGCATCGACGTACGCGCCACGTCCGATGATGCAGTCGGAACCGACCTTGGCTCCCTCGCGAACCGCTGCCCCGCCCCACACGACGGTTCCACGCCCGAGCGTGGCACCAGCATGGACGTCCGCACCGGGATCCACGGTCACGTCTCCTCTCATGCTTACTTCCGGCACTCGTCGAGTGTCTCAGATGAGTCACCGACCGGGCCGGGCTTCCGGATGGCTGCCACGGTTGGCCTAACCCTTGACTGCGCGGGCGCCAACCGGACGACGACGTTGGTTCACCAAGCGCTCGAACAACTCGGTGTAGCGCGCCCCCTGATGATCCCAAGCCAAGGAGCTACGCACCCGATCCCGCCCGACCTGCGCCATCCGCAGCCGAAGCTCCGGTTGCTCGAGCAGGTCCAGGACCGCCTCGGCCATCAGGTGGGGGCGAGCGTCCTGCACGTAGCGCGCTGACTCGCCGGCACTGCGTCGAGTCTCGATCATGTCCACGGCGACGATCGGCAGCCCGTGCGCCATGTACTCGACGGTCTTGGCCATGGTCAGCTGCTCGTTCATCTCGTTACGTGGGTCGGGCTGGACCGCGACGGTCCAGTCGCGAAGCTCGTGGTGCACCTCGTCGGACGTCAGCCACCCGGTGAAGCGCATAGCCGCTCCGAGGCCTAGCGAGTCCGCAGATCGCCTGAGGGCCTCCAACTCCGGACCATCACCCGCGACGACGAAATCGGCGTCCGGCCGCGTCCGCCGCACCAGCGCAGCCATCTGGACGAACGACTCCACCCCGTCACTCGGCCCCAGCACGCCCAGGTATCCGACGCGCGGCCGTGCTGGTGCGTTCGCTGACGTGGCCGCCGCCGGCACCTCGTCCAGGCTGGGGCCGTTACGTACGACGACCACCCTCGCTGGTGAATGGACGAGTGCACGGTCACGGAACGACTCGTTGGTGGCCACCACGGCCGAGGCCGTAGTGATGGACATGTGCTCGAGGAACTGCAGCAGGCTGAGTATGGCGCCACGGGGACGCCCCGTTCGGACCTTGTACATCTCAGGTGAGAGGTCGTGGTGGTCGAACACCGCGGCGATGCCCGCCTTCCGCGCGACGAAAGCCAACGGGAAGAAGATGTCCGGGGGGTTGCAGAATTGCACGAGGTCGATCCGCCCCGATCGCCGGATGCGTAGCAGCCAGACCGTGACCGCGACGAAACTCCAGAGGAACTCGACGAGATAGCCGATCAGGCCGTTGCCCTGGACGGGCAGCCGGTAGGGCGCGACCCGTATCTGGGGGGCTCCGGGCAGGGCATCGGGTCCGTCGGCTACCGCGGGACAGACGACGGTGACCTGCCAGCCCGCAGCGACGAGCGTCCGCGCCTGCCGGGACACCCGTCGGTCCCGCGAGACCGGCAGATTGGCGATGACCAGGACGGCGTGAGGTGGCGAAGTCCGACTCATCGAGTGACTGATCGACCGAACAGGACACTGACAGTGAGCAGAAGGATCTTCAGATCCAGCAGCACCGATCTGGTGGTCACATAGGCGACGTCGAGCCGCAGCGCCGCGAGGTAGTCGAGGCCGTTGCGGCCGCTGACCTGCCACAGGCCCGTGAGGCCCGGCCGCACGGCGAAGCGCGGGTGTGCCCAAGCGGGAAAGAGCTCCGCCTCCCACGCCAGAGCGGGGCGCGGCCCTACCAGCATCATGTCACCGCGTACGACGTTCACCAGCTGCGGCAGCTCGTCGATGCTCGTACGCCGGAGGAAGGCGCCCAGGCGGGTCACGCGCTCATCGACCAGCTTGTAGACCCCCGCTTGGCCGCCGTGACGGACGTCGCCGTTCAGCATGTCGGTCACGTACCTGCGGTGCTCCGAGTCCTCGCAGTCAGCGCGCATCGTCCGGAACTTGAGCATGACGAATGGATGTCGAGCCAGGCCGACCCGTGTCTGCCGGAAGAGGGCCGGCCCAGAACTGTCCAGGCGCACCATGACGGCAACGACGACCAGCAACGGGCTCAGCAGCACCAGCATGATCACGGCTGCCAGCCGGTGGGCCCAGGAATACAGGGACCTGCCGAGGCGGCCCACCAATCCTCGGGCGAGCGGCTGACTTGCCGACCAGCTAGTCGCCATGGCTGTCCAATGCGTCGCGGAGGACGTCGGCAACCCTCTCGACCGACCCTCGGGTCAGTCCTGGATGAAAGGGCAGCGACAGCACTGTCGCCGCGGCCGCTTCCGCCGCCGGCAGATCCTCCACCGGAAGGTCAGCGAACGCGGCCTGCCGGTGGCACGGCACCGGGTAGTGAATGCCGGTCTCAACGCCGGACCGGGCGAGAAGGGCACGAACCCTCTCGCGCTCCGCGACGCGGACCACGTAGAGGTGCCAGACGCTTCCCGAATCCGGGCCTGGCTCCGGAGGTCGCAGGCCAAGCCCGGCGAGCGCCTCCCGGTAGCAGGCGGCCACCTGCCGGCGGCTTTCCGTCCAGGAGTCGAGCATGCTCAGCTTGATCGAGAGCACGCCCGCTTGCAGCGAGTCGAGCCGGCTGTTGACCCCCCGGTGCGGATGCACGTAGCGGTCCTCATCGGACCTCCCGTGATTGCTGAGGGAACGAATCTTGGCGGCGACCGCCGCGTCGTTCGTGACGACAGCGCCTGCATCACCGAAGGCACCGAGGTTCTTGCCGGGGTAGAAGCTGAAGGCTCCGACGGCGCCGAAAGTGCCGACGCGTCGTCCCTCCCAGGTAGCTCCGTGCGCCTGGGCCGCGTCCTCGATCAAGGCAAGCCCGTGCTGCCGGGCGAACGCCGTCATCGCCGTCATGTCCGCCACGTGCCCGTAGAGATGCACGACGATGACGGCGGCAGTGCGGGGTGAAAGAGCCGGGGCGCAGTTCTCCGGGGTCACCAGCAACGAGGTGGCGTCGACGTCCACGAACCGAGGTCTCGCGCCGGCCATTGCGACCGCCTCGGCGGTAGCAATGAACGTGTTCGCCGGCACCAGCACCTCATCGCCGGGACCGATGCCGAGGGCCGTCAGGGCCAGCGCGATGGCGTCGGTCCCGTTGGCGAGGCCGACGGCGTGGTCGGTCCCGACGTAGGCAGCCCACTCGGCCTCGAAGGCATCGACGTACGGGCCGCCGATGAAGGACGACGTCCTGCACACCTCGTCCCATACCGAGGCGAACCGCGCCTCCAGCCCAGCGTGCAGTTGCCGCAGGTCAGCGAAGGGAATCGTCTCCAACGTCGTCATACCGACGTAGTCTCCCTCACGTGGCGGTGGTTGTGGTGCTCTCGCGATCGACAATGATCGGATGCATCGCCGGCGCAGGTATCTGGGTCGAGAGGTAGACCGGTCGGCCTGTCGCCAACGACTCGGCGGCGGCTTCGAGGACCTTGACGACCGCGCGACCTGTCCGTCCGTCCGTCAGGCAGGGCGTGCCCTTGGTGATGCAGTCGATGAAGTGCGCGTCCTCCATCCCGAGAGGCTCGGTCAGGTTGATGTGCGGCATCGAGATGTCACCGTGCCGATACGAGATGGGGGCGTTGCCGACCGGCTCGGCGGGACGTTGCACCCCCTTGTCGTAGATGCGGATGGCCTCGTTGGCCGACAGGTCGTTGTAGACGGCCATGCGCTGGCTTCCCACAACCGTCACCCGACGCACCTTGCACGGGTCGAGCCAACTCACGTGGACCTGTGCTGCCGTCCCGACGTGGCCATATTCCAGGCGGATGTAGGCGACGTCCTCGAAATCCGAACCGGCGTGCTTAGCGCCCCAAGCACTCACCATCGTGGGCTCACTGTCGAGCACGTAGTTGAGGATCGAGATGTCGTGGGGAGCAAGGTCCCAGACGACGTTGACGTCGGGCTGGTAGAGCCCGAGGTTCAGACGCGCCGTGTCGATGTAGTAGATGCGGCCGAGGTCGCCGCTCTGCACCAAACCGCGAAGATAGTGAACGGCGGTGTTGTACTCGAATGTGTGCCCGGCCATCAGGACGAGGCCACGCTCATCCGCCAGCGTGATGAGGTGGTCAGCTTCCTCCGTCGTGGTGGCGAAGGGCTTCTCCACGAGGACGTGCTTGCCCGCCTCCAACAATTTGGCCGCAATGGGCGCATGGGTCCGCGGGGGCGTCGCGATAATTGCAGCGTCGACGAAATCGAGCGCTTCATCAATTGTGGCCACTGGCAGGAGGCCCGGATATTGCCGGTGCAGTTCGGTGACCCGGTCGAGCTGCTCATCGACCGCGACGACCAGATCCACTGAAGGCAAGGAGCTCAGAAGCCTGACGTGCTTCGAGCCCCAATACCCACAGCCGATAACGCCGACTCGCATGTTTCCCCCCACGCAGAACATCCGTCGAGGCGCCGGTCTCGCCCCCTGCCTGGGGATACTAGACCAGGCCGGGACCCCGGGAACAGGGTCTTACTTGACCATTTGCCCTGCTCACGGGACTAGATGCGGCGCATGCAGCCAGGATTCAGCCTGTGGACAGGCGATCGCCACCCGAACGGGCTAACGCCGACCCGCCGCCAGGCGTCCCAGGCGCATCGGCGGCCCGGCTCGAGGTCGGGCCGGCTAGCCGGCCCGGTGCGGCGCGACGATGGTGGGCCAGCCGCAGGCGGCGAGCTTCGAGCTGAGGGAGCGCCTCTCGGTGGGGTTGACCGCCAGATGCCAGCGCCATTTGACCGCCACCCATTGCGCCACATAGCTGCAGCCTGCAGCTCGCCTCGGTGGCATCCAGCTCTGCGGCTCCTTTGACCCCCGGCTGTTTGTCACCCACGTGGTAGCCGACGTGAGGGTCGCGTCATATCCGAGGTCATTGAGGAAATTGCGTCTCTTGCTCGGCGACCAATTCCTGCCGCCCGACTGCCAGACCTCCGGTAGGGGCACGAGAGTCGTCACGCGGAGCACGGCGAGGCTTCCCGTGGTTCGGCCATCCCATGCGCTGAACCACCGGCCACCCGTCAGAGCACAGTGTCCGGACGGGGGTGCCACCCGCGCCTCGCTCTGCATCACCTCGGTGGGCGTCCTGCACCCGTCTCCGTCCCGGTCCAACCATCCGCCGAAGCGGGTGCTCTTGTAGCCCCTCGGCGTCTCACGACGTACGGGCAGCTGGCGCAGCAGCGTTAGCGTGGAGATCCTCCGGACAGCGGGGACGACGGGGGTGGTGGTCGGCACCCGTGCCGTCGGGGAGGACGTGGGCGTCGCGGTGACCGTCGGCGTGGGGGTCGGCGCGGGCGTCGGCGTCGGAGTTGGCGTCGTCGTCGCGGTGACCGTCGGCGTCGGCGTCGCGGTGACCGTCGGCGTCGGAGTTGGCGTCGTCGTCGCGGTGACCGTCGGCGTCGGCGTCGTCGTCGCGGTGACCGTCGGTGTCGGCGTCGTCGTCGCGGTGACCGTCGGTGTCGGCGTCGGTGTCGGAGTGGGCGTCGGTGTCGGAGTGGGCGTCGGTGTCGGAGTGGGCGTCGGTGTCGGAGTGGGCGTCGGTGTC
>JAVEDB010000031.1 GCA_030841185.1 Actinomycetota bacterium
GGTCGGCGGAGCCCTCGGCGCGCTCCTCGTAGGCGTCGTCGACGCCCTGCGCGATGTCCGGGGACTGCGAGCCGATCGACACCGACACCCCGCAGGAGTGCCCGTCGAAGCCCTTCGCGGACGAGTCATAGCCGATCTCGAGGATGCGCGTGCGCACGATCGTCGGGATGTCGGCGTAGCCAGCAGTGGTGACCTCGCCGGCGACGTGGACCTGCCCCGTCATGATGAGCGTCTCCACCGCGACCCGGCTGCTCGGGTCCTCCGTGAGGAGCGCGTCCAGGATGCTGTCGCTGATCTGGTCGGCGATCTTGTCCGGATGCCCCTCGGTGACGGACTCGGACGTGAACAGGCGGCGGGACACGGGTCTCCTCGGGGTGACGGCGGTAGGACAACGTGGCCTAGTAGGCGCGCCAGTCTAACGGTCGAGGCCGGTGGCGCTCACGAGGTGAGACGGTCGGCCACCAGATCCCAGACGACGTGTGCCAGCGCTTCCTTGGGTCCGTTCGGGACCTCGCGCTCGGTCCCGTCCGCCCCGAGGATCACGGCGGCGTTGTCCGGGCGCTCGAACCCGGTATCGGCGCCGACCTCGTTGACCACGAGCAGGTCGCAGCCCTTGGCGGCCAGCTTGGCACGGCCGTGGGTCAGCACGTCGCCGTCGGCGTCGCCGGTCTCGGCAGCGAAGCCCACCACCACCTGGCCGGGTCGGGGCCGGGTCGCCGCGAGCTCGGCGAGCACGTCGGGGGTACGGACGAGCGGGATGGCCGACGGCTCCCCCGCACCCTTCTTGATCTTGGACTGCTGCGGGGCGGCCGGCCGGAAGTCCGCGACGGCCGCCGCCATCACCACCACGTCAGCGTCGGCGGCTGCCTCGAGCATCGCCTTGTGCAGCTCCTCGGCCGAGACCACCCGGACCATGGTCGCTCCCGCCGGGTCAGGGAGCCCGACGTTCGCGGCGACGAGCGTGACGGCGGCGCCGCGGGCCAGTGCCGTCGTCGCCAGGGCGTAGCCCTGCCGCCCGGACGAGCGGTTGCCGAGGAAGCGCACCGGGTCCAGATGTTCGCGGGTCCCCCCGGCGGAAACCACCACGGTGCGGCCGGCCAGGTCGTGCGGGCGATCCGGCCGGTGCAGCGCTGCCCGGCAGGCCGCGAAGATCTCCCCGGGTTCCGGCAGCCGGCCGGGGCCGGTGTCGGCGCCGGTGAGCCGCCCGACCGCCGGGTCCAGGACGACCACCCCACGGCTGCGCAGCGTGGCGACGTTGGCCTGGGTGGCCGGGTGCAGCCACATCTCGGTGTGCATCGCCGGCGCCATCAGGACGGGGCAGCGGGCGGTGAGCAGCACGTTGGTGAGCAGGTCGTCGGCCAGCCCGTGCGCGGCCTTGGCCAGCAGGTCGGCCGTCGCGGGCGCGACGACCACCAGGTCCGCCTCGCGGCCGATGCGCACGTGCGGGACGTCGTGGACGTCGTCCCACACCTCGCTCGTCACGGGGTGCCCGGACAGTGCGGCCCAGGTCGGCGCCCCCACGAACGTGAGGGCGCTCCGGGTCGGGACTACCCGGACGTCGTGCCCGCTCTCGGTCAGCAGCCGGAGCAGCTCACACGCCTTGTACGCCGCGATGCCCCCACCCACTCCGAGGACAACGGTGGGCGCCATGGCGGGGGTCCGGGACTAGACCTGCTCGACGGGCTCAGCAGTGAGCAGGCCGCCGTTGATCTCGCGCATCGCGATCGAGAGCGGCTTCTCGTGCACGTGGGTCTCGACCAAGGGCCCGACGTACTCCAGCAGGCCCTCGCCGAGCTGGGAGTAGTAGGCGTTGATCTGGCGTGCCCGCTTGGCCGCGTAGATGACCAGGCTGTACTTGGAGTCGGTCGCCTCGAGCAACTCGTCGATGGGCGGGTTGGTGATGCCCTCAGGCGCGGCGGCAGTGCCGGACACGGGTGGCCTTCCGTTGGAACGAGGTCAGGTGGAGATCGCCATCAAGGCTAGCAGGCGTGCCACGACCTCCTGGACGCTCGTGTTGATCAGTACGACGTCAAACTCCGACTCGGCGGCCATCTCCTCGCGAGCCGTCGCCAGGCGGCGGTCGACGACCTCCTGCGGCTCGGTGCCGCGTCCGGTGAGCCGGCGCACCAGCTCGTCCCAGCTCGGCGGCGCAAGGAAGACCAGCTGCGCCTCGCTCATCGCCGCCCGCACCTGGCGCGCCCCGTGCAGCTCGATCTCCAGCAGTACCGGGATGCCCGCGGCGAGCCGCTCGAGCACCGGCTCGCGCGGGGTCCCGTATCGGTGGCCGGTGAACTCCGCCCACTCGAGCAGCCCTCCCGACGCGATCAGCTCGTCGAACCGCTGCTCGCTGACGAAGTGGTAGTGCACCCCCTCGACCTCGCCCGGGCGGGGGAACCGAGTGGTGGCCGACACGGACACCCACAGCTCGGCATGCTTCTTGCGCAGCTCGCGGACGACCGTGCTCTTGCCGACGCCGGAGGGACCGGACAGGACCGTCAGCGTGGGACGCTGGGCCCCGCGGGGCATCAGGCGCTGCCGCCGAACTCCCGCTCGAGAGCCGCGAGCTGTTGCGCGCCAAGACCTCTGACGCGACGGCTCTCCGAGATTCCGATCTCCTCCATGATCTTGCGGGCGCGCACCTTGCCGACGCCGGGCAGCGCTTCGAGGACAGCGGTGACTTTCATCTTGCCGACGACGTCGTTCTCGCGACCCTCTTTGAGTACCTCACTCAGCGAGGCGCCCGAGTGCTTCAACCTGTTCTTCACCACCGCGCGCTCCCGCCGCACTATCGCGGCCTTCTCCAGGGCCGATGCCCTTTGTTCGGGGGTCAACGGGGGCAGGGCCACGGCAGGTCACCTCGGCGTAGGAACGAGTTAGGAGACGCCAGGAACCTAGCGACTGCACCGGCTCCGACACAATGCGGGGTCGGGTGAAACGACCGTTCGGACGATGTGCTGCGGTCCGCCCGACCGACGTTCACACGATGCGCAGCGCAACGTCACCAGTGGATTGCAGTCTGCTCGCCGAGAAAGCCGTCACCGGTTTCGCGGCTGCTGCACATCGTGGGCGATCAACACGGCGGCGAGATCGCGCGCCGCGCCGGCCACGTCGGCGGCGGCGGTGATCGGCCTCCCGATCACCAGCAGATCCGCTCCGTCCTCGAGAGCCTGCTCCGGGGTCGCGACGCGCGACTGGTCACCGCTGCTGCTCCCGGCCGGGCGCACCCCCGGCGTGATGAGCGTGACGTCGGGGCCCACCTCACGGCGTACGGCGGACACCTCCTGGGGCGAGCAGACGATCGCACGAGCTCCCGCTGCGACCGCCAGCGAGGCGAGCCGGCAAGCAGCGGCGCGCGCCGGGCCGGCGAGGCCGATGGCGGCGAGGTCCTCGCCGGAGAGCGACGTGAGAACGGTGACCGCGGTGACCCGGGTGTGCGGGAGCTCGTCGACGGCCGCGCGGACCATCGCCTCTCCCCCGGACGCGTGCACGGTCAGGAACGCCGGCTCCAGGCCGGCCACCGAGCGGGCGGCCCCGGCGACGGTGTTCGGGATGTCGTGCAGCTTGAGGTCGAGGAACACCGAGCGGCCCCCGCTCACCTCGCGCGCCTTGACCACCGCGTCCGACCCGTAGCGCAGGAAGAGCTCCAGGCCGACCTTCACGGTGCTGACGTAGGGGCCGACCGCGGCCGCCCAGTCGAGCGCGGTTTCCAGCTCGGCGTGGTCGAGTGCCACGGCGATCGGCGCCGGGTCGGCGGTCACGCGGGCCCCCGGTGCGCGAATCCGACGGCGTCGGAAAGGCGGTCGAAGCCGCGTTCGGCGAGCGCCACCACCAGCTCGTGCAGCACCCGCGGGGGCGCGCCCGGATCGTTGAATACCGCGGTGCCGACGGAGACCGCGGAGGCGCCGGCCAGCACCATCTCGAGGGCGTCCAGCCCGCTGCGGACGCCGCCCATGCCGATGATCGGGACGTCCGGGAGCGCGGCGTGCACCTGCCAGATGCAGCGCACCGCCACCGGCCGGATCGCCGGCCCGGACAGGCCGCCGGTGACCCCGGCGAGCACCGGGCGCATCGTGTCGAGGTCCAGCGCCATCCCGAGCAGTGTGTTGATCATGGACAGCCCGTCCGCACCCGCCTCGACGCACGCCCGGGCCACCGCGACGATGTCGGTCACGTCCGGCGACAGCTTGGCGAAGACCGGGACGGCGGCATCGGTCTCGTGGCGCACCGCGGCGACAACGTCCCCGGCAGCCACCGGGTCACACGCGAAGACCAGGCCGCGGTCGGCGACGTTCGGGCAGGAGATGTTCACCTCGATGGCCGTCACGCCGTCGGCACGGCGCAGCCGACGGGCCAGCGTCGCGTAGTCCTCGACGCTGCTGCCGGCGATCGAGACCACGGTCCGCGCGCCCCGTTCCCGCAGCCAGCTCAGGTCCTTGGCCAGGAAGTCGTCGATGCCCGGGCCCTGCAGGCCGATCGAGTTGAGCATCCCGCTCGGTGTCTCGGCCATCCGGGGCGTCGGACGTCCCGATCGCGCGGCCAGCTGGATCGACTTGGTGACGACCGCCCCGAGCTGAGTCACGTCGAAGAACTGGTCGAGCTCACGGCCCGCGGCCGCGCATCCCGACGCGGTGAGCACCGGGTTGGGCAGCGTGACGGGTCCCAGCCGGGTGGTGACGTCGCAGGCCGGCTCGGCGGGCGCCGTCGGTGCCGGGACGGTCCGGACGCTGAACGTCATCGCGGCGCACCCAGCGCGTCGGCGGGCACCGTGCCCACGTCGTCCCAGCGGACCCGGTCGCCGAGGAAGACCGGCCCCTCGACGCAGGACCGGACCATCCGGGTGATGCCGTCGTCGCCGCGCACCGGCAGGACACACGTCATGCACACCCCGATGCCGCAGGCCATCGACTCCTCGACCGCGCACTGCGCGGGGATGCCGTAGCTGTCGGCCACGACGCTCACGGCTCGCAGCATGGCCATCGGCCCGCAGGCGTACACGACGTCCGTGCCGGCCCGCTCGATGACCGCCGGAAGAACGTCGGTGACCCGGCCGCGGGTGCCCGCCGATCCGTCGTCGGTGGTCACGGCCACGATCGAGCCCATCCGCTTGGCGTCCAGGGCCCCGAACAACCGGTCCGAGCTCGCCGCGCCGAGCACGAAGTCGACCCGGCAGCCGCGCGCCTGCAGCATCTCGGCCAGCGCGAACAGCGGAGCGCTGCCGTAGCCCCCACCCACCAGCGTCGCGCTGGCGACGTCCCGCGGCGGGGCGAACGGCCGGCCGAGCGGTCCCACCACGTCCACCCGGGTGTGCTGGACCTGCCGAGCGAGCCACTGGGTGCCAGCGCCCCGGGCCGCGTAGATGATCTCGACCGTTCCGCCGTAGACACCGCGGGTGCTCACCCGGTAGATGGAGAAGGCACGCCGCAGGACCAGGTTGGTGTCCGGCCCCCCGAGAGCAAGCGCGACGAACTGCCCCGGCCTGGCCTGGTCCGCGACGCCGGGCGCCACCAGGACGAGGTGGTGGTAGGCGCCCACCCGGTGTGTCGACAGCACCTCGCCGCGCACCTGCAGCGGACGGGCGGTTGCCTCGCTCACCCTGCCCCTCCGTCCCCGCGCGCGCTCTCCATCCAGCTCTGGATGGACCGTACGCCGAGTGCGCCCTGCCCGAGCGCCTCGATCCCCTGGACCGCCGCCGCCAGCTCCTGCACCGTGGTGATGATCGGCCGGTCCATCGCGACCGCGGCCGACCGGATCTCGTAGCCGTCGGCCCGGGCGTCGCGGCCCGAGGGCGTGTTGACGACCATGTCGACCTCGCCGGCCAGGATGCGCTCGACCACGGTGGGCTCCCCGTCCGGCCCGGTCCCCTGGCTGTGCTTGCGCACGACAGCGGCGTGGACGCCGTTGCGGCGCAGCACGTCGGCGGTGCCCGCCGTCGCGACCACCTCGAAGCCGAGGTCGGCCAGCCGCTTGACCGGGAAGATCATCGCCCTCTTGTCGCGGTTGGCGACGGACACGAAGACCCGGCCCTTGGTGGGCAGGCCGCCGTAGGCAGCCAGCTGGGACTTCGCGAAGGCGGTCCCGAACGACGAGTCGATGCCCATGACCTCGCCCGTCGAGCGCATCTCGGGGCCGAGGATGTGATCGACGCCGCGTCCCTCGACGGTACGGAACCGCTTGAACGGCAGCACCGCCTCCTTGACCGCCACCGGTCCGTCGCCGGCGAGGTGCCCGCCGTCGCCGACCGCGGGCAGCAGCCCCTCGCGACGCAGCTCCGCGATCGACGCGCCGAGCATCACCCGGGCGGCCGCCTTCGCGAGCGCCACGCCGGTTGCCTTGCAGACGAACGGGACTGTCCGCGACGCACGCGGGTTGGCCTCCAGCACGTAGAGGACGTCTGCGGCGAGGGCGAACTGCACGTTGAGCAGGCCCTGCACTCCCACGCCCTTGGCCAGCGCCAGCGTGCAGGCCCGGATCCGCTCCACCTCCTCGCGGCCGAGCGTCACCGGCGGCAGCACGCAGGCCGAGTCCCCGGAGTGGATGCCCGCCTCCTCGATGTGCTCCATGACCCCGCCGAGGTACAGCTCCTCGCCGTCGAACAGCGCGTCGACGTCGATCTCGATGGCGTCGTCGAGGAAGCGGTCGACCAGCACCGGCCGCTCCGCTGACACCTCGGTGGCGTCGGCCATGTAGGCGGCCAGCTGCTGCTCGTCGTACACGATCTGCATGCCCCGGCCGCCGAGCACGTAGGACGGCCGGACCAGCACCGGGTAGCCGATCTCGACACCGATGCGCCGAGCCCCGTCGAAGGACGTGGCCGTCCCGTGCCGAGGCGCGGTGAGGCCTGCCTCGAAGAGCACACCGGCGAACGCACCCCGGTCCTCGGCGAGATGGATGGCCTCCGGGCTGGTGCCGACGATCGGCACGCCGGCGTCCTTCAGCCCCTGCGCGAGCCCGAGCGGCGTCTGGCCACCGAGCTGCACGAGGACGCCGACAACCGGCCCGGCCTGCCGCTCCGCGTGCACGACCTCGAGGACGTCCTCGAGGGTGAGCGGCTCGAAGTACAGCCGGTCCGACGTGTCGTAGTCGGTCGAGACGGTCTCGGGATTGCAGTTGACCATCACCGTCTGCAGCCCCGCATCGCGCAGCGCGAAGGAGGCGTGCACGCACGAGTAGTCGAACTCGATGCCCTGTCCGATCCGGTTCGGCCCGCTGCCGAGGATCACGACGGCCGGCCCCGACCGGGGCGCGACCTCGGTCTCCTCGTCGTACGCCGAGTAGTGGTAGGGCGTCGTCGCGGCGAACTCAGCCGCACAGGTGTCGACGGTCTTGAACACCGGGCGTACGCCGAGGGCATGCCGCACCCCCCGGACGACGTCCTCCGGCATGCTCCGGAGCTGTCCGAGCTGGGCGTCGGAGAAGCCGTGCCGCTTCGCGCGCCGCAGCAGGTCGCGGTCCAGCTCGGGGGCGCCGGCCACGGTCCGGGCGAGGTCGTTGATGAGCGCGATCTGGTCGAGGAACCACGGATCGATCCCGGTGGCGGCGTTGGCCTGCTCGACGGTGGCCCCGGCGTACATCGCCTGCTGCAACAGCCGCAGCCGCCCGTCGGTCGGGTCCGCGGCCGCCGCGAGCATTTCCGCGGGGTCGCCCGGCGTCGCCCAGTCGAACTGCGCGTCCCGCTTCTCCATCGAGCGCAGCGCCTTCTGCAGCGCCTCGGTGAAGCAGCGACCGATCGCCATCGCCTCGCCCACGCTCTTCATGTGCGTGGTGAGGACGGGGTCGGCGCCGGGGAACTTCTCGAAGGCGAACCGCGGGATCTTGACGACCACGTAGTCGAGCGTCGGCTCGAAGGACGCCGGCGTCTCTCGGGTGATGTCGTTCGCGATCTCGTCGAGGGTGTAGCCGATCGCGAGCTTCGCGGCGATCTTCGCGATCGGGAAGCCGGTCGCCTTGGACGCGAGCGCGCTGGACCGGCTCACCCGTGGGTTCATCTCGATCACGACGATCCGGCCGGTCTCCGGGTGCACCGCGAACTGGATGTTGCAGCCTCCGGTGTCGACGCCGACGGCGCGGATGACGTCGATCGCGATGTCGCGCATGTGCTGGAGCTCGCGGTCGGTCAGCGTCATCGCCGGCGCCACCGTGATCGAGTCGCCGGTGTGCACGCCCATCGG
>JAVEDB010000034.1 GCA_030841185.1 Actinomycetota bacterium
CCGGAGCGACGCGGGCGAGGCGAGGAGGTCAATGAATGACAACGATGTCATTCGACGTCTACGATGGGGATCGAGCACGTCCCCGACCCGCGAGGAGCACGATGGACGCCGCGAACGCCTACCGGCCGATTTCCCCAGCCGACGGGCCGCAGCTCTCGCAGCGCGACCAGGAGATCCTGGCCTTCGAGCGGCAGTGGTGGAAGTACGCCGGGGCCAAGGAGCAGGCCGTCCGTGAGCTCTTCGACATGTCCGCCACGCGCTACTACCAGGTGCTGAACACCCTCATCGACCGCTCCGAGGCGCTGGCCCACGACCCGATGCTGGTCAAGAGGCTGCGGCGGCTCCGCTCGGCCCGCCAGCGTGCTCGGTCGGCTCGTCGGCTCGGCATCGAGGTCTGACGCCCGAGGCGTCCCCGCATGAACCCTCCCGCGCCCCGCGCCCGCCGTGGCGCGCACCGCGCCGGCCGTGACATCGCGGCCGCTGTCGTGCCCTCCGTGCTCGCTGTCCTGGCCGTGACCGCGCTGGTCACGGCGCTCTTCGTGTGGCGGGGGCAGGACCCGCAGACGGCCGTCGCCTCCCGGAGCACCGGGTCCGCGAGCGCAACGCCGTCCGCGTCGGCGACCGCCTCGGCTACGGCATCGGCGACGGCATCCGCGACCCGGACGGCGTCGCCCCCGACCACCGTCCGGGCGACGACGACCGCGTCGACCACCTCGCCGGCTGCTCAGCGCCTCCAGGTCGTCGTGCTGAACCAGACCCACCGCGCCGGGCTCGCCGGTCGGGCGGCCGACCGGCTGCGCGCCAAAGGCTGGGTGGTGCGCACCGGCAACTTCGTCGGCAATGTCCCGGCGACCACCGTCTACTACCCGCCCGGCCAGCAGCAGCAGGCGACCCAGGTCGCCGCGGCGCTGCCGACGGCGCCGCGGGTGCGGGTGCGGTTCGGCAACCTGTCCACGACGAGGCTCACCGTCATCGTCACGGACACCTACCCGGCCTGAGAGTGGGCAGCCTCGAGCCGACGACGGAGGCAGGCCGGCGCGGCCTCGCGGCGCTGCTCGCCGAGCCGCGCCGCGCGCTGATCGCGCTGGACTTCGACGGGACGCTGGCCCCGATCGTGCCCGACCCGGACGCGGCCCGGGCACACCCCGGCGTACGCCCTGCCTTCGACCGGCTGAGCGGGTCGGTAGGGCGCATCGCCGTCATCACCGGCCGCCCGGCGCGGGTGGCGGTGGACTACGGCGGCCTGGCGGGCGTGCCCGGGCTGGTGGTGCTCGGTCACTACGGGCTGGAGCGATGGAGCGACGGCGAGGTGCAGGCGCCGGCGGAGGACGAGGGCGTTGCGGTCGTGCGCGAGCGGCTGCCGGAGCTGCTGCTCCGGCTCGGTGCCGCCGAGGGAACCGCGATCGAGGACAAGGGCCGCTCGCTCGCCGTGCACGTCCGGCGGGCGGCGGACCCGGCGGCGGCGATGGCCGTCGTCGAGCCGGCCCTGCGTGCCCTCGCGGCGGACACCGGGCTGGTGGTCGAGCCGGGCCGGATGGTCCTCGAGCTGCGTCCGCCAGGGGCCGACAAGGGTGCCGCGCTGCGGAGGCTCGTCGACGAGCTGGAGCCCTCGGCGGTGGTGTTCGTGGGCGACGACCTCGGCGACCTGGCCGCGTTCGCGGCCGTCGACGAGCTGCGCGCGGACGGCGTGCCCGGACTGCTCGTCTGCAGCGGGTCGACGGAGGTGACCGAGCTCGCGGACCGGGCCGATCTCGTCGTCGACGGGCCGGCCGGGGTTGTCGACGTCCTCGAGTCGCTGGCCGACGAACTCGTCAGCCCAGCGCCTCCACCTGGTTCTTGAGCCACTGCGCGGGCGGAAGCCGCTCCGAGGCGGCCGCCAGCCGCGTGGTGCGGGCGAGCCGCTCGTCGTCCGGCATCCGCAGCGCCGCGTCCAAGGCCTCGGCGGTCCCCGAGATGTCGAACGGGTTGACGAGCAGCGAGTCCGCTCCGAGCTCGTCCGCGGCGCCTGCCTCCCTCGAGAGGACGACGACGCAGCCCTTCTCGGACAGGACCGGGACCTCCTTGGCGACGAGGTTCATCCCGTCCCGCACCGGGTTGACGAGCAGCACGTCACCGACCAGGTAGAGCGCGAGGGAGCGGGCGTAGTCGTCGGTCACGTGCAGCACGATCGGACGCCAGTCCGGGGTGCCGAACTCGTCCTCGATCTCGTTCGCGAGCCGTTGTACCGACCCGGTGTACTCGCGGTACTCCGGCAGGTCGTGCCGGCTCGGGTACGCCGAGGCGATGTGGACGACCTTGCCCCGCCACTCCGGGAAGCGCCGCAGCAGTTCGCGGTAGGCCAGCAGGCCGCGGCCGATGTTCTTGGACAGCTCGGTGCGGTCGACGCGGATGATCGCCTTGCGGTCGCCGAGGTTCGACAGCAACGCGCCGCGCCGCGCGAGGACATCCGGCTCGGCGGCCCGCTCGCGCAGCGCCTCGGCGTCCACACCGAGGGGGTGCACGCCCAGGTGGGTGGTGTGCCCTTCATGGGTAACCGAGGTGCCGTCCGTCGTTGCACCGAGGACCTCTACGCAACAGTCCGCGAACGCGCGCGCCCATCGGCCGGAGTGGAAGCCGGCGTGGTCGGCACCGAGTACGCCGAGCAGGGTCTCCGCCGCGACGTCGTTCGGGAGCAGCCGGAAGTAGTCCGGAGGAGCCCACGGGGTGTGCGAGAAGTGTGCGATGCGGACGTCCGGCCGCAGCTCGCGAAGCATCCGCGGGGCCAGCGTCAGGTGGTAGTCCTGCACGAGCACTCGCGCGTCGTCTGCCGCGTCCTCCGCCAGCGCCTCGGCGAATGCCCGGTTGTACTCCTGGTAGGAGGCCCACTCGCGCCGGAAGTGCTGGTCGAACGCCGGGGAGATCGGCGTCGCGTACAGCAGGTGGTGCACGAACCACAGGGTCGAGTTGGCGATCGCGTTGTACGCGCGCTGGAAGGTGGCGGGGTCGATGTCGAGCATCCGCACGGCGGCGCCGCCGGTGTCGTGACCGTCCAGGTCCAGCCGCCCGGCTCCGGCGCGGCGGGCCGCTGCCCGGTCCGCGTCGGACAGCGCGGCGCACACCCACAGGGCCTTGTCGCCGCCGCCCATCTGCATGAGGCCGGACACCAGGCCGCCGCCACCGCGCTGCGCCTCCAGCTCGCCGTCGGGGGTCTCGGTGAAGGAGAGCGGACCGCGGTTGGACGCCACCAGCAGCTGCGCCACTCGATCCCCGCTCCGCTGCATGGTCCCGACCTTGCCCGTCCGGTCCCCCGTCAAGCAACTTCCGGCGGGTTCGGCTCGAGGTGGCTCGTCGCGTCTCACCCGCCGGACGAGGGCGAATCGGGGGCTCCACGCGACCTAGGCTCGCCGACACAACTGAACACCGCTCATCCAGAGGGGCAGAGGGAACGGCCCGACGAAGCCCCGGCAACCGCACTCGAGCGGACGCGACTCGCGTCCGACCCGGTCACGGTGCCAA
>JAVEDB010000070.1 GCA_030841185.1 Actinomycetota bacterium
ACCCGCGACAGGTGCACGACCATCGCGGAGACGAAGATGAGCGCCGCCCAGTGGTGGATCTGACGGATGACCAGGCCGCCCCGGATGTCGAAGGAGATCCGCAGCGTGGAGGCGTACGCCTCCGACATCGTCCTGCCGTGCAGGGGCACGTAGGACCCGTCGTAGACCACCGGGAGCTGGCTCGGCTTGAACCACAGGGTCAGGAAGGTGCCGGTCAGGAGCAGGATGATGAAGCTGTAGAGGGCGATCTCGCCCAGCATGAAGGACCAGTGGTCGGGGAAGACCTTGCGGGCGCTGCGCTTGACGAAGTCCGCCGAGCCGAGCCGTTGGTCCACCCAGTCAGCGACCCCCGCCGCGGCCTTCTCGGGTTGTGCAGCCACTATCGCTTCCCTCGCTCCCAGAAGCTCGGACCGACCGGTTCGTGGAACCCGGACTTCGCCACCAAGTATCCCTCCGAGTCCACGGCGAGCGGCAGCTGAGGCAGCGGCCGCGCCGCGGGACCGAAGACCACCGCGCACTGGTTGGCCACGTCGAAGGTGGACTGGTGACAGGGGCACAGCAGGTGGTGGGTCTGCTGCTCGTAGAGGCCGACCGGGCAGCCCACGTGGGTGCAGATCTGCGAGTAGGCGACGATCCCGTTGTAGGACCAGCCCCGCCGCGACTTGCGCTCCCTGAGCTCCTCGGGCGCGAGCCGGATGACGATGACGGCGGCCTTGGCCCGCTCCTCGAGCGGGTGCCCCATGTCGTTGATGCCCTCGGGCAGGACGTGCACGACCCCGCCGATCGGTACCTCGGAGGCCTTCACCGGGTTGCCCGACGGGTCGGTGACCAGGCGGCTCCCGGCCTTCCACGCGGTCCGGGCGAGCTTGTCCCCGGGCAGGGGGCCGAGGTCGCGCAGGGGGATCAGCGCCAGCAACCCGAGGGGGGCGAGGGCTCCGAGCAGGCTGTTGCGGATCAGCTTGCGCCGCCCCAGGCCGGCGCCGGCGGCGCCTTCCTTCAAGTACGCCACCGCCGCGGACCGGTTCTCGTCCGAGGAGCGCATCGGCTTGCGGTCGTTGACGATCTCGTCGTCGGGCATCAGCGTCTTGGCCCAGTGGATGGCTCCGGCGCCGATGCAGAACATGGCAATGCCGAGGCCAAGTCCGAGCAGGCGGGTCGACAGCGCGACCCGGTTGAGCATCTCCGTGCCGCCGACGTTCTCCAGCTTGACCGCGAAGTAGGCGACGATGAACAGCAGCGTCCCGAGTGTCGAGAGGCCGAACAGCATCGCCACTTCACGCTCGCGGCGCTTGGCCGCCTTCGGGTCGATGTCCGAGCGCCGGTAGGCATGCGGGGCCAGCCCGGGGCTGGTGAAGCGTGGCTCGAGGGCCCCCGTCGTACCGCCGTCCTCGTCGGCGCCGCTCGGGTGCCCCGGGTTCGTGTGGTGCTGGTCGCTCATCGTGCCTTCGCCCCCAGCCAGACCGCGCAGCCGATCAGCATCCCCATCCCGACGATCCACCCCACGGCACCCTCAGAGACTGGCCCGATCCGCCCAAGGCTCGCCCCACCGGGATTGGGCTCACTCTCGATGCTCTTCAGGAAGGCGATGACGTCGCGCTTGTCCGTCGGCGTCAGCGTGCCATCGCTGAACACCGGCATCGACTGCGGACCGGTCAGCATGGCCTCATAGATGTGCTTCGGCGTCGTGCCCTTGAGGGATGGGGCGAACTTCCCCTGCGTCAGCGCCCCACCGGAGCCGGCGAAGTTGTGGCACATCGCGCAGTTCGTTCGGTAGATGGCACCACCGGCGGCGGCGTCGGCCTTGGAGAAGTCGACCTGTTCCTTCGAGGGAATGGCCGGCCCTGGTCCGAGCGACGCGACGTACGCCGCGAGCGCGGCGATCTCCTTTTGGCTGAACTGGACGGGCTTGGCCGGCACCTGGGGCACCTCGGACCGGGCCGCCGGCATCCGCCCGGTGCCGACCTGGAAGTCCACCGACGCCGCGCCGACGCCGATGAGGGACGGGGACCGGCCGTCGCCGCTGCCCTCGCCCTTGAGACCGTGACAGCTCGAGCAGTTGCGCAGGAACAGGACCTTGCCCTCGTCGGTCGCCTGCGAGGACGAGCCGGGTGCTGCTTCGGCCTGCGGGGACGGTGCGAACGCCGCGTAGGCGCCCCCGGTCGCGGCGAGGGCGGCGAACAGCAGCACCAGCGGGGCGAGTCGGTGCCGGCGACGCGCGGACACGCGCCCGAACACGGACTTGAGCGCACTCACAGGGCCGCGGCTCCCGTCACTTGATGAGGTAGATGGTCGCGAACAGCGCGATCCACACGACGTCGACGAAGTGCCAGTAGTACGACACGACGATCGCGCCGGTGGCCTGGCCGTGGGTGAACCTCTTGGCGGAGAAGGTGCGGCCGAGGATCAGCAGGAAGGCGATCAAGCCACCGGTCACGTGCAGGCCGTGGAAGCCGGTGGTCAGGTAGAAGACCGATCCGTAGACGTTGGAGGACAACGTCAGCCCGTCGTGCGACATCAGCGTCGCGTACTCGTAGACCTGGCCGCCGATGAAGAAGGAACCCATCAGGAACGTGATGACGAACCACCGGCGCAACCGGACGACGTCGCCCTTCTCCGCGGCGAACACGCCGAGCTGGCAGGTCACCGAGGAGAGCACGAGGACGGTGGTGTTGATGGTCGAGAACGGCACGTTGAGCAGGGCCGGCTCGGACTTCCAGAGCTCGGGGCTCACCGACCGGGCGGTGAAGTACATGGCGAACAACGCGGCGAAGAACATCAACTCGGATGAGAGCCAGACGATGGTCCCCACGGCCGTCATGTCTGGGCGGTTGGCCGGGACATGGGTGGGGGCTCTCTCCACCCCTGCTGCGGTCGCCACGCAGGCATTATTACGGGCCGGACCGGTGCCTGCACCCCCCACCCCCCGAGTGTCGAAGAGCGCTTTGGCTCCTAGCAGCGCCCGGTAGCATCCCGGCCATGGACAAGGAGGCCGAGGCGAGCGAGACGACCATGACCGTTCTCCTCTTCAGCGACGACGTGGACACCCGGGCCAAGGTCAAACTGGCGGTGGGCAGGCGCCCTGCGCCCGGCCTGCCGAGCGTCTCCTGGCGTGAATGCGCGACCGAGTACGCCGTGACGGCGGCGTTCGACTCAGGGGAGATCGACGTCGCCATCCTCGACGGCGAGGCTGCTCCCGCCGGCGGCCTCGGGATCGCCCGCCAGATGAAGGACGAGATCTACCGGTGCCCCCCGATTCTCGTGCTCACCGGTCGGGTCCAGGACAACTGGCTCGCCGCCTGGTCGCGAGCGGACGCCGTCGTGCCTCACCCGCTGGACCCGTTCGTGCTCGCGGAGGCGGTGGCCGAGCTCATGCGACGCCGCTTGAACAAGCTTCCTGTCGTCTAGGTGCGGAGATGACCAGCGGCCCGGTCGCCGGTGCGCCGGCGTGGCCGACCCTGCTCAGCGCCCTGCTGCACGGGCAGGACCTGCCCGCCGAGGATGCGGCCTGGGCGATGGACCAGGTCATGCAGGGCGAGGCCACGCCGGTGCAGATCGCCGGCTTCGTGATGGCCCTGCGCGCCAAGGGGGAGTCCCCGGCCGAGCTGTCCGGCCTGGTGGACACCATGCTCGACCATGCCGAGCGCATCGAGGTGCCCGGCCCGATCGTCGACACCTGCGGCACCGGGGGCGACCGGTCGCACACGGTGAACATCTCCACGATGGCCGCGATGGTCGTGGCCGGCACGGGGGCGCGGGTCGTCAAGCACGGGAACCGCGCGGCGTCATCGTCGTGCGGGTCGGCCGACCTGCTCGAGGAGCTCGGCGTCGTGGTGGATCTCGCGCCGCAGCAGGTCGTGGCCTGCGCCGCGAGCGCCGGTATCGCGTTCTGCTTCGCCCCACGCTTCCACCCGGCCTTGCGCCACGCGGCAGTCGCGCGCCGGGAGCTCGGGGTCGCCACTGTCTTCAACTTCCTCGGCCCGCTGGCCAACCCGGCTCGCCCGGGCCACCAGGCCGTGGGAGTCGCCGACGAGCGGATGGCCGGAGTAATGGCGGAGGTGCTCGCCCGCCGCGGGGTCTCCGCGTTGGTCTTCCGGGGCGAGGACGGGCTCGACGAGCTGACGACGACCGGGACGTCGCACGTCTGGGTGGTGCGGGACGGAGGTGTCTCGCGCGACACGCTGCACCCTGAGCAGGTCGGGCTCCCTCTCGCCCGGATGGAGGACCTCCGCGGCGGCGATGCTGCCAACAACGCCCGGGTCACTCGCGGGCTGCTCGAGGGTGCGCCAGGACCTGTCCGTGACGCGGTCCTGCTCAACGCGGCAGCCGCGCTCGTGGCGCTCGAGCCGGGAACCGCGCCACTGGCCGACCAGATGGCGGCCGCGATGACCCGGGCAGCGGCGTCGGTGGACACGGGCGGGGCGGCAGCCTCGCTGGAGGGCTGGGTGACCACCAGCCGCGCGATCGCGGAGCGTGGGTAACCTCCCTCCGCGTGAGGATCCTCGACGTCGTTGCGCCGTCGAGGCTCGGTCCGAGCTTCCGCTGGCTGCTGTCCTCGTCGGTCATCAGCAACATCGGCGACGGGATCGCACTGGCGGCCGGTCCGCTCCTCGTGGCGAGCGAGACGAAGGACCCGGTGTTGGTGGCGGCAGCCGCCTTCCTCTTGCGGCTGCCGTGGCTGCTGTTCGGTGTCGTCGCGGGCGCCTACGTCGACCGTCTGAACCGCCGACTGATCGTCATCACCGTGGACTCGATGCGTGCGATGGTCCTGCTCGCGCTCACAGTCACTGTCGCCACCGGTGTCGTCAACATCCCCGTCGTCCTCGCCGCGATGTTCCTGATCGGGACCGCGGAGACGTTGGCCGACCTCGCGAGCACGACGTTGCTGCCCTCGATCGTCGGCTCAGCCGACCTGGGAATCGGCAACGCGCGTCTGCAGGGTGGGTTCATCGTCACGAACCAGCTCGTCGGGCCGCCTATTGGTGCGTTCCTGTTCGCCGTCGGCCGCTCGGTGCCCTTCGCCGTGAACGTCGTCTGCGCTCTGCTGGGCGCACTGCTGATGGTGCGCGTCGTCGTGCCCCGGACAGGGGTCGTCGAGCGACGCGCCGTTCGTCACGAGATCGCTGAAGGCGTCGGCTGGCTGTGGCGGCACGCGCCGATGCGCACCCTGGCGATCACCATCGTGATGTTCAACCTGACGTTCGGGGCCGCGTGGTCGGTGCTTGTTCTCTACTCCACCCAGGTGCTGCACATGTCGGGGGCTGGCTTCGGTCTGCTCATCACCGCGAGCGCGGTCGGCGGTCTGGTCGGCACCACGTCGTACGGCTGGTTGGAGCGGCACTTCTCACTCGCCGACATCATGCGGGTCGGTCTGGTGATAGAGACATTCACCCATCTGGCACTGGCACTCACCCGCGAGCCCTGGGTGGCGCTGCTCGTGATGGTCGTGTTCGGCACCCACATCTTCGTCTGGGGCACGACGTCCACGACCGTCCGGCAGCGCGCCGTCCCGGGTGAGCTCCTCGGTCGGGTCACGAGCGTCTACCAGATCGGGTCGATGGGAGGAATGGTCGTCGGCACCGCCCTCGGCGGCGTCATCGCCGGCGTCTGGGGGCTCACCGCCCCCTTCTGGTTCGGTTTCGTCGGGTCGGCCGTCCTGGTTGCCATCCTGTGGCGAGCTCTCGGGCACATCGCGCACGCCGGCGCGGCGCCTCGACCGGCCTGACCACCGGCGCGTCGAACCCGTAGCTGCGGGTGGCTCAGTCGGGGTCCTCGACGCCGAGGGAGAAGGCCGCCTCGAGGTCGTGCTTGGAGTAGGTCCGGAAGGCGATGTGCGTCTCCGTCCCGCGGACCCCGTCGATCTTGCTGAGTCGGTCGGCGATGACATCAGCGAGCGCTTCGTGCTCGCGCACCCGAACCATGGCGACGAGGTCGGCCGCGCCTGTCACCGAGTAGACCTCGCTGACGCCGTCCAGCTCGGCGATCGCCTCGGCCACCTCGGGAATGCGGTCGACCTCCGCGTGCACGAGGACGATGGCGGTGATCACGGGGCGAGCCTATCCAGGCTCAGCCGGCGATGCGGCTGACGGCGGCGGCCGGTTGGTGGACTGGGCGCAGGTCGCGCTGCCCGTCGAGCCAGCCCCGCCACGGCGAGTCGCGACCGTCGTCGGCGGCTTGGGCCCAGAGGCGCACCCCGCCGGCGCCGTAGGCGGGACTCGCCCAGGTGCCGTCGAGCTCGATCAGGCGGGTGCCGGGGCGCTCGAGCCACCGAAGCAGGCACTCGGTCTCCTCGGGCGCGGCCGCAGGAGCCGGACCGGCGCCGGCGGCCACCGTCTCTGCCACTGCCAGCACCGAGTCGAGCACCGTGCGCGGGTTGGTGCCGCGTGGTGCGACCGCGGTGCCGGCCAGCCGTCCGTGCCCGATGACCACCAGCTCCCAGGCCCCCTCGTCGGCGGGTCGGGCCGCGACCACGAGCCGGCATTGCGTCAGTGCGACCAGCCGCTGGCAGCGCGCGGCGGCCCGCACGAACGCCGCGAGGCGGTCACGGTGCACAGCGGCGTCCTCGAACCGCTCCGCGTCGGCGAGTCGCTGGACCTTGCGGGTGACAGCTCTCACGACCGGGCGCACATCGCCCTGCATCGCGGACCGCACCTCGGCGGTCGTCGCCGCGTAGCCCTCGACGGTCTCCGTGCCGTCGCACGGCGCGTTGCACCGACCCATCTCGGCCAGCGCGCACGCCGTGGTCGGTCGGCGCGGCGAAAGTCGTGGTGTGCACTGCCTCAGGGGGAACGCCTCGTGCAGGGCTGCGGTAGCGAGCTCGACCTGGCGCACGGAGGAGAACGGGCCGAGGTAAGTGGCGTCGTCGTCCTTGACGTGCCGCACCCGGGACAGCCGGGGGAACGGCTCGACGGTCAGCTTGAGCCACAAGGAGCGCTCCGGAAAGCGCGATCGACGGTTGTAGCGCGGTTTGTGCGCCGCTATGAGGCGCAGCTCGCGCACCTCGGCCTCCAGCGGTGTCGCACAGACCACCGGCGTGACCGCAGCGGCGAGGCCGACCATCTCCGCCATCCGCCCCCGAGTCTCGGAAGCCGTGAAGTAGGTGCGCACCCGCGACCGCAGGTCCTTGGACTTGCCGACGTAGAGCACCTCGCCGCGCTCGTCGGTGAACAGGTAGACGCCCGGGAGATGGGGGAGCGCCTCGGCAAGGTGCCGCTTGCGCCGCTGCGCGGGGGAGACGCGCGAGGAGAACGTGCACAGCTCGTCGAGCGAGCGGACACCGAGGTTTCCCAGCCGCTCGAGCAGGCCGTGCAGCACGTCGACGGTGGCCCGCGCGTCGGACAGCGCGCGGTGGTCGGGTGTCGTCGCCGCCCGGAAGAACCGGGCCAGGCTGGAGAGCTTGCAGTCCGGAGTCTCGTCGCGGGTGACGACCTGTCTCGCGAGGCGGGCCGTGTCGAGGACGCGGGCGCCGGGCCACTCGTGTCCGTGCTCGACGCAGGCGGCTTTGAGGAACCCGATGTCGAAGGGTGCGTTGTGCGCCACGAGCACCGCCTCACCGGCGAACTCGAGGAAGGCGGGCAGCACCGCTGCGAGCCGCGGCGCCTGAGCAACCATCGAGTCGCTGATGCCGGTGAGCACCGAGATGAACGGCGGGATCGGCACCCCGGGGTTGACGAGGCTCTGGAACTCGGCCAGCACCTCACCGCCGCGCACCTTGACAGCGCCGAACTCGGTGATCTCGCAGGATGCGGGGGAGCCGCCGGTGGTCTCGAGGTCCACGACGACGAACGTCGCCTCGTGCAGGGGGGTGCCGAGCTCGTCGAAGCTCGCCTGGACGGTGAGCTGGTGCGGGATCGTCCCCATGAACCTGACGGTAGGCACGGCTCCCGACAGAACCGCGGAGGCGCACCGGCCTCCACAGCACACGGAGCAGTCGAACAGGCGGCCGTAGGCTCGCCGCATGTCACCGCCGTCCTCGCTTCCCCGGCCCTCGGCCACCACCCGCTGGCGCTGCATGCGGTGCGGCAACCTGACCCGCTTCGACGTCACCCGCCGTACGCGGCTGCGTGAGTTCCTGCATCTCGACCTCGGCGGACACCCCACCGTGGAGGAGACGGAGGTGCTGCTCGACGAGCTGGAGCAGGTGCGCTGCCGCTGGTGCGACGCGGTCGACTCGGTCGAGCTGGTGCCGAGGCCCGATGCGGACGACGCAGGATGAGCTCCCCGGCGGCGCTGCGGGGTGTGCGCGTCCTCGACCTCACCCGGCTGTTGCCCGGCGGCTTCGCGACGATGACCCTCGCCGATCTCGGAGCCGATGTGGTGAAGGTGGAGCAGCCGGGTGTGGGGGACGGCGCGCGGCGCGCCCCTCCCTACGCGTCGGACGGGCAGGGGGCGCTGCATCTCCTGCTCGGGCGCGGGAAGCGCTCGGTGTGCTGCGACTTCGCGGTGGAGGAAGGGCGCCGGCTGTTCCTCGACCTCGTGCGCGGCGCCGATGTCGTCGTCGACTCGTTCCGGCCGGGGGTCCTCGACCGGCTCGGGCTCGGTCACGAGGTGCTCGAGGCGGCCAGGCCGGGGCTGGTGCAGGTGTCCATCACCGGGTACGGACCCGGCGACGCGCGGGCCGGCCACGACATCGACTACGTGGCCGTGGCCGGCCTTCTCTCAATGTCCGGGGCACCGGCCGACCCGGCCGCGCCGGGGACCCAGGTGGCTGACATGGCTGGTGCGCTGTGGGCGGTGATCGCCGTCCTGTCCGGGCTGCACGAGCGGGACCGCACCGGTTTGGGGCAGGTGTGCGCCGTGTCGCTGACGGACTCGGCGTTGTCGACCACGGCGATCCCGGCGGCGACGCTGGCGGTGGACGGGCGAGTCCCGACGGCGAGCGCCGAATGGTTCAACGGTGGCCTCGCGGCGTACGACGTGTATCGATGTGCCGACGGAGGCCACGTCGCTGTCGGGGCATTGGAGCCGAAGTTCTTCGCGGCACTGTGCGCGGCCCTGCACGTGCCGGAGCTCGTGGAACTGCATCTGGACCCGGCCCGCCAGGGGGAAGTGCGGGAACGACTCGCGGCAGTCTTCGCGACCCGGTCGCGCGACGCGTGGGCCGTAGAGCTGCGCGACAGCGACGCGTGCCTCGCCCCGGTGTTCGACCTCGCCGAGGCCATGAAGGTGTCCCCGGCGGTCAGCGACCGGACGCTCGGGGACGGTTCGGTGATGGCCCAGGTCGGGCTGCCGTTCGCCCCCAACGGCGCGACGGAACCGGCGGCCGCGCGGCCCGCGCCGCAGCTCGGAGAGCACACCACGGAGCTGCTGTTCGAGCTGGGCTACGACGACGAGCGGGTGGCCGCTCTGCGGCGGGCGGGTGTCGTGTGAGCGAGGAAGACCCACCACCTCCGGAGACAGGACAGCGCGGGCCGCTCCCGGAGGCGGTCCGGGCGAAAGTCCTCGCCCTCGCATCCGAGACACTCGGCTCGCTGTCGGGCGACGAGGTCCCGCCCTCGCTGCGTCCCTACCGTGGGTGGGCACCCGCACGGCGTACGAAGCTCGCCGCGACCCCGCTGGCTGCCGCGGTCGAGAACGACGTGGTCTTCCGCCAGCGCGTCGTCGCCCGGCTGCGACAGTCCCGTCCCGACCTGGTGGCGAGCCTCGAGGAGGGCGCTGCACCGGCGGCCGCCGATCCGGTCGAGGTGGCGGCGGTGGCGTACCTCGCGCGGACCCCCACCTGGGAAGAGCTGGTCGACGCGGCCGGCGCCCACCTGCACCGGGCCTCGGTGGCGGCCGAGTCCGGTCGCGCCGCAGAGACGGTCGCCAAGCTGGAGGAGTCGCTCCTGGCGGCGCGAGCCGAGTCGCGCGAGGAGCTGACGCGGTTGCGAGTCGAGATCGAGGAGGCGCGCGGTGCGACCGCCACCCTGCGCCGGGCGCTGAAGGAGGAACGCGGAGCGCGGCGACGCGCCGAGCAGGCGCTTGAGGAGGCGCGCACCCGGGCCGCCACCGAGACAGCAGCGTCCGCTGCGGCCGCGTCGTCCTCCGACGCCGAGGTACGCCGCCTGCGCGGCCGCCTGGAGGACGCGGAACAGGCCCTGGAATCGGGCCGGCGAGTGACGCGCGAGGGTCGCACGGCAGAGGACATGCGGCTGCGGCTGCTCCTCGACACGGTGGTGGACGCCGCGTCCGGCCTGCGCCGCGAGCTCGCCCTGCCGCCTACGACGGGCCGGCCGGCCGACGCCGTGGAGGCGCTGACTCCTGGAACTGAGATGGGCGCCCATAGCGAGCGTGCGCTGCTCCCGGAGGATCCGGCGATCTTCGACCAGCTGCTCGCGCTGCCGCAGGTGCACCTGGTCGTGGACGGCTACAACGTGACGAAGACCGCCTACCCCGATCTGCCGCTGGAGACCCAACGCACCCGCCTCGTGCGCGGGCTGGCCGCGCTCGCGGCCCGGTCGGGGGCGGAGGTCACCTGTTGCTTCGACGGGGCGACGATCTCCGGCCGGGTGCCCTCGGCCAGTGGTCGCGGGGTCCGGGTGCTGTTCAGCAAGCCGGGCGAGACGGCGGACGAGCTGATCAGGCGCCTGGTCCGCGCGGAGCCGGCCGGCAGACCCGTCGTGGTGGTGTCCTCGGATCGGGAGGTCGCCGACGGCGTACGACGGGCCGGGGGCCGGCCGGTGGCCGCGGTCGCCCTGGTCCGGCGGCTGGACCGGGCCTGAGGAGTCTGTCGGACCCCGCCCCTAGCGTCCTTCTCGACGGACAGCTCCCGCTGCTCCGCGACCGGAGAGGCGAGGAGGGGCCGTGATCATCGACTGCGACAGCTGCGAGGTGCGCGGCCTGGCGTGCGGAGACTGCGTTGTCACCGCGCTGCTGGGCTCACCGCCGTCGGGCGTGGAGATCGACGAGAGCGAGCGGGCGGCTCTCGACGCCCTCGCCGGGTCGGGCCTGGTGCCCCCATTGCGGCTGGTGCTCCCTCTCGACCCGGTGCCACCGGGGGGAGACGCTCGGCGACGCGCCGCGGGGTAGCAGACCCCGGGTCAAGATGTCCACCGGACACGCCGAAGGACTGGAAGATCATACGGTTCCTCCCGTATGGTCACCCGTCTGGTGTTCGCTTGGTTGCTGCCCGGTCGCGGGTGGCAGTGGACATCACCGCCTAATTCGGGCTGGACGTGCGAGACACGGCCAGTCCGGAGCCGGGGACCCACGTCTCCTCGGGGCGAATCGACGAGCCACTCCGGTGGCCCGCCGTAGGGCCATCTTCCGGCCCGAGCCCGTCAGCTCACCCGGTAGGCGACCGAGGAAGAAGGAGAGCCAACCGCGTTGGCATCTATCCGCCCC
>JAVEDB010000080.1 GCA_030841185.1 Actinomycetota bacterium
TGTCATCGCTCTCTCAGACCTCGAGCAGCTCGGCTTCCTTGTGCCGGAGCAGCTCGTCGATGGCCGCGACGTACTTGTGGGTGATCTCCTCGAGTGACTTCTCACCGCGCCGGGCGTCGTCCTCGCCGACCTCGCCGTCCTTGGTGAGCCGGTCGAGAGTGTCCTTGGCGTGCCGCCTGACGTTGCGAACGGAGATCTTCGCGTCCTCAGCCTTCGTCCGGGCAACCTTGATGAACTCCTTGCGGCGCTCCTCGGTGAGCTGCGGGAACACGACCCGGATGATCGCGCCGTCGTTGGTCGGGTTCACCCCGAGGTCGGAGTCCCGGATGGCCTTCTCGACCGCGGCCAGCGAGCCCTTGTCGTAGGGCGTCAGCGTGAGCATCCGGGCGTCAGCGACGTGGAAGGAGGCGAGCTGGTTGACCGGCGTCGGTGCGCCGTAGTAGTCGACGAGAATCTTGTTGAACATCGACGGGTTGGCCCGGCCGGTGCGGATGGTCGCGAAGTCGTCCTTCGCGACGGAGACCGCCTTCTCCATCTTCTCCTCGGACTCGAACAGGGTCTCGTCGATCACGGTCGGCTCCTGGGAACGGTGGTGGTCGTCGTACCGGCTCGCCTTGTGCCGCCGGCGGAGCGGAGGTCGCCGTCAGCCATCGGTCGAGACGAGGGTGCCGATCCTCTCACCCTGCACGGCGCGGGCGATGTTGCCCTCCTCGAGGAGGTTGAACACGATGATCGGCATCTTGTTGTCCATGCAGAGGCTGAAGGCGGTCGCGTCGGCCACCTGCAGGCGGCGGCGCAGCACCTCGCCGTAGGAGATCGTGTCGAACTTCTTGGCGTCCGGGTTGGTGCGCGGGTCGGCGTCATAGACGCCGTCGACGCCCTTGGCCATCAGGACGACCTCGGCCCCGATCTCCAGGGCTCGCTGGGCGGCGGTCGTGTCGGTGGAGAAGTAGGGCATCCCGGCGCCGGCTCCGAAGATGACCACGCGGCCCTTCTCCAGGTGGCGAACCGCTCGCCGGGGGATGTACGGCTCGGCGATCTGGCCCATCGTGATGGCGGTCTGCACCCGGGTGTCGATGCCCTGCTTCTCGAGGAAGTCCTGCAGGGCCAGGCAGTTCATGACCGTGCCGAGCATGCCCATGTAGTCGCCGCGGGCCCGGTCGATGCCGTGATCCATCAGCTCGGCGCCGCGGAAGAAGTTGCCGCCGCCGACGACGAGAGCCACCTGGACGCCGGTGCGGACCACCGCCGCGATCTGGCGCGCGACGTTCGCCACGACATCCGGGTCGACGCCGACCTGCCCGCCGCCGAACATCTCGCCACCGAGCTTGAGCAGCACTCGGGAGTAGCCGCGGCCGGAATCCGTGCCCTCGTCAGAACCCTGCACGCCCGCGGCCTCCTCGTGTCGTCCTGCCTCACCTCTCCCGGAGTCTGCCAGCCCGGCGCAGCCGAGGGGGGCGGACGGGACGGCTCAGCCCGCGCCGACCTCGTAGAGCGCGAAGCGCTTCACCGTCACACCGGCGGCGTCGAGGGTGTCGCGGACGCTCTTCTTCCGGTCCTGGACCGACTCCTGCTCAAGCAGGACGACCTCCTTGAAGAAGCCGTTCACCCGGCCCTCGACGATCGTGGGCAGCGCCTTGTCGGGCTTGCCCTCGGCCCGGGCGGTCTCCTCGGCGATCCGCCGCTCGTTGTCGACGACCTCCGAGGGCACCTCGTCGCGGGTGAGGAACTGCGGCTTCATCGCGGCGATCTGCATCGCGGCCGAGCGTGCCGCGGTGGGGTCGTCGCCCTCGAACTCGACGAGGACGCCGATCTGCGCCGGCAGGTCAGGCGACCGATGATGCATGTACGCCGCGATCTGCGCGCCGTCCGCGCCGAGGACGGTGGCCCGGGTGAGCTCGAGCTTCTCGCCGATGACGACTGCCAGTGCGTCGATGTTCTCCTGGACCGAGCGGCCGTCGGCGAGCCTCTCGGCGAGCAGCGCCTGGACGTCGCTCGTCCCGGTCTTCGCGGCGTGCGCGACGATGTCGGCGGCGAGCTGCTGGAACTGCTCGTTCTTGGCGACGAAGTCGGTCTCGCAGGCGAGCTGGATCATCGCGTTCTCGGCCGCGGCCACGAGGCCGTTGCTCGCCGTACGCTCGGCGCCGCGTTCGCGCACCTTGGTCTCGCCCTTGATGCGCAGGACCTCGGCGGCCTTCTCGTGGTCGCCGTCGGCCTCCTCGAGGGCCTTCTTCGCCGCCATCATCCCGGCGCCGGTGGCGTCGCGGAGTCGCTTGACGTCCGCTGCGGGAATGTTCGCCATGTTCGGTCTCTCCGTGTCTTCGTGGGGTTCCGGGTCGGGCCGGCCGGGTGGCCCGGCGCGACCGCGCCGGTCGGCCTGGTGCGGGGTGGCTCAGGCCTTGGAGTCGTCGGCCGGTCCGGCCGGCTCGGGGGTCGCCTCGTCGGTAGCGCCGGTCGGGGCTTCCGGCGCCGCAGCAGCGGTGGTCTCCGCCGGAGCGGCTGGGGCAGTGGCCTCCTCCGCAGCGGCAGGGGCAGCGGTCTCCGCCGGAGCGGCGGCACTGCTCTGCGCCGGCGCGCCCGACTCCGGTCCCGCACCTTCGATGGCCTCGCCGGCCGCCGCTGCCGGCGTACCAGCCGTCGCGTCCCCGGCGAGCAGCTCGCGCTCCCAGTCGGCGAGCGGCTCGTCGGTGGCCAGCTGGCCGTCACCGACGGCGGGCTTCTCGTCGCCGTCCTGCGACATGCGAACGCGGGCCATCAGCCCGTCGGCCACCGCGTCGGCGATCACCCGGGTGAGCAAGGTGACCGAACGGATCGCGTCGTCGTTGCCGGGGATCTTGTAGTCGACCTCGTCGGGGTCGCAGTTGGTGTCGAGGATCGCGACGACCGGGATGCCGAGCTTGTGCGCCTCCCCGACCGCGATGTGCTCCTTCTTCGTGTCGATGATCCACACCGCGCTCGGGATGCGGGTCATCTCGCGGATGCCGCCGAGGGTCTTGGCGAGCTTGTCGCGCTCGCGACGCAGGACGAGCAGCTCCTTCTTGGTGACGCCCGAGCCGGCGACGTCGTCGAAGTCGAGCTGCTCGAGCTCCTTGAGCCGCTGCAGCCGCGCGTGCACGGTCTGGAAGTTCGTGAGCATGCCGCCCAGCCAGCGCTGGTTGACGTAGGGCATCCCGACCCGGGTCGCCTGCTCGGCCACCGTCTCCTGCGCCTGCTTCTTGGTGCCGATGAACATCACCGAGCCGCCGTGGGCGACGGTCTCCTTGATGAACTCGTAGGCGCGGTCGATGTAGGACAGCGACTGCTGCAGGTCGATGATGTAGATGCCGTTGCGCT
>JAVEDB010000152.1 GCA_030841185.1 Actinomycetota bacterium
GCTGACTCACGCAGTAGACCGCTCCACGTGGGGTCTGCAGCACCTTGCCGGCGCCGCAGATGATCTGCCGGCTGACCAGGAAGGGGATCAGGACGTCGGCGAGCCGGGTGAACTCGCCGTGCCGGCCCACCAGGTAGTTCTCGTGGCAGCCGTAGGAGTTGCCGGCCGAGTCGGTGGTGTTCTTGAAGAGGTAGACGTCGCCGGCGATGCCTTCCTCGCGCAGCCGGCGCTCCGCGTCGACGAGAAGCCCTTCGAGGATCCGCTCCCCCGCCTTGTCGTGGATGACGAGCTCGCGGATGTCGTCGCACTCCGGGGTCGCGTACTCCGGGTGGCTGCCGACGTCGAGGTAGAGCCGAGCGCCGTTGCGGAGGAAGACGTTGCTGCTGCGGCCCCACGAGACGACCCGGCGGAACAGGTAGCGCGCTACCTCGTCGGGCGAGAGCCGACGTTGGCCGCGGAACGTGCACGTCACGCCGTACTCGTTCTCCAACCCGAAGATCCGCCGGTCCATTGCCACACCGTACGCCGAGACGCCAACCAGGAGCCGGCAGACACTGCGTGCCGGCCGGAGCTCGGTCGGCGGATGATGCAGCCGGTGAGGCGGCAGTGCCAGGTCAGCGACTGGGCTGCAGGGACCGGGGGGCCCGCGACGACTGCTGTCCGACCAGCTGCGCGGCTTGCGATGCCGGCATCGGTCGGCCAAGCAGGAAGCCCTGCACGGCGTCGCAACCGAGCCGCCGCAGGGTCTCGAGCTGCTGCGGGTGCTCTATCCCCTCCGCCACGACACTCGCGCCGAGCTGGTGTGCCAGCTCGATGATCCCCGCGACGATGTCGGTCGGCGCGTCCGCGGCCGTGAGCGGTGCCACGAAGCACCGGTCGATCTTGATGATGTCGGGGGCCAGCTCCTGCAGCCTGGCCAGGGACGACCAGCCGGCTCCGAAGTCGTCGAGGGCCAGCCTGACGCCATCCGCGCGCAGGCCGGCGACGGTGCTCGCCGCGGCGCGCCGGTCAGGCAGCAGCCGGTTCTCGGGGATCTCGATCACCAGCTGCCCGGGGGCGAGGCGGTGCGTCTCCAGGGCGCTCCGGATCCGGGCCGGCAGCGCCGGATCGACGAGCTGGTCGACACCGATGTTGACGTTGAGCAGGAGGTCCTCGCCGAAGGTGGCGGCGAACGCCAGCGCCGTTGTCAGGACGTGATGGTCGAGAGCCGAGAGCAGGCCGGCTTGTTCGGCGACGGGGAGGAAGACCGCGGGAGCGACCCGTTCGCCCCGCCGGGTCCACCGGCACAGCGCCTCGAACCCGACGAGCTCGCCGGTAGCGGCAAGGATCGGCTGGTAGTGGACGTCCAGGGTGCCGTCCGCGACCGCGGCGACCAGGTCGGTGCGCAGATCGAGCTCGTTGGCCAGCGCGTCGGCGGAGCCGAGCTCGTAGCGCGCCACGCTCGCCTTGCCGCGCCGCTTCGCGGCGTACATCGCGAGGTCGGCCCGCTTGAGCAGCTCGACAGCGGTGAGCGCAGGGTCGCGGGTGTCGACCGCAGCCACGCCGATGGAGGCGCTCATCGGTACCTGCTTGCCGTTGAGCTCGATCGGCTCGTCGAGTGCCTGCAGGATGCGCTGCGCCACTCTCCAGGCGTCTCCCCCGTCCTGGACGAGCACCGCGAACTCATCGCCGCCGAGGCGCGCGACGGTGTCACCCGCCCGAGTGGTGCGCAGCAGCCGTTCGGCGACCTCCCGGAGGACCTCGTCGCCGGCCTGATGGCCGAGGGTGTCGTTGATGTCCTTGAAGTCGTCGAGGTCGGCCAGCAGCACCGCCAGCGGCTGCAGGTTTCGGGCACGCAGCGCGACCGCGTGCTCGAGGCGGTCCTTGAAGAGCGCACGGTTCGCCAGGGAGGTCAGCGGGTCGTGGAAGGCGAGGAAGCTCAGGGCCGCCTGGCCGGCGATGACCTCGCCGACCAGCCGATGGTTGTCCAGCAGAGTGAGCAGCTGCCGTATGAACAGCACCACGACCAGGCCGCTTCCGACGAGGACCGCCGGGTTGGACAGACCTGTGCGGAGCTGCCACACGGCAATGCCCACGCCCCCCACGGCCGGCAGGTAGGGCAGCAGCATGGACGGCACGGAGACCGGCCTGGGAGTCGCCGCGTCCACTGTCCTGTCACGTAGTGCAGCCTCGGCCAGCAGCAGGTAGCCGAGCACGTAACCGACATCGGTCAGGTTCCCGCTCTGGAAGGTTCCCAGCGTGGTCAGGTACGAGTAGGCGCTGTCGGCCACACACAGCATCAGCAGGCCTGCCGCAAGCACCACCAGGACGCGTCTGGCCTGGGCCTGGGCCAGGACGACGACAGTCACCGTCACCAGGACGAGGTCCGTGACCGGGTAGGCCAGGCTGATGACGAATGCGAGGGTGGAGTCCCCGCCGGCGTCGTACGTCGCGCCGAGCGCCGTCACCCAGCTGAGGTTGAACATCGAGCCTGCGAGGAGGAGCCCGTCCAGGACGCTGCGAGTCCGGCCTTGGCCCACCAGGGCGGATGACGGCCGCAGCAGCAGCCCGGCGAGCGCCAGAACGGGGAAGCACAGGTATGCCACGTCCGCGAAGGAGGGGTAGGGGACCACCCGCGAGAGCACGATC
>JAVEDB010000163.1 GCA_030841185.1 Actinomycetota bacterium
CGGTCGGCGAGCTTGATGACCAGCACCCGGATGTCGCGGGCCATCGCGACGACCATCTTGCGGACGGTCTCGGCCTGCGCGGACTCGCCGTACTTCACCTTGTCGAGCTTGGTCACGCCGTCGACGAGGTCGGCAATCTCGTCGCCGAACTCCTCCCGCAGCGCGGCAAGGGTGTACGCCGTGTCCTCGACCGTGTCGTGCAACAGCGTGGCGCACAGCGTCGGAGGAGTCATGCCCAACTCGGCGAGGATCGTCGTGACCGCCAACGGATGGGTGATGAAGGGGTCGCCGCTCTTGCGCAGCTGGCCGCGGTGGTGCTGCTCGGCCACGTCATACGCCCGCTCGATCAGCCTGAGGTCGGCCTTCGGGTGCGTGGAGCGGACGATCCGGAACAGCGGCTCCAGAACGGGGTTGGTGGCACTGCGCTGGGCGCCGAGCCGGGCCAGGCGCGCCCGCACCCGTCGGGACGCCGGGGCGGTCGGGGTGCTCGGAGCGGTCGGCTCGTCGGTCGCGGGCTCGCCGACGGGGGGCTCAGGTGGTGCCTGAGCTCCGATGACCGCGGCCGCGCGCGCCGACTCATCGTCCCGGTCGACGTCGACCGGAACGTGGGACGGGGCATCGGCCACGAGGACTCCACCGGTTGCACGGACGCCGGATCCCCAGTCTAACCGCGGTCGGCGCACCAACCGCGGATCACACGGTCAGGAGTGCGTGCACCCGCGGACCATCAGCCTGCTCCAGGCGTTCCCGGCCGGAGAGGAAAGCCAGCTCCATGAGTACGGAGATGCCGACCACGGTGCCACCGGCCCGGCCGACCAGGCCCAATGCCGCCTCGACCGTGCCCCCGGTCGCGAGCACGTCGTCGACGACGAGCACCCGGTCACCGGCTTCGAAGGCATCCGCGGGCACCTCCAGTGTCGCCTCGCCGTACTCGAGGGCGTACGTCGCCTCGAGAGTCGGCCCCGGGAGCTTCCCCTGCTTGCGGACCGGGACGAAGCCCGCACCCATGTGATAGGCCACCGGAGCCGCGAGGATGAAGCCGCGGGCCTCGATGCCGACGACCTTGTCGACGGTCCCCCGGCCGTGCTGCGCGACGATGGCGTCCACCGCACCGGCGAACGCCACATGGTCGGCGAGCAGCGGCGCGATGTCCTTGAAGACGATGCCCGGCTTCGGGTAGTCCGCGACGTCGCGGATGCGCTGAAGCAACAGCGCGGGCAGGTCGAGACCGTCGGCGTCGTCGTGGGCCGGGCCCGCGGTCATCAGCGGCGCTTCTTGCCGCCGGGCCGGCTCTTCCCACCGCGCTTCGGCTGGTTCCGGGCGCCGCCGCTTGCCGGGCGCCGGTCGCCCGGCCGGGCAGCACCACGTGCCACCCCGGCTGCCGCGGGCTCGACCTCGGGCTCAGAGAGCGAGGTCTCATCGACCTCAGTGGCTCCCCTGGTGGTGGCGCGAGTCTTGCCGCCGCCGGCCCGCCGCGCCGCGACCCGCCGCGCGAGGGCCTGCATCGCGGGCTCCTTCTCCTTCAGCCCGGCGAGCAGTGGGGTAGCGACGAAGATCGACGAGTACGTACCGGTCGCGACACCGACGAACAAGGCGAGCGCAAGGTCCTTGAGCGGGCCTGCACCGAGCAGCACGACACCGGCGAACAGGATGGCGGCGATGGGCAGCAGCGCCACGATCGAGGTGTTGAGAGACCGGACGATGGTCTGGTTGACCGCGAGGTTGGCGGCCTGGCTGTAGGTCATCCGGCTCCCGCCGGCCAGCCCCGCGGTGTTCTCCCTGACCTTGTCGAACACGACGACCGTGTCATAGAGGGAGTAACCGAGGATGGTCAGGAATCCGATCACGGTCGCCGGGGTCACCTCGAAGCCGACCAGGGCGTAGATGCCGGCAGTGATCACCAGGTCGTGCAGCAGGGCGATCATCGCCGCCACCGCCATCTTCCACTCGAAGTACAGCGAGAGGAAGATCATCACCAGCACGAGGAAGAAGACCAGCGCCCGCAGCGCCTTCTTCGAGATGTCCTGCCCCCAGCTGGGCCCGATGAACTGCGAGCTCACGTCGGAGCGATTCACACCGAACCGCTGGGCGAGGGTGTCGATCACCTGCTGCGACTGGTCCGAGGTCAGCTTCTCGGTCTGCGCCCGGACCGTGTTGTTGCCGATCTTCTGGACCCGGATCTCGCCGTTGACGCCGGCGCTGTGCACGGCGTCCAGCACGCTGCTCTCACTGGCCTTCGGCGAGGCGACCTGGAACTCCGCCCCGCCCCGGAACTCGATCCCGAGGGTCAGACGCAGGAACAACAGCGCCGCAATGGAGATCACCAGGACGGCGCCGGAGATGACGTACCAGCGCTTGGCCCGGCCGACGAAGTCGTAGGAGACCTCGCCGCGGTAGAGCTGGTTGCCGAGGGCTCCGAGGCGCGACATCAGGACTCCTTCGCGGCCGCGGCCGCGCTCGCTCGCCTACGGGTGGCCGGACCGACCACGGTGCGCGGGGTGGCACCGAGGTGGCCCGCATCCAGGCCGGAGAGTCGATGCCCACCGCCGTAGAACTTCGTCCGGGCCAGGATCGCCACCAAAGGCTTGGTGAACAGGAAGACGACCGCAACGTCGATGAGCGTGGTCAAGCCGAGAGTGAAGGCGAAGCCACGCACGCCACCGACGGAAAGCACGTACAGCACCACGGCAGCCAGGAACGACACGAAGTCAGCGGCGAGGATCGTGCGCCGAGCACGCACCCAGCCGGTCTCGACCGCGACCCGCAGCGACTTGCCGTCCCGCACTTCGTCGCGGAGACGTTCGAAGAACACGATGAAGGAGTCGGCGGTGACACCGATGGCCACGATCGTTCCTGCGATGCCGGCAAGACTCAACCGGAAGCCGAGCTGCCAGCCCAGCAGGACGATGGCCCCGTAAGTCAGGGTCGCGGCCACCGCGAGGCTGGCCACCGTCACGAGCCCGAGCCCGCGGTAGTAAAGCAGCGAGTACAGGACGACCAGTCCCAGGCCGATCGCGCCCGCCACCAGGCCGGCGTGCAGCTGGTCACCGCCGAGCGTCGCGGAGACCTCCTGCACCTCGCCGGCATCGAAGGTGAGCGGCAACGCGCCGTACTTGAGGACGTTGGCGAGGTTGCGCGCTTCCTTCTGGGTGAAGTTGCCCTCGATCTGGGCGCTGCCCCCGGTGATGGGTCCGTTGTTCAGGCCCGGGGCCGACACGACCAGTCCGTCCAGCACGATCCCGAACCGGTTCTGCGGGTCCGTGAGCTTGGCAAGCCGCCGCGTCGTGTCGGCGAACTTGCGCGCGCCCTTGCTGCTGAAGTCCAGCGTCACGATCCAGCCGCCGGTGGCCACCCCCTGGGAGTTCTGGTTCAGCACCGCCGCGGCGCTCGTCACGTCGGTGCCGAGCACCTCCGCCGGCCCGAGGATGTACTTCTCGCTCCCGTCGTCCAGACAAGTGACCAGCAGCTTCTTGGGGTTGTCGCCACCGCTGGTGCGGAGGTCCGCCTGAAGCTTGGGCAGGTTGGCGCAGTCGAGCGAGGTGAACTGCTTCGCGATGGCCGGCGTGATGGCGGCCA
>JAVEDB010000066.1 GCA_030841185.1 Actinomycetota bacterium
GTGCATCGTGGTCTACGTCGACGCGTGGACGGCGTACGGCGGTTCGCAGTTCGTCGACTCCCCGGGCACCGGCCGCTACCACTCCTACCTGTGCGACGAGGTGGTGCCGTGGGTCGATGCGCACTACCGGACCCTGCCGGCCGCCGCGTCGCGGGCCATCAGCGGCAAGTCCAGCGGGGGCTTCGGCGCGATGATCACGCCGATGCTGCGGCCGGACCTCTTCGGGGCCCTCGCGACGCACGCAGGCGACTCGCTCTACGAGCTCTCCTATGTCCCCGAGTTCGGCAAGGTCGTCCGGCTGCTGCGCGCCTGGGACGGCGACATCATGCGCTGGTGGGACGACTTCAGGTCCCGGACCTCTTTCACCAAGGAGGGTGACTCCGAGCTGCTCATCACCCTCGGCTGCGCCGCCTGCTTCTCCGCCGAGGACGACGGGACGGTGGTGCTCCCCTTCGACCCGGTGACCGGAGTGCTGCGTGGCGAGGTGTGGGACCGGTGGCTGGCGTGGGATCCGGTGCGGATGGTCGAGGGGTACGCCGATGCGGTGCGCGGGTTGCGCGCCGTCTGGATCGACGCCGGCACCCGAGACGAGTGGTTCCTGGACATCGGGGCGCAGGCATTCCGGCACGAGCTCGACCGGATCGGACTCCCGGACGACCGCATCTTCTTCGAACTGTTCGATGCGACGCACATGGGCATCGACTACCGATACCCGCTGTCGTTGTCGTGGCTGGCGCAGCGGTTGGCCCGCTGAGCCGGTCTGCTCAGACCGGGCCGTTGGTCGGCAGCGGACCCGCGGCGCCGATCAGGCGGCCGCGGCCGCTCGTCGCGCCGAGGGCGACGGCCTCGTCGCGGTGGCGCTCGGTGTCGACGCCCACCGCGAGGATCTCGGCGCCCAGCTCCGTCGCCGCGGACAGCAGCCGGGCCGTCTCGGGCGCCGCCAGCCGGGCCCGGTCGGCGAGGTCCACGTGAACCTGCTCCGGGAGCAGCCAGGACAGGGCAGCAGCGGCCTCCGTGGTCTCGCTCACGTCGGCGAGAATCATCGTCCAGCCCCACTGGCGGTACTCCTCGACGGCCGCCCGGAGCCGGAAGAGGTCCACGAACGCGTCGCTGTGCAGCTCGGCCCCGATCGCCAGCTCACGCTTGCCCCGGTTGAAGGAGAGGGCCAGCCGGGGTGGGCAGGCGGTCCGGAAGGTCTCCGGCTCGGGGGTGATGTGGATCGCGGTCGCGCCGGCCTCCAACGCGGTGTCCATCGCCAGGCAACGGAAGGCCCAGTCGAGCCGCTCGACGAGCCCGAGGGAACGTGCCTCGGAGAGCAGCGAGAGCGTGTCGGCCACGTCGCTGCCGGGCTGGCCCCGCCCGCGCGCCTTCCATGCGACGAGGGTTCCGTCGGCGAAACGGCGTACCGGCTGGAAGTCCGGCCCCAGCTGCGTCGGGTTCGTGAGGAGCTCCTCGATCAGCTTCCGGGTCCGTCTCGTTCGGTCGAGATCGTTGGCCAGGGTCACACTGTCCGGCATCGGCCATGTTGATCATCGGCTTGAGCGGTAGCGTCAGCGCAGCCACCGAGGAGGTAGTCATGACGATCGTGGTCGGGTTCGTCCCGCGAGCCGAGGGCCGGGCGGCCTTGCGCCGTGCAGCGGAGGAGGCGCGGCTGCGGAGCACGCGGCTGGTGGTCATCAACTCCAGCCGCGGCGGGCGGGAGCTCGACGACGAGGACGCGGTCCGCAGCGAGAAGGAGCTCGCAGAGGTGCGGGCCTCCCTCGACACGGAGGGCATCGAGCACGAGGTCCGCCAGCTCGTGCGCGGCAACGACCCCGCCGAGGACCTGATCGCGGTGGCCGAGGAGACGGGCGCCGACTTCATCGTGATCGGCCTGCGCCGGCGCACCCCGGTCGGGAAGCTCATCCTGGGCAGCAACGCGCAGCGGATCCTGCTCGAGGCGCCCTGCCCGGTCCTGGCCGTCAAGGCGAACGAGGACTAGGGGCGCTACTCGGCGTACTACTCCGTTCAGCGGAACGTGCCCGCCGGGACCCCGCGCCCGGTTAGCCTCAAGTTCCCCGGACCCGGAGGCTGACCCCCGTGAGCGACGCCAGGCGGGGCCGGACGTGACCCAGCCCGAGAGCTGGGACCGGTTCGACCCCTCGGACAGTGCACTCCTCGAGACCCTCCTGCTCGAGGCCCCGGTGGCGTTCGCGTTCTACGACACCGACCTGCGGTACCGCCGCATCAACCGGCTGCTGGCCGAGATCAACGGCCTGCCCATGGAGGCCCACATCGGCCGGCGGCCCAGCGACGTGCTGCCGGCGGAGCTGGGCGCCGCCGTCGAGGTGCTGCTGGTGCAGGTCCTCGAGACCGCCCAGGTGATCACCGACGACGACTTCACGGCCGTGTCTCCCACCACCGGGGAGCGGCGGCATTTCCAGTCGCAGTGGTTCCCGGCCAGGGATCCTCAGGGCTCGGTCATCGGCGTCGCCGTCCTGGTCAGTGACGTGACGGCGCGCCGGCTTTCCGAGGACGCCCTGCGACGCAGCCAGGACCGCACGGTCAAGCTCCAGCGCGCCACGGCCGCCTTGGGTGGCGCCCTGACGGTGCAGGACGTCCGTGAGGTCATCGCGCAGACCTGCCGCACTTCCCTTGAGGCGCTGGGCTGCGAGCTGGCCCTGGGCGGCGAGGCGTTGTCTGGCGGGGTGGAGTCTCCCGATGTCATATCGCTGCCGCTGCTCGTTTCCGGGAGTGAGATCGGTCAGCTGCGGCTCACGCTGCCGCCGGACAGGTGGCGCGATGACGACGACGCCGTCTTCCTGCAGGCGCTGGCCGGACAGTGCGCCATCGCCGTCGAGCGGGCCCGGCTCTATGAGCGGGAGCGCTCCACCGCGGCCACCCTGCAGCTCAGCCTGCTGCCCGACCGGTTGCCCACGGCGCCCGGCGTCGAGCTGGCTGCCCGGTTCCGGCCGGGGTCAGCGGAGTCCGAGGTCGGCGGTGACTGGTACGACGCGTTCGCGCTGCCCGACGGCCGGCTCGTGCTGGTCGTCGGCGACGTCATGGGCAAAGGCGTCATCGCCGCTGCCGGCATGGGTCGGCTGCGGGCCGCCCTGCGCGCCCTCGCCTTCGTCGACCCGCTGCCCGAGTCCGTCCTCCGCGGGCTGGACCGGGTCTTCACGGCGACCGAGGACGCCGACCAGATCGCCACCCTCGTCTACCTCCTCGTCGACCCGACCGCGCGGCGCACCGCCGTGGGGGGCGCCGGGCACATCCCGCTGGTGCTGATGAGGGCGGGGGAGAGTCCCGTCCTGGTGGACGCCGGCCGCGGCTCCACGCCGCTGGGCTGGCCGGAGCCGCGCTCCCAGCAGACGCTGGAGCTGGGCCCGGGGGACCTGCTGCTCGGGCTCACGGACGGGATCGTCGAGCGCCGGGGCTACGACCTGGATAGCGGCCTCGCCCAGGTGCTGGAGTGCGTCGGCGCGCCCGCCGACAGCCTCGAAGCCCTGGTCGAGCACGTCGAGTCAACGATGCTCGGGCATACAACAGGGCGCGACGACGCCACGCTGCTCGCAGTAC
Source organism: Actinomycetota bacterium (assembly GCA_030841185.1). Classification (GTDB taxonomy): domain Bacteria; phylum Actinomycetota; class Actinomycetes; order JACCUZ01; family JACCUZ01; genus JAVEDB01. The sequence continues at coordinate 3,559 of JAVEDB010000066.1, forward strand.
GCTTCGTGGAGTAAGGCGGCCGGTCCGGGCCGGACGGATGCGTCGTGTCGCTTCGGCCGTGTCACAATGCTGTGTTGCCCCTGTGCGGTTCAGCCGCCACATCCCAGACCGTCAGCGTTGGGTTTTTGCATGCGCCCGCGCCGCAGCGAGAGGTCGTACGTGTCCGACACGGCTCACCCCCTTCCGCCGGAGCCCCGCGTGAAGGCCGCGTCCAGCCCCGTGAGCGCCGCCACCGCGGCCAAGCGGCTCGCGACCAGCAAGCCCGTCGAGCAGAAGCCGGCGAAGAGGCCAGCTGTGAAGAAGGTTCAGGCCGTCACCTCAGCCGCCAAGCCCGCGGCGAAGAAGGCCGACCAGGGGAAGACGGCGGCCAAGACCCCCGCGACGAAGTCCTCGGCAGCGAGCAAGGCCCCGGCTGCCAAGGCCCCGGCGAAGACTGCCGCCAAGAAGACCGACCCGCCGGCCAAGGCCGGCGCCGTCGAGGATGCGGTGGTCCCGCCTGCTGGTGACGCCGCCGACGGGCTCGACGCCGACCCCGCGATCGACCCGGCTGCGCTCGAGGAGGAGCCCACCGACCTGGTGGTTGCCGGCGAGGAGGGTGCGTTCGTCCTCGATGACGACGAGGAGGACGCGCCGGCCCAGCAGGTCTCGACCGCGGGCGCGACCGCCGACCCGGTCAAGGACTACCTCAAGCAGATCGGCAAGGTCGCGCTGCTCAACGCCGAGCAGGAGGTCGAGCTCGCCAAGCGGATCGAGGCGGGCCTGTTCTCGGAGGAGAAGCTCAACTCGGGCGACAAGTTCGCCCCCAAGTTGAAGAAGGAGCTGGACTGGATCGCCGAGGACGGCCGGCGCGCCAAGAACCACCTCCTCGAGGCCAACCTGCGGCTGGTCGTGTCGCTCGCCAAGCGATACACGGGGCGCGGCATGTTGTTCCTGGACCTCATCCAGGAGGGCAACCTCGGGCTGATCCGGGCGGTCGAGAAGTTCGACTACACCAAGGGCTACAAGTTCTCGACGTACGCGACGTGGTGGATCCGGCAGGCGATCACCCGCGCGATGGCCGACCAGGCGCGCACGATCCGCATTCCGGTCCACATGGTCGAGGTGATCAACAAGCTGGCCCGCGTGCAGCGCCAGATGCTGCAGGACCTCGGGCGCGAGCCGTCCCCGGAAGAGCTCGCCAAGGAGCTCGACATGACCCCGGAGAAGGTCGTCGAGGTCCAGAAGTACGGCCGCGAGCCGATCTCGTTGCACACACCGCTGGGCGAGGACGGGGACAGCGAGTTCGGCGACCTGATCGAGGACTCCGAGGCCGTCGTACCGGCCGACGCCGTGTCGTTCACCCTGCTCCAGGAGCAGCTGCACTCGGTCCTGGACACGCTCTCCGAGCGTGAGGCCGGGGTGGTCTCGATGCGCTTCGGCCTCACCGACGGCCAGCCCAAGACGCTCGACGAGATCGGCAAGGTCTACGGCGTCACGCGTGAGCGGATCCGGCAGATCGAGTCCAAGACGATGTCCAAGCTGCGCCACCCGTCGCGCTCCCAGGTGCTGCGCGACTACCTCGACTGATCCGGCTCCGGATCCTCGTCGCTCAGGCTACGTCCAGCAGCAGCCTCTGTAGCCGTACCACTAGCGGGCTACCCGCGTTCGCGGTGCCGCTACCGACCCGTGTCGATCGTCGCCATCCTGGTGGTGGCGGGGGTCGGCTGGTGTAGGTGTGCCCCGTGGGTGTGGTGACCTGCACGGTTGTCCCCGCGCCATGCGGGCCGGGTCGCGCTCGCCAGCCGAGGGCTTGTTTGGTGTGGTTGCAGGCCTCGCACAGGCCTTGGCCGTTGTCGGCGCTGGTCGCTCCGTGGGCTTGGACGGGGGTGACGTGGTCGGAGTGGCGGATCGGTGCCCCACACCACGGGGTGCGGCAGGTCTGGTCGCGCACGATGAGGAACCGGCGCAGCCGGTCGGGGAACAGGCGCCGGCGGGACTCCATCGCGACCAGCGCGCCGTCGTCAGGCCGGGTGAACAGCCGGCGCAGCCACACGGCGGCATCGGTGTTGCGGGCCAGCTCGCGGGCCACCGGTGCGGGGATCGGGCCGAGCCCAACCAGCTGGGCCGGCTCGTCGCAGCCCTCGCCAGGTGTGCCCAGGAGCGCGGCGTCGGTCATCACCAACGCCACCTCGACTGGGACGGCGTCCGCGGTGGCCTGCCCGGTGACGCGTTCGACCAGGGTGTCGGCCATGATCTGACCCCGGCTGCGCACGTCGCCGGCCGCCTTGAGGCTGTCGGCGTGCCGCGTCAGCGCGGTGTAGGTGGCCACGCCTTGGGCGACCGGCAGGAACCCGGACAGCCGGCTCATGGTGTCCGGCGCCGGGCGCAATGACACCCGCCGGTCCCGCTCCGCCCGCTGGGACCGGGCGGTGAACGCCTGCGGGTCGAGCCGGTAAGCAACGGCGCGGGCAGCAGCCTCGCATTCTCGGTCTCCGAGACGGGCCAGGCGTCCGGCCAGCTCCGCATCGGCGGTGCGGCGGTCCTTGCGGGGCAGGCAAGCGGTCTCGCGGACCACGATGGTGGCCCGCCACTCACTGATCTCCCCGGCGCGCAGCGCGGTCATGGTGGCGGGCATCTCGTGAACAAGCGCGTCTGCCAGGCCGACCAGGCGCGACCCCCGGTGCACGGACTCGCGCCGGGCCAACGCCACCTGCGCAGCCACCCCCTTGCCCAGGTCCTGCTCGCGAACGCCGGCGGCGCGCTGCTGGGCGCGCTGGGAGGCCACCAGGTCCGCGGTCAGCACCGCCTGCGCGGCGGCAGCCGCCGACTTCAGCTCCTCCAGCGCCCGGATCTGGTCGATCCGCTCCCGATCCTGCACAGCCCGGTCGACGCGCGACAGCTGGCCCTTCCAGCCGGCCAGGCGGGCCGTGGTGAGCACGTCGAGTGCTTGGCGCCGCACGGCGTACGAAGACTCGCGGCTAGCGACTGCGGCAGCA
>JAVEDB010000237.1 GCA_030841185.1 Actinomycetota bacterium
GCAGCTTGTGACCCATGAAGTCCCGCGCCCAGCCCGACGCGATGACGTAGAGCAGGTACCAGCCCAGGAAGACCAGCGTCATGGGGAACACGAACGCACGGAATCTCTTCTTCAGCTCGACGAAGTCCGAGCTGCTCTGAACAGCGATGAGACGGTCGTCGACGTCACGGACAGGGTTGGTCACGGGTCCTCCTCGGACTCCGCCGCGGCGCATCCGGGCCGCGGTGTTGGTGATCACATCGACCGGGATGGACCGTAACGCTCCGAGATGTCCCTTGACCAGACCCAGATAGGGTCGGCGGCCCATGACGTCTGCCCCGGATCCGTTCGCCGAGGTAGCCGACCTGCCCGGTGTCCAGGCCGCCGTCGACGACGGGCGGGCTGCCGTCGACACGCTGCGGGGACACCGGGTGCTGCGGCGGCGTTCCGAGCTGGTGGCGGCCGAGTCGGCACTGCGCGGTGCGCGGGCGTCGGCCGCCCTGGACGGTGCCGACCTTACGCTCGACGTCGTACGCCGGACGCTGCACGCCGCCGGTGTGCTGCCCGCTCCGGAGGGGCCGATCGTGCAAGGGGCGTTGCGCGTCGCGACGGAGCTCGGCAGTCAGCAGGAGACCTGGCGCCGGGCACCGTTGCAGGTGCTGGCCCGCCTGCACACGCTGGCCGCGGCCGACGTCACGCCACCCGAGCATCTCGGCCGCCCACAGCCCGCACCAGGTGTCGCGGACCGGCTGGCCGCGCTCGGCGTACTCCTCACGTCACCGACGGAGGCACCCGCGCTCGTCGTGGCCGCCGTGGTGCACGGCGAGCTGCTGTCGATCCGCGCGTTCGACGGGGCGCACGGTGTCGTCGCCCGCGCTGCTGCACGCCTCGTGATGGTCACTCGGGGACTCGACCCGGGCGGGGTGTCGGTCCCCGAGGTCGGTCACGTCGAGCTCGGTTCGAGCGCGTACGCCGAGGCGCTGGCCGGCTATGCCGGTGGCAGTGCGGACGGGGTGGCCGCGTGGGTCGTGCACTGCGCCGAGGCTGTCGTGCTGGGTGCCCGCGAGGGGACTGCGGTCTGCGAGGCGATCGGGCGGACCTGACCGGCCCGGACATAGGAACGGCGCCCCGTGCGTACGGGGCGCCGACCCTCCACGTCAGACCCTGTTACCAAGCGTGCACCATTCGTCGCGAGACCAGGTCGAGCCTGGCTCATCGGCCCGTACATGGGCAGGTCGCCGCGTGGGTGCAGGGCTGCCGTGTCGGTCCGTATGGCCGGCGGACGCTTGCCGGAGCAGACGCCCTCTGGTCGTGCGGGCCTTGCCTGTTGTGTATCCCATGAATGGTCGTGGCGGAAGGTGTTGCGGGGTTATTTAACCGGCGCGGGTGTGTCGCGCGGCGTGTCGCAACTTCGTTGCCACCGCAGCGACCGGTCCGCTCGCGTCGCGCCCTCGCCGACGGGTGGCGAGCCACACGAGACCGGCCGTTGCCGCACCGGCGCTCAAGGCCGCCGCAGCGAGAGTCGGACCGCCGGGCATCGGCATCGACGGGACCCGGTCGCGGAGCCGGACCGGCTTGGTGAACACGAGGATCGGCCAGTGCCGGGCGGCTGCCTCCCGGCGCAGGGCCCGGTCGGGGTTGACCACGTGCGGGCTGCCGACCGCCTTCAGCATCGGCAGATCGGTGATCGAGTCCGTGTAGGCATAGCTGCGCGACAGGTCGTAGCCCTCGGCGGCGGCCAGCTCCTCGATGGCGGCGGCCTTGTTCTCGGCGTACGCATAGAACTCCACGTCGCCGGTGTAGCGGCCGTCCTCGACCACCATCCGGGTCGCGATGACCCGGTCGGCGCCGAGCATCTCGCCGATCGGCTCGACGACCTCGGCACCGGAGGAGCTGACGATCACCACGTCACGGCCGGCGGCGTGGTGCTCCTCGATGAGGGTCGCCGCCTCGTCGTAAATGATCGGATCGATCAGTCCGTGCAGCGTCTCGGCCACGATGTCGCGCACCTGCTGGACGTCCCAGCCCGAGCAGAGCGCCGAGAGGTACTGGCGCATCCGCTCCATCTGGTCGTGGTCAGCGCCGCCGACGAGGTAGACGAACTGGGCGTAGCCGCTGCGCAGGACAGCGCGCCGGTTGATCAGGCCGCCCTGGTAGAAGGAGCGGCTGAAGGCCAGTGTGCTGGACTTCGCGATGATCGTCTTGTCGAGGTCGAAGAAGGCCGCGGGACGGGTCGGAAGGTGATGATCCACGCCATCGAGCATAGGTCGCCGCCGCGGGCCCTCCAGCCGCCCACTCACGCTCAGTGACGGTATTTGCCACGCTTGGTAAAGCGGTACATGCTGGATGTGCGGGTCGATTGTGCGACCTGCGCAGCGCTCGGTCCGGCCCACCCCCCCGGGCCGGACCCTGGCGCGACGGCCCCCGCTAACCCCCCCGGCGGGGGTCGTCCCATGTCCCGGGTCGACACGCGCAGCAGGGTCTTTCCCCAGCGCGCGCCGGCGGTGTGTCCGTCCCCACATCGGGTGGTTACTCACCGTGTCGATCGGCCGGCGAGCCAGGCTGGACGGGTCCGTTCCCATCTCCGTGAAGGACCTGCCCGTGGCGACGCGTCCGATGATCGTGACGGCCGACCTGGAGCTGCTCGACGAGCTGTTGCGGCTCTGCGCGGCCGCCGGCGCCGAGGCGCAGGTCGCCCACGACGTCGAG
>JAVEDB010000275.1 GCA_030841185.1 Actinomycetota bacterium
GCTACCTGCGCGATCCCGAGCCGGAGGCTGTCGAGGCACTGCTCGGCGCCGCACCGGGCCTGGTTCGCATCGTGACGCTCGCGCCTGAACGGCGCGGCGGCATCGACGCCGTACGCCGACTTGCCGAGGCCGGCGTCCTCGTGAGCATCGGCCACAGCGACGCGTCCGGCGAACAGGTGTACGCCGCGGCGGACGCCGGCGCCCGGATGGTCACCCACCTGTTCAACGCCCAGCGCCCGCTCAACCACCGCGAGCCGGGTGTTGTCGGCGGCGCGCTCAGCGACCCGCGACTGACCGCCGGGCTGATCGTCGACCTGCACCACGTCAACGCCGAGGCATGCCGCATCGGGTTCGCTGCCGCTGCCGGGCGGATCGCCCTGGTCACCGACGCCGCCGCGCCCGCGGGGATGCCGCCCGGCCGCTACGAGCTCGGTGGCGAGCCCGTTGTGCTGGAGCCAGGTCAGCCGGTGCGGCGCGAGAACGGCACCATCGCCAGCTCCAACCTGGCCCTCGACCAGGCGATCGCCAACGCCGTCGGCATCGGCGTCGACCTGCTCACGGCTGTCGAGGCGGCGACCCGGATTCCCGCCGATCTGCTGGGGCGGGCCGACCTCGGCCGGATCGCGCCCGGAGCACGAGCCGACCTCGTCTGGCTGGGAGAGGACTTGCGCGTGATCAGCACGTGGATCGAGGGTGACGTGGTGCACGGTGCGGAGAGCTGGACAGCGTGAGCAGTGCGTAGGGTCCACCCAGACGGAGGAGCGAGAGGGCGCCTCCGGCGTACACCTGTGGAGGGGTTGAATGGTCGACGCCGAGAAGATCGTCGCCGGGCTGGGCGGCGCGGAGAACATCGTCGAGATCGAACCGTGCGCGACCCGCCTGCGCACGGAGGTGCGCGACGCCTCGAAGGTCGATGACGCTGCACTGAAGGCAGCCGGTGCGATCGCCGTCATGCGCAGCGGCTCCGCGGTGCAGGTGATCGTGGGGACCGAGGCCGACACGATCGCCTCCGACATCGAGGAGCTGCTTGAGTGACTGATCCGCTGCCCCCCCTGCGGGTACTCGTGCCGGTGCCCGGCCGGGTGGTCCCGATGGGCGACGTACCCGACCCGGTCTTCGCCGCGTCGCTGGTCGGGCCCGGCGCCGCGCTCGACCCGAACCGTTCCCGCCAGCAGGCGATCGCGCCGATCGCCGGCAGCATTGCGAAGCTGCACCCGCACGCATACGTCGTCGTCGCGCCGGACGGCCGCGGGGTGCTGGTGCACCTGGGGATCGACACGGTGCAGCTCAAGGGTGCGGGTTTCACCCTCCTCGCCGCCGAGGACGACGACGTCGAGGCGGGTACGCCGGTGGTCGAGTGGGACCCGGCAGCGATCGAGGCCGACGGGAGATCTCCGGTCTGTCCGGTGGTGGCGCTCGACGCCACGGCGGACGCCATCGCAGTCGTCGGAGTCGGGGACGAGGTCGAGGCGGGCGCCGAGCTCTTCACGTGGTCATGACCCCACCGGCCGGCGTGGTCTTCGACCTCGACGGCACGTTGGTGCTCACGGAGGGCCGGATGGCCACGGTGTGGCGGAGCTTCTTCGAGGCCAACGGCATCGCCTTCGACGACGACCTGGCGCACCACGTCACCGGCCGGCGCGGACAGGACTCGCTGGTCGAACTTCAGCATCTGTTCCCCGACCGACCGATCGCCGAGCTGGTCCGCCAGGTCAACGACATCGAGGTGGGGGTGCCGCTCACCGACGTGCAGCCGGTCGCCGGTGCGGTGCACCTGGTACGGCGCCTGGCGGCCGCGGGGATGCCCTTGGGCCTCGTCACCTCGGCCGGCCGCGACTATGCCGCGGGCCTGCTGAGGGAGCTCGGCGTGGACGAAGCGTTCACGACCGTGGTCACCGGTGAGGACGTGTCCCGCGGCAAGCCCGACCCGGAGGGCTACCTCGCCGCGTGCAAGAGTCTCGGCCTCGACCCGGCGCAGGTCGTCGGTTTCGAGGACTCGCGGGCCGGTGTCGCTGCGGTAAAGGCCGCGGGGATGACGTGCGTCGCCGTGGCCACCACGCAGCCGGCACGGCTGCTGACGGAAGCGGACATCGTGATCGCCGACCTCGAGGATCTCGACGCGGTTGACTGGCTACGCGCGTTGGCTGAGAGGGGCTGAGCCGGGTGGAGGTCGTCGTCCTGCCGGACGCGGACGCGATCGCGTCGGTGGCGGCGGAGGTCATCACCGGGTTGCTGTCGGACAAGCCCGCGGCGGTGCTGGGGCTCGCGACGGGGTCGAGTCCGCTGGGGGTCTACCGCCAGCTGATCGAGCGACATCGCGCGGGCGAGGTGAGCTTCGCGGCCGCCAAGGCGTTCCTGCTCGATGAGTACGTCGGGTTGCCCGCGGACCATGCACAGCGCTACCGCTCGGTGATCCGCGACGTCTTCGAGCAGTACGTCGACTTCGCGCCGGACGCCGTCCGGGGCCCGGACGGCAACGCGACCGACCTGCCGACCGAGTGCGCGCGGTACGAGGCGGCGATCGTCGCGGCCGGCGGCGTTGACGTGCAGCTGCTCGGCATCGGGACCGACGGCCATGTCGGCTTCAACGAGCCGGGCTCGTCCCTGTCCTCACGCACCCGGGTTAAGACGTTGACCGACCAGACCCGCGCGGACAACGCCCGGTTCTTCCCGACAGCCGACGACGTGCCTCGACACGTCCTCACCCAGGGGCTGGGGACGATTACGGACGCGCGGCACCCGGTGTTGGTCGCAACCGGTGCGGGCAAGGCCGCGGCCGTGCAGGCGATGGTCGAGGGGCCGGTGTCGGCGTTCTGCCCGGCCTCGGTGCTTCAGCTGCACCCGCATGTGACCGTGCTGCTCGACGAGGACGCGGCGTCCGCCCTCGCGTTGGCCGACTACTACCGCGAGACCTACGCGCACAAGCCCGCCTGGCAAGGGCTCTGAGCCGCAGTCTGCACAGAACCTTCACGAGTCGCCCCGGGTTCCTGCGCAGCTGCGCTCCTAGCATCGCCATGTGAACCAGCCGGGTGCCCGCCGACGAGTGCTCGTTGTCGAGGACGACCCGGCCATCAATGACGCGGTGACTCGCCGCCTCGGGGCGGAGGGGTACGACGTCACGCAAGCCTGGGACGGACCCACGGCTGTGGCGGCTGCCACCGACGTGCGTCCCGACGTAATCGTCCTGGACGTCATGCTGCCCGGGTTCGACGGGTTGGAGGTGTGCCGACGGGTGCAGGCCACCCGACCCGTTCCGGTGCTGATGCTGACGGCCCGCGACGACGAGTCCGACATCCTGGCCGGACTGGCGGTCGGCGCCGACGACTACCTGACCAAGCCGTTCGGGATGCGCGAGCTGGTCGCCCGCATCGCCGCCCTGCTGCGCCGGGTGGAGCGGGCGCAGGTGCTCGCGGCCCAGCCACCCGGCGTACTCACCGTCGGTGACCTGCGGGTCGACACCGGAACCCGCCGGGTCGACGTCGCGAGTGCCGAGGTGCACCTGACGCCAACGGAGTTCGACCTGCTCGTCTGCCTGGCGGGTGAGCCGGGCCGCGTACTCACCCGCGAACGGCTGCTGGCCGACGTGTGGGACTGGCCCGACGCGTCGGGGACCCGCACCGTCGACAGCCACGTGAAAGCGCTGCGCGCGAAGCTCGGTGCCGATCGGGTGCGCACGGTTCACGGGGTCGGCTATGCGCTGGAGACGCCGTGACCGGCGAGCCGCTCGGGTGGGTGAGCTCGATCAAGGTGAAGCTCGGCCTGCTCGTGGCCGCGAGCGTGGTCGTCGCCGCGGTCGTCGGGACGCTCGGCTCGGCTGGAGGCGTGACGCCCTGGCTGGCCATCCCGGTGACGGTCGCGATCGCGCTGGGTGTGACCCAGCTGCTGGCGGCCGGCATGACCAGCCCGCTGCGGCAGATGACCGAGGTGGCGCGTCGGATGGCACGCGGCGACTACTCGGGCCGCGTCGACGCGTCCGCCGGAGACGAGGTGGGCGAACTGGCCCGCACGTTCAACCAGATGGCCACCGATCTCGGTCACGTGCATGCGGAACGACGGGCGCTGGTGGCGACCGTCTCGCACGAGCTGCGGACCCCGCTGGCCGCGCTCACCGCCCGGCTCGAGAACCTCGCCGACGGCGTCGAGGAGCCGGACGACGACACCCTGGCGGGGGTGCTCGCCCAGGCCCGCCGTCTCGGGGGCCTCGTCGACGACCTCCTGGACCTGTCGCGCGTCGACGCCGGAGTCACGCCGCTCCGGCTCGACGACCTCGACGTGGCGGTCTTCCTCGCCGAGATCGTCGACACCAGCACGCCACCCACCCGAGGTGTCACCTACTCCGTCTCGGCGCCTTCCGGACTCGTCGTGCGGGCCGACCCGGCCCGGCTGCGCCAGCTCGTCACCAACCTGCTCGACAACGCCGCCCGGCACAGCCCTGCGGGCGGGCTGGTCTCCGTGCGGGCCACTCCCGGCCCGTCCAGCTGGATCCTCGAGGTGGCCGACTCCGGCCCCGGCGTACACGTCGACGACCGCGAGCGCGTCTTCGAGCGCTTCGGCACCCTCGCCGGTCACGAAGGCGGCACCGGTCTCGGACTCGCTGTCGCGCGCTGGGTGGCTGACCTGCACGACGGATCGGTCCGCTTCATCGACCCCGAGCCCGGCTCCGAGGGCGCCCGGGTCGTGGTGACCCTGCCGCTGCAGCCCCTGGCCACGCCCACCACACCAGGCACCCCAGGAGTGACCACCATGGCCGCGACCCCGCCCACCCCCGCACTGCCAGTTCCCGCAGTGGCCGCGGTCTCAACGCCTCCGCTGATCGGCCCGCTCTTCGGCGCCTTCTGGCCCGAGGTCGAGGTCCCGGCGCGGCGCGACCTGGTGGTCGCCGCGGTCGGGGTCGGCGTGCTCGCGGGCGTCGTACTCCCCTTCCGGGCGCCCGGGCTCGCGCTGTTCCTGGTACTCGTGACGGCGACGGCAGTGCTGGCGTACGCCGCCCGGCACCGGCGGGACCCCTTCACCGTGGCCTGCCTGGTGAGCTGTGCGCTGCTGTGCCTGCCGGTGCTGCTGCTCGACGCGGCGTGGGTCTCGGCCCTGTGCTGTCTCGCCGGCGGCGGCATCGCCCTGATCGGGGTGACGCGCGGGAGCAGTGCGCCCTCGTTCGTACTCGCCGGACTCGCCTGGCCGCTGGCGTCGCTGCGCGGCCTGCCGTGGTTCGGCCGCACCCTGCAGGGGCTGGCCGGCCGCGGCAATGTGCCGGCCGTCCTACGCACCGTGGTCTGGTCGCTGACGGCGGTCGTCGTCTTCGGACTGCTGTTCGCCTCCGCCGACGCGCTGGTCGCGTCGTGGCTCGGCGCGCTGGTGCCCGACTGGACGATCAATACCTTCGTGCTGCGCGTCTTCGTGGGCGCCGCCACCTTCGGCCTGTTGCTTGCCGGGGGCTACCTCGCCCTCAACCCGCCACGCACCCAGGTCGCCGACCTCGCAGCACCGCGAACGGTGCGACACCGTTACGAGTGGCTGGCTCCGGTGCTGCTGGTCGATGCGGTCTTCGGGGTGTTCCTCGTGGCTCAGGCAACCGTCGTCTTCGGCGGGCACGGCTACGTCGTACGCACCACCGGACTGACGTACGCCGACTATGTCCACCAGGGCTTCGGACAGCTGACCGTCGCGACGGCCCTCACGCTGCTCGTCGTCTGGGCGGCCTCCCGGAAGGCGGCGCGCTCGACGCCGGCCGACCAGCTGGCGCTACGCGGCTCCCTCGGCGCGTTGTGCCTGATGACGCTCGTCGTGGTCGCCTCGGCGCTCTTCCGGATGAGCGTCTACCAGGACGCCTACGGGTTCACCCAGCTGCGCCTGCTCGTCGACGTGTTCGAGGGCTGGCTGGGACTCCTCGTGCTCGCCGTGCTGGTCGCCGGGGTGCGTCTCGACGGTCGCTGGGTGCCCCGCGCCGCGCTGTTCGCCGGCGCCGCGGCGCTGGCCGGCCTGGCGCTGGTCAACCCCGACGCGTGGATCGCACGCCACAACATCGACCGCTTCCAGGCGACCGGCAAGGTCGACGTCCGCTTCCTGAGCACCCTGTCGGCCGATGCGGTCCCGGAGCTGATGCGGCTGCCCGGCGACGTGCGGGCCTGCGTGCTGCCGAGTGGCTCGGTCAACCATGACGACTGGCTGGCGTGGAACCTCGGTCGCGACCGGGCCCGTACCGCGCTGCGCGGCACGAACCCGGTGGGAGCAACCGCTACGTGCTCGCGGACCTAGCACCTCCGGACGCCACGATGCGAGCCAATGCCGTGGCGTAGCGCCGCGCCAGCACGTGCTGGAAGTACCGCGGCACCGGCCCACCGAGGCGCATGTACCAGGTCCCGGCCCGGCTGACGGCCCGGACCTGCAGCCGCACCCGCTCGTCGGCCAACGTGACCACGAACCGCTCCTCGCCACGGACCGGGTGTCCCTCGACGGTCCCGTACGCGAAACCCGCGGACCGGTCCTCGTGACTGGTCCACACCACCCGGCACGGCGCCGCCATCCGGAGCGGACCGAGGTGCAGCGTCGAGACCATCGTCACGCCGACGTCGGCCCTCGGGGCGGAAGCCTCGACGGTGGCGCCGACACCTCGGTGCATGTCCCACGAGAAGAGGGCGTCCACCGCCCGGTCGAACGCGGCCAGCCCGACACCGATCTGCTGCGTGAGCTCGAGCCGGTGGTAGCCCGCGGGTACGACGTCGGCCCCGGTCGCGCCCACGTCGGGATAGGTCAGCGGCCGTCGCGCGGCTTCCTCGAGCTTCACCGGTGCCTTGCCTCCTCTGTCGGATGCGCACCTGTTCCCCGGTTCGGGTCAGTCAAGCGGTCGCATCGACGTGGTGACGCAGCAGCGACCCGGACCCGGGTCGAGAACCGGTTCGAGCTCGGTGCACGCCAACCCCGACAGGAGTCCCTCGATGAGTGCCAGGTTCATGCCGCACACCACCTCCCGGTGCCGTTCCGCGAGCCTGTGGAAGGGGCAGTTGCCGAGGACGAGGGTGTCGCCCTCCATCCGCGGCTCGAAGCCCTGCTCGGCCAGGGCGACCCCGGCCCGGTCCATCGCGGGCGTCCCCTCCGGCTGTTCGGACATCCCCGCGAGGCGCCGACCCGTCTCCGCCGCCACTCGGCGTACGGCATCCCCGACGGGACTGCCGCCGCGGCCCGAGACCTCAACCGCCTCGGCGAGCACGTCGCCCGCCAACGCGTAGCGCCGCTCGGGCAGCGAGACCTCGACCGAGGCCTGCGCTCGCCGATAGAGCTTCGCCGGCCGCCCGGCGCCAGGTCCGTCCCGACCGGTCAGGCGCCTGAACTCCGTCTCGAGCAGGCCGTCGACGACCAACCGGTCCAGGTGGAACTTCGCTGTGTGCCGGGCCACCCCGACGCCCTCCGCCGCCTGGTCGCGGCTCACCGGCGTCGCCCTCGCCACGACGAAGCGGTAGAGCTCCCGGCGCATCGGCTCGGACAGGGACCCGACCCCCGCGACCCGCCGGGCGAAATCGTCGTCGCTCACCAGGAGCCTCCTTCTATCGGACGGGTTTCTTGACGGAAGCCGTCGCCGTCCCTAAAGTCCACTGTACTGTCTTTTAGACCCGGAGGCCACGATGACCGCCCAGCTCGAGTCCTGCCCCGCGGGCACCGCGGCGGCTCGCGTCCGCCCCCCGGTGCACCTCGCCCCCGCGCGGGTCGACCTGGACGCGGCCGAACGGGCCGCTGCCGCCCTGCTGCGCGCGCTGGGCCTGCCCCTCGGCACCGAGGCCATGAGCCGGACGCCGGCCCGGATGGCCCGCGCGTACGCGGAGATGCTGGCCCCGCGTCCCTTCGCGCTGACCACCTTCCCCAACGACGAGGGGTACGACGAGCTGGTGCTCGCCCGCTCGCTGCCGGTGCAGTCGCTCTGCGAACACCACATGCTGCCGTTCACCGGGGTGGCCCACGTCGGGTACTTGCCCGGCGAGCGCATCCTGGGATTGTCCAAGCTGGCGCGCGTCGTCGAGAAGTTCTCAAGGCGCCCCCAGGTGCAGGAGCGGCTCACCAAGCAAGTCGCGGACTGGCTCTGGACGGAGCTGCGACCGCGCGGAGTGGGAGTTGTCATGGAGGCCGAGCACACGTGCATGACGCTGCGTGGGGTCCGCGCGGCGGGCTCCTCGACGGTCACGTCGACGCTGCTGGGTGCCTTCCGGGAGGATCCGCGGTCGCGGGCCGAGTTCCTCGCGCTGACCACCGGTCCCGCTCGCAGCCCCGGGCACCGTCATGACTGACCGAGAGACGTACGCCGTGGTGGGTGCCGGGCTGGCCGGCGCCAAGACGGTGGAGGCCCTGCGCGCCGAAGGGTTCGACGGCCGGCTCGTCCTGCTGGGCGCCGAGCCGCACCGTCCCTACGAGCGACCGCCGCTGTCGAAGGGCTATCTGGCCGGCACGGCGGCACGCGAGAAGGCGTTCGTGCACCCCGAGCAGTGGTACGCCGAGCACGACGTCGACCTGCGCACCGGCACAACGGTGACCGAGCTCGATCCCGGCGCCTCGGAAGTGGTGACCTCATCGGGCGCCCGGGTGGCGTACGACCGCCTGGTGCTGGCGACTGGCTCAAGCCCTCGTCGCCTCTCGGTGCCCGGTGCCGACCTGCCGTCGGTCGCCTATCTGCGCAGCATCGATGACAGCGAGCGGATCCAGGCGGCCATCAGGCCCGGGGCGCGGATCGTGCTCATCGGCGGCGGGTGGATCGGACTCGAGGTCGCCGCGGTGGCCCGACAGGCCGGCGCCGAGGTCACCGTGCTGGAGGGCGCCGAGCTGCCGCTGTTCCGGGTGCTCGGCCGCGAGGTCGCCACCGTGTTCGCCGAGCTGCACCGACAGCACGGTGTGGACCTTCGGTGCGAGGTCTCCGTGACGGGCATCGAGGCCGACGGTCCCAGCGCGGCAACGGTCCGCCTCGGTGACGGAGCGGCGATCGGGGCGGATCTCGTCGTCGTCGGTGTGGGCATCGCGCCCAACGTCTCCCTGGCGGAGCAGGCCGGTCTCACGGTGGACAACGGTGTTCTCGTCGATGCGTCGCTTCGGACCTCGGATCCACACGTCTTCGCGGTCGGTGACGTCGCCAACGCGTTGCACCCCGTGCTCGGCCGGCATCTGCGGGTGGAGCACTGGGCCAATGCACTGCACCAGCCCGCCGTCGCGGCCAAGGCGATGCTGGGTGGCGACGCGATGTACGACCGGCTGCCCTACTTCTTCACCGACCAGTACGACGCCGGGATGGAGTACTTCGGGTACGCCGAGCCGGACGAGGTCGAGCAGGTCGTCGTGCGTGGTGTTCCCGACAAGGGAACGTTCGCGGCCTTCTGGATCGGCGGCGGCCACGTCCTGGCCGGGATGCACGTGAACCAGTGGGACGACGCAGACGCGATCAAGGCGATCGTGCGCAATCGTGCCGCCGCCGACGCCGCGCTCGGCGACGTCGACACACCGCTCGACCAGCTCGCGGGAGGCTGAGCCGTAGCCCGTTGTCAGCCCCCGAGGTCGGCCAGCGCGTCGAGCAGGCCGCGGTGGAACGTGGGATAGGCGTAGATCATCGTCCGCAGCTGGGACACCGGCACCCGGGCATGTACCGCGAGGGTGAGCATCGCCAGCACCTCACCGCCGACCGGCCCCGCGGAGGTGGCGCCGACGAGCACACCGGCGTCCACGTCCTCGACCAGCTTGTAGACCCCGGCCCCGCCCGGCCCGTGAATCCAGCCACGGGTCGAGGTCTCCAGCTTGGCGACACCGACGCGCACCTGCAGACCCTTGTCGCGGGCGGCCTGCTCGGTCAGCCCGACCGAGCCGACCTCGGGGTCGGTGAAGGTCACCCGGGACAGACCGCGGTAGTCCGCCGGCTCGCCGGCACGGCCGAGGATGTCCGCGATGGCGATGCCGGCCTGGTACATCGAGATGTGCGTGAACATCCCGACACCGGTCACGTCCCCCACTGCCCACACCCCGTCGGCCGCCCGCATCCGGTCGTCGACCTCGATCGCCCGGGCCTTCGGGTCCAGCCCGATGGTGTCGAGACCGAGGTCCGCGACGTTGGCGTGCCGGCCGACACTGACCAGCAGCTCCGCACCGCGCACCGTCGTACCGCCCTCGAGCGTCACGACCGCCTCGCCGCCGTCGCGCGCGACCTGTACCGCCTTGGCGCCGGTGTGCAGGGTGATGCCGTCGTCCTCCAGCGCCTTCGCGACCAGGGCGCTCGCCTCGGGCTCCTCCGCACTCAAGATGCGATCCAGGCCCTCGACGATGCTGACGCGGGAGCCGAAGCGGGCGAACATCTGCGCGAGTTCCAGGCCGATCGCTCCTCCGCCAAGGACGACGAGGGATTCGGGGGCCTGCCGCGCGGAGATCGCCTCGCGGTTGGTCCAGTACGCCGTGGTGTCCAGGCCCGTGATGGGCGGGATGACGGGCGACGACCCCGAGCCGACGACGACGCCGCGCGACGCCACGAAGGTCTGGTCGCCCACGACGACGCGCCCCGGCCCGTCGAAGCGTCCCGAGCCCCGGACGAACCGGCCGCCCTTCTTCTCGAACCGGTCGACGGCAACCTGGTCGTCCCAGTCGTCGGTCGCCTCGTCGCGGATGCGCTGGGCCACCGGTCCAAGGTCCGGATGGACGGTGGCGGACCCCGCGACACCGTTGATCCGGCGACCTTCGGTGAGCAGGTTCGACCCGCGGATCATCATCTTGCTCGGGATGCAGCCCCAGTAGGGGCACTCACCGCCCACCAGCTCGCGCTCGACGCCGACGACGGTGAGGCCGGCCTCGGCGAGGCGGCCGGCGACCTCCTCGGCGCCCGGACCCATGCCGATCACGACGATGTCGACCTGCTGTTCCTGCTCGGGCATCTCGACCGCTCCCCTCGCTCCCGTCTAGCCTGGCCAGGATGACAGGTGGGGAGTTGTGGCTGGTCCGCCACGGTGAGACCGAGTGGAGCGCCACTGGGCGGCACACCGGGCTGACCGACATCGACCTCACCGACGACGGCCGCCGGCACGCGATGGCCCTGCGCAAGCGACTCGCCGGGCGCGAGTTCGTGCGGGTGCTGACGAGCCCGTCACTGCGGGCGCGGGTCACCTGCGAGCTGGCCGGGTTCGCCGAGCGGGCCGAGGTCGTGGACGACTTGCACGAGTGGGACTACGGCCAGGACGAGGGGCTTACCTCCGAGCAGATCCGTCGAGACGTTCCCGGCTGGACCGTCTGGGACCCGGGTCCGCGCGGCGGGGAGACGGCCGCGCAGATCAGCGAGCGCGCCGACCGCGTCATCGCCATGGCCCGCGGCGAGCAGGGCGCCGTGCTCGCGTTCGCCCACGGTCACATCAGCCGGGTGATCGGGGCTCGCTGGATCGGTCTGGAGGCGATCGACGGAGCTCGGCTGAAGCTGTCGACCGCAGCCGTCTGCGTTCTCGACCACGAGCGGGACGTCCCGGCCATCGACCGCTGGAACGACACCGGTCACCTCGAGGAGTAGCCGGCCAGTCACGGGCGGATGCGGCCGCTCTGGCGGACCTCCTTGTGGACGCGCTTCCACTTCGCCCGCTCCTCCGAGCGCAACCGGGCGTCATGGCGCATGGCCATCCAGTGCGCCTCCCGCAATAACTTGCGATAGCTCTCCAGCCGCCGCACCGGCAGCTCGCCCGACTCCACAGCCTCGAGCACGGCGCAGCCGGGTTCGGTGCGGTGCTCGCAGTCACCGAACCGGCACTGCGCCGCGAGCTCCTCGACCTCGGCGAACACCAGCTCCAGCGACTCGGCGACATCCGTGAGCCCCACACTGCGCAGCCCCGGTGTGTCCACGACGAGCCCGCCGCCGGGCAGCGTGACGAGCTCGCGATGGGCGGTCGTGTGCCGGCCCTTGCCGTCGGCGCGCAGCTCGCGGGTCGCCATCAGGGTCGCTCCCGCGAGCGCGTTGGTCAGGGTGGACTTGCCCGCACCGGACGGTCCGAGGAAGGCAAGCGTGCGGCCGGGGCCGGCGTGCGCCGCGAGCGCTTCGAGACCGTCGCCAGTGGTCGCGCTGAGGGCGTAGACCTCCACTCCCGGGGCGGCCGCGGCCACTTCCGTGCGGACCGCCTCGGCGTCGGGTACGAGGTCGGACTTGGTGAGGACCACGAGCGGGCTCGCGCCGCTGTCCCAGGCCAGCGCGAGGAACCGCTCGATCCGGCCGAGGTCGGGCTCGGGGTGCAGACCCTCCACGACGACGGCGACGTCGACGTTGGAGGCGAGCACCTGGCCGTGCGAGACGCCGGGGGTCACCGAGGCACGGACGAACGCGGTACGCCGAGGCAGCAACGCCTCGGCGGTCACCCGGCCGTCCGGCCAGCAGCGCACGGCGACCCAGTCGCCGACGCACGGCACCGCCACCGGGTCGGCAGCGCCGGCTGCGAGCAGGGCACCGGAGAAGGTGACCCGCAGCGGGCCGCTGGAGGCAAGGACGTCGCAGGCGCCCCGGTCCACCCGGCTCACCCGGGCGGGGGCGATCTCGCCCGCGCCGGAGCCGGCATCGGCGACGTAGGCGGCGAAGGCGGCGGAGTAGCCGTCGTCCCAGCCGAGGGAGGCAAGGTCGAGCACGGTCACGGGAGGCACCCTTCGGGCGTCGGTGGTGAGGTGCCCAGACGAGCTGAGGTCAGCGGGACGCTAGCCCGCGTCCCGCACCGGCGCGAGCGGATTTTCCGCAGGGGGCCGGTTCGGCAGCGGGTTG
This sequence comes from Actinomycetota bacterium, assembly GCA_030841185.1. Taxonomy (GTDB): domain Bacteria; phylum Actinomycetota; class Actinomycetes; order JACCUZ01; family JACCUZ01; genus JAVEDB01. The sequence continues at coordinate 12,734 of JAVEDB010000275.1, forward strand.
GGCCCGCCGGGACCGCGCCCCCCGGTGAGTCCGTCGACCCGACGCTCGGGGGTCGGCTCGACCGCCGCGCGCGCCTCGGTCAGCTCCCGGCACGGCCAGCGCTTCTCGACGGCAGCGTTGAGGGCGGCGCCGATGAGCACCGCGATCGCCAGCACGTACAACCAGATCATCACGACGATCGGAGCCGCCAGGGGCCCATAGATCGAGGCTCCCCCGACCGAGAACGAGATGACCCAGCGGATGACGAAGCTGCCGACGTACCAGATGGTCATCGTGAGAAACGCGCCCGGCAGGTCCCGGCGCCAAGGCGTCCGCACCGGCACGCTGATGTGGTAGAGCGACGTGAGCGACACGATCGAGAGCAGCGACGCCACCGGCCAGTACAGCAGGATGAGGAAGTCGAGCGGGTCCGGGAGCAGGCGACCGAGGAAATCGGGACCGATCAGGACCAGCGGCACCACGAAGCCGCCAATGACGAGCGCCACGAGGTACAGCGAGAACGAGAGCAACCGGCTGCGGATGATCCCGCGCTTGCCGCCGAGCCCGTACATGATCGAGATGGTGTCGATGAACACGTTGAGGGCCCGGGACCCCGACCACAGCGAGATCAGGAAACCGACCGACAGGACGTCGAGCCGACCGTCCTGCAAGACCTGTTCCAGCGTCGGCTGGATGACCTTCCGCACGCTGTCGGCGGTCAGGAACTGCCCGGCCACCTCGATGATCCGCTGCCGGACCTGATTCTTGGTGTCGGTCGTGACCCAGTCGCCCAGGTAGCCGATCGACCCGACGAGCGCGAGCAGCAGCGGTGGCAGAGACAGCAGGGCGAAGAAGCCGGCCTCGGCGGCGAGCCCGGTGACCCGGTAGCGGAAGCAGGTTGCGACGGTGTCCGACACGAGGCGCCACGCGATCGTCCGGACGCGCTCCCGCGCCACTGGGGTAGCCCCTTCGATCTCAGCACTGCCGGAAGCCACGACATCTACGGTATGCCACATGCACGGGTCGACCCATGACGTGACGAACCAGGCACCGGCCCTGGTCGACTACGACGTGTTCACCGCGGACGTCGCCCTGTGCGAGGCGGTCGCGCGGCACGGGGCCAAGGAAGCGGTCGAGGACCTGTCCGCGCTCGGGATACGGGCCGGCAGCGAGCAGGCCCAGCGCTGGGGGGTCGAGGCGAACGCCAACCCTCCGGCGCTGCGGACGCACGACCGCTTCGGCACCCGGATCGACGAGGTGGACTTCCACCCCTCGTGGCACCGCCTGCTCGAGGTCGCCCTCGACGCCGGGCTGCACGCCGCACCGTGGGGACCCGATGCCGGGCCGGCCGCGCACGTGCGGCGGGCCGCGGGATTCCTCGTGTGGTCGCACGCGGAGGCCGGTCACGGGTGTCCGGTGTCCATGACGTACGCGGCGGTGCCCGCGTTGCGGGTCGACCCAGCACTGGCTGAGGTCTGGGAGCCCCGCCTGCGCTCCCGGCACTACGACGGCGTCCTCGGGCCGCCGGCCGCCAAGACCGGTGCCCTGGCCGGGATGGGAATGACGGAGAAGCAGGGCGGCTCGGACGTCCGCGCGAACACCACCCGGGCCGAGCCAGCCGGTGCCGACGGCTTCCTGCTGACCGGCCACAAGTGGTTCTGCTCGGCCCCGATGAGCGATCTCTTCCTCGTGCTGGCGCAGGAGCCGGAGGGCCTGAGCTGCTTCCTGGTCCCCCGCGTGCTCGACGACGGCGCCCGCAACGTGTTCCGCATCCAGCGCCTCAAGGACAAGCTCGGCAACCGGTCCAACGCCTCCGCCGAGGTCGAGTTCGACCGGACCTGGGCGCAGCGGCTCGGGCCGGAGGGCCGCGGTGTCGCGACGATCATCGAGATGGTGTCGGCCACCCGGCTCGACTGCGTGCTGGGATCCACCGCCCTGATGCGCCAGGCCGTCGCGCAGGCGACCCATCATGCGGCGCACCGGTCGGCGTTCGGGTCGCTGCTCGCGGAGCAGCCGCTGATGCGCAACGTGCTGGCCGACCTCGCGGTGGAGTCGGAGGCGGCCACCGCGCTGGCCATCCGGCTGGCCGCCACCGTCGACAGCGGCGAGCGGGAGCTGCGGCGGCTCGCCCTCGCGGTAGGCAAGTACTGGGTCTGCAAGCGGACACCGGCCGTGGTCGGCGAGGCCCTGGAGTGCCTGGGCGGGAACGGGTACGTCGAGGAGAGCGGGCTGCCGCGGCTCTACCGCGAGGCGCCGCTGAACTCGATCTGGGAGGGCTCGGGCAACGTCAACGCGCTGGACGTGCTGCGCGGCCTGCGGCGGGAGACCGCCGCTTTCGCGGCTTTCCTGGCCGAATGCGAGTTGGGTCGCGGTGCCGACTCCCGGCTGGACGCAGCCCTGGACGGGTTGCCCGCAGCTGTCAAGGCGGCCGAGGAGGGCTCCGCGCGGCGGCTGGTCGAGCAGCTCGCACTGGTCCTGCAAGGCTCCTTGCTCGTCCGGTACGCCCCGGCGTACGTCGCGGACGCGTTCTGCGCCTCCCGGCTGACCGGCGAGTGGGGCCATGCCTTCGGGACGCTGCCGGCCGGGCTCGACGTCGAGGCCGTCGTCGAGCGCACCACGCCACGGCTGGCGCGCTGACGCACCCGGTCCGGATGGTGGGACCGCGTAGACGCCAGGAGACCGGGATGTCACTCTTGGTCCCATGATCGCTACCGACGCGCGCCTTGTCGCGCGGCTCCACGTGGACTTCTGCCACGTGTCGAGCGCGGTCTGTATGCCGGCTGCCTGACCTCGCCGTCCCCTTTCCCGACGGCGCCGGTCGCGCCGCCTCCCGCTTCCTGACTCAGCGGTACGTCGACGCATGCCGAGCGCCTCCAGGCATCCGGAGTTCCCCGCATGGCGCCGAAGAGCACCACCCGCAAAGGTCAGGGCCAATGGGCCCTCGGCCATCTCGAGCCGCTCACGCCGAACGAGCGCGTCAAGAAGGACGACGACGGGCTGAACGTCCGCGCGCGCATCGAGAACATCTATGCGCACCGCGGTTTCGCCTCCATCGACCCGGGCGACCTGCGCGGCCGGTTCCGGTGGTGGGGGCTCTACACCCAGCGCCGGCCCGGCATCGACGGCGGCAAGACCGCGATCCTCGAGCCGCACGAGCTCGACGACGAGTTCTTCATGCTCAGAGTGCGCGTGGACGGCGGCCAGCTCAGCACCGAGCAGCTGCGGGTCATCGCCGAGGTGGCCCAGGAGTTCGCCCGCGACAGCGCCGACGTGACGGACCGGCAGAACATCCAGCTGCACTGGATCCGCATCGAGGACATGCCCGAGATCTGGCGCCGCCTCGAGGCGGTCGGCCTGTCCACCACGGAGGCGTGCGGGGACACCCCCCGGGTCGTGCTGGGCTCGCCCGTGGCCGGCATCGCCGCGGACGAGATCATCGACGGCACGCCCGCGATCGAGGAGATCCACGCCCGGTTCATCGGGTCCCCGGAGTTCTCCAACCTCCCCCGCAAGTTCAAGACCGCGATCAGCGGGTCACCCCAGCAGGACGTCGCCCACGAGGTCAACGACGTGTCGTTCATCGGCGTCGTGCACCCCGAGCTGGGCCCGGGCTTCGACGTCTGGGTCGGTGGCGGGCTGTCGACCAATCCGATGCTCGCGCAGCGGCTGGGCGCCTTCGTGACGCTCGGCGAGGTGGCCGACGTGTGGGCGGCCGTCGTGGGCGCCTTCCGCGACTACGGCTACCGCCGGCTGCGCGGCCGGGCCCGGTTGAAGTTCCTGGTCGCCGACTGGGGCGTCGAGCGCTTCCGGGAGGTGCTCGAGACCGAGTACCTGCACCGCCCCCTCATCGACGGTCCGGCGCCGCCGGTGCCCTACGGTCCGAGCGACCATGTCGGGATCCACCGGCAGCGCGACGGCCGCTACTACGTGGGGCTCGCGCCGACGGTTGGACGGGTGTCGGGCACGCTGCTGGCCCGCCTCGCCGACACCGCCGAGGCACACGGGTCGACCCGGGTGCGCACGACGCCGCACCAGAAGCTGATCGTGCTCGACGTACCCGCCGAGCGGGTCGACTCCCTCGTCGCCTCCGCCGAGGCCCTCGGGTTGCAGGCCCGCCCGGGGACCTTCAGGCGGAACACGATGGCGTGCACCGGCATCGAGTTCTGCAAGCTCGCGATCGTCGAGACGAAGAGCCGCGGCGCCAAGCTCATCGACGAGCTCGAACGCCGGCTGCCCGACTTCGACGAGCCGCTGACCGTCAACGTCAACGGCTGCCCGAACTCCTGCGCGCGCGTGCAGGTCGCCGACATCGGGCTGAAGGGACAACTGGTCCTCGATGCCGACGGCAACCAGGTCGAGGGCTTCCAGGTCCACCTGGGCGGCGGCCTCGGTCTGGACGCGGGCTTCGGGCGCAAGCTGCGCGGTCACAAGGTGACCACGGACGAGCTGCCGGACTACGTCGAACGAGTGGTCCGTCGCTTCGCCGACGAGCGGCACACCGGCGAACGCTTCGCCCAGTGGGCCGCGCGGGCACCCGAGGAGGCACTGCGATGAGCGACACCCGCGCGGTGCCCTTCTACTGCCCGTTCTGCGGCTAGGAGGACCTCCGGCCGCACGAGGACGCGCACGGCGCCTGGCACTGCCGGTCCTGCACGCGGGTGTTCTCGCTGCGCCTCGTCGGTCTGGTGGTGTCGTCATGAGCCCGGTGCTGGAGCTGACCGCAGCGGCCGCCGAGCGCGCCGCCGTCGATCTCGAGGACGCCACGGCCGAGGAGATCGTGGCGTGGGCCGTGCAGACCTTCGGCGCCCGGGTCTGTGTCACCGCGTCGATGACCGACTCGGTCGTCATCGACCTGGTGTCGCGGGCCGCCCCCGGAGTGGACGTGCTCTTCCTCGACACCGGCTACCACTTCGCGGAGACGCTGGGCACCCGGGACGCCGTCGCGGCGACCTACCCGGTGAACCTGCTGTCCATCACGCCCGTGCGGACCGTCGCGGAGCAGGACGCCATGCACGGCCCGCGGCTCTACGAGCGCGACCCCGACCTGTGCTGCGCCCTGCGCAAGGTCGAGCCGTTGGAGCGCGCGCTGCGCGATTACGACGCGTGGTTCACCGGGCTGCGCCGCGACGAGTCGCCCAGCCGGGCGACGACGCCGGTCGTGGCCTGGGACGAGGCCCGCGGGAAGGTCAAGGTCAACCCGATCGCCGGCTGGACGCAGGACGATGTCGAGTCCTACGTCGCCACGCACGGCGTCCTCATCAACCCCTTGCTGCAGGACGGCTACGCCTCGGTGGGCTGCGCCCCCTGCACCCGTCGGGTGGCCCCGGGCGAGGGGACTCGGGACGGGCGCTGGTCCGGGCTGACGAAGGTCGAGTGCGGGATCCACACGTGAACGCCGGACCTGGCTACCCCCTGTCGCTGGACGTCTCCGGCCGACGGGTGCTCGTCGTCGGCGGCGGCCCGGTGGCCGCGCGGCGCACCCGGGGCCTTCTCGCGGCCGGCGCGGACGTGCTGGTCGTGTCCCCGTGGCTGTGCGAGGACCTCGCCGACCTCGAACGCGCGGGCACGGTGGAGTGGTCGCCGCGCGAGTTCCGTCGCGACGACCTGGACGACATGTGGCTCGTGCACACCGCGACCGGGGACCGGGCCGTGGACCGCGCGGTCGCCGACGAGGCCGCGGACCGACGGGTGTGGTGCGTCCGGGCCGACGACGCGGCGGCATCGGCCGCGTGGACACCGGCAGTCGCCCGATCTGGCGACGTCACGGTCGCGATCACGTCCAGCGGCGACCCGGTGCGCTCGGCCCGGCTGCGCGACGCGATCGCTCTCGCCCTGGACACGGGAAGCCTGCCGATCCGCCGGCACCGCGGTGGCGCGGGCTCGGTGGCCCTGGTCGGTGGCGGCCCCGGTGACCCCGGTCTGATCACGACGAGGGGCCGTCGGCTGCTCGCCGAGGCCGATGTCGTGGTCGTCGACCGGCTCGCCCCGCGGCAGCTGCTCGAGCACCTCGACACCGACGTCGTCGTCATCGACGCGGGGAAGACCGCCGGCAACCATCCGCTGCCCCAGGAGGAGATCAACCGGCTGCTCATCTCGTACGCGCACGCCGGCCGCCGGGTGGTGCGGCTGAAGGGCGGCGACCCGTTCGTCCTCGGCCGTGGCGGCGAGGAGGCGCTGGCCTGCCGCGCGGCGGGCGTGCCGGTCGAGGTCGTGCCCGGTGTGACCAGCGCCGTCGCGGTGCCGGCCGCTGCCGGGATCCCGGTGACGCACCGGGGCCGCGCCCGCCAGGTCACCATCGCCTCCGGCCACGAAGGTCTGGACTGGCCCTCCCTGGCGAAGTTGGACGGCACGCTGGTGCTGCTCATGGCGGTGACCGCGCTGCCCAGCGCGACCGCCGAGCTGCAGGCACACGGCCTGGCCCCGAACACCCCTGCCGCGGTGGTGGAGTCCGGCTTCGGTCCGGAGCAGCGGACCACGGTCGGGACGCTCGCGACGATCGCGGGCCTCGCAGCGGAGCGCCAGGTCCGGGCGCCGGCGGTCGTCGTCATCGGCAGCGTCGTCGACCTGCACGAGGCGCTGGGATGAGCCAGCGCCCACTGGTCGCCGTGGCCCACGGCAGCCGCGACGCGGCGGGCGCCGCGGCGGCCGAGGACCTGCTCGACCGGGTACGCCGGCTCCGGGCCGGCCTCGACGTCAGCCTGGCCTTCCTCGACCACGGCGGGCCTGACCTGCCCGCGGCACTGACGGAGGCCGGTCCTGGCGCCGTCGTCGTACCGCTGCTGCTGACGCCCGGCTTCCACAGCCGCGTCGACATCCCCGAGCAGATCGCCCGCAGCGACGCTGCCGGCGCCGCGCAGGCCGCGGTGCTCGGGCCGCACCCCCGACTGATCACCGCGCTCGAACGACGCCTGACCGAGGCCGGTGTCACCCCCGGCGACCCCGGCACGGCGGTGGTGCTGGCAGCCGCGGGCTCGGCGGACCCCTCGGCCGTCGAGTCGGTGCACGCCCTCGCGGCCCAGTGGGCGGTCCGGCGTCCGTGGCTGACGGTCGAGACCGCGTTCGCTTCCGCGGCGGCTCCCACCGTGGACCAGGCGGTGGCCCGGTTGCGCGAGCGCGGCGCCCCCCGGGTTGCGGTCGCGGCGTACCTGCTGTTCCCCGGACTGTTCGCGGACCGCCTGGCGCGCAGCGGAGCCGACGTGGTGACCGGCCTGCTCGGCGCCACGCCGGAGGCGGCCGAGATCGTCCTGCAGCGGTACGACGACGTTCTGGCCGCCCTGCCGGTCCTCGAGTCCGCCCGTCGGTAGGGTCGGGACGCCCGCGTCCGCCACGAGGAGCCCGCCATGACCGCCGAGAGCGACCCCGACCTGACCACGACCGACCCCGAGATCGCCGAGCTCATCCAGGCGGAGAACGTCCGTCAGCGCGACACGGTCCGGCTGATCGCCTCGGAGAACTACGTGTCGTCGGCAGTGCTGCAGGCCACCGGGACGGTCCTCACCAACAAGTACTCCGAGGGCTACCCCGGCAAGCGCTACTACGAGGGGCAGCAGATCATCGACCAGGTCGAGACACTGGCGATCGACCGGGCGAAGGCGCTGTTCGGTGTCGAGCACGCCAACGTGCAGCCCTACTCGGGCTCGCCGGCCAACCTCGCCGTCTACCTCGCCTTCCTCAAGCCCGGCGAGACGGTCATGGGCATGGCGCTGCCGATGGGCGGGCATCTCACGCACGGCTGGAGCGTCTCCGCGACGGGCACCTGGTTCCGCAGCGTGCAGTACGGCGTGCGCAAGGAGACCGGACGGGTCGACATGGACGAGGTGCGCGACCTGGCCCGGGCCGAGCGCCCGAAGGTCATCTTCTGCGGCGGCACGGCCATCCCCCGCACGATCGACTTCCCCGCCTTCGCCGAAGTCGCCCGGGAGATCGACGCGATCCTGGTCGCCGACATCGCGCACATCGCCGGTCTGGTCGCGGGTGGCGCACACCCGTCACCGGTGGGCTCCGCCCAGGTGATCTCGACCACGACGCACAAGACCCTGCGCGGGCCGCGCGGGGCCATGCTCATGAGCACGGCCGAGCACGCGAAGGCGCTGGACAAAGCGGTCTTCCCGGGGCTGCAGGGGGGGCCGCACAACCACACCACGGCGGCCATCGCCGTGGCGCTCAAGGAGGCGGCCACCAAGGAGTTCCGCCAGTACGCCGCCGCAATCGTCGAGAACGCGAAGGCGCTCGCCGACGGACTCAGCGCTCACGGCTTCGACCTCGTGTCCGGAGGAACCGACAACCACCTGTTGCTGGTCGACCTGGAGAACAAGCAGCTGCCCGGCAAGCAGGCGGCGAAGGCGCTCGACCGAGCGGGCATCGAGCTCAACTACAACACCGTCCCGTTCGACCCGCGAAAGCCGTTCGACCCGTCCGGGATCCGCCTGGGAACGGCCGCCGTGACGTCCCGTGGCATGGGGACGAGCGACATGTCACAAGTCGCCGACTGGATCGCGCGTGTCGTCGACGCGGAGCGTGCAGGGGACCAACACGCCGTGGAGACCGTAGGCGAGGAGGTACGCGACTTCGCGCGTGCGTTCCCCATGCCGGGGTTGTCCGGGGACTCCGCCTGACGGACCGGGTGCGCGGCGCCGCTTCCACATCGGGGAGAATGACCGGCATGGAGATCTGGCCGGGAACGGCGTACCCGCTCGGCGCGACCTTCGACGGGGCGGGAACCAACTTCGCGCTGTTCTCCGAGGTAGCCGAGCGGGTGGAGCTCTGCTTGTTCGACCCGGACGGCACCGAGACCCGACTGGACCTGCCTGAGGTCGACGCCCGGGTCTGGCACGGCTACCTGCCCCGGACCGGCCCGGGCCAGCTCTACGGCTACCGGGTGCACGGCCGCTACGACCCCAAGCAGGGGCTGCGGTGCAACCCCGCGAAGCTGCTCCTGGACCCCTACGCGAAAGCGGTCGACGGCGAGATCGACTGGGACGAGTCGCTGTTCGGCTACCAGTTCAAGTCCCCGACCAAGCCCAACGACCTCGACAGCGCCTCACACATGATGAAGTCCGTGGTGATCAGCCCGTTCTTCGACTGGCAGAACGACCGGCTGCCCCGGATCCCTTACCACCGCTCGGTGATCTACGAGGCCCACGTCAAGGGCCTGACCATGACGCATCCGGACATCCCGGAGGAGATCCGCGGCACGTATGCCGCGCTCGCGCACCCGGTCATGATCGAGCACCTCCATAAGCTCGGCGTCACGGCGGTCGAGCTGATGCCCGTGCACCAGTTCGTGCAGGACCACCACCTCGTGCAGCGCGGTCTGTCCAACTACTGGGGCTACAACACCATCGGCTTCTTCGCCCCGCACAACGCCTACGCGGCCCGCGGTCAGCACGGCGAGCAGGTCCTGGAGTTCAAGTCCATGGTCCGCGACCTGCACGCCGCCGGCATCGAGGTCATCCTCGACGTGGTCTACAACCACACGGCCGAGGGCAGCAACATGGGTCCGACGCTGTCCTTCCGCGGCATCGACAACCAGGCCTACTACCGACTCGTCGACGGCGACCCCGAGCACTACTACGACACCACGGGCACCGGCAACACGCTGCTCATGCGGCACCCGCACGTGCTCCAGCTGATCATGGACTCCCTACGCTACTGGGTCACCGAGATGCACGTGGACGGCTTCCGGTTCGACCTGGCGTCATCGCTCGCCCGCCAGTTCCATGAGGTCGACCGCCTGTCGGCGTTCTTCGACCTCGTGCAGCAGGATCCGATCGTCTCCCAGGTCAAGCTGATCGCGGAGCCGTGGGACGTCGGGGACGGCGGCTACCAGGTAGGGAACTTCCCGCCTCTGTGGACCGAGTGGAACGGCAAGTACCGCGACACGGTGCGCGACTTCTGGCGCGGGGACGACGCGACGCTCGCGGAGTTCGCCTCGCGGCTTACCGGCTCCGCCGACCTCTACCAGGAGGACGGCCGCCGGCCCATCGCCTCGATCAACTTCGTTACGGCGCACGACGGCTTCACGCTCAACGACCTGGTGTCCTACAACGACAAGCACAACGAGGCCAACGGCGAGAACAACGCCGACGGGGAGAGCCACAACCGCTCCTGGAACTGCGGGGTCGAGGGCGACACCGAGGACCTCGAGGTGCTCGCGCTGCGGGAACGCCAGAAGCGCAACTTCCTCACCACGCTGTTCCTCTCGCAGGGCGTGCCCATGCTGCTGCACGGGGACGAGCTGGCCCGCAGTCAGGGCGGCAACAACAACGCCTACTGCCAGGACAACGAGATCTCCTGGGTGGACTGGAAGGACGCCCGCGAGAACTTCGCTCTGATGGACTTCACCGAGCTGGTGTCCCGGCTGCGCAAGGAGCACCCGGTGTTCCGCCGGCGCCGCTTCTTCCAGGGCGACCCGGCCCGCGGCTCCGAGAGCGAGCTCGGAGACATCGCCTGGTTCACCCCCTCCGGCGAGCACATGGCAGAGGAGGACTGGCGCAACGGCTACGCGAAGTCACTCGCCGTCTTCCTCAACGGCGAGGCGATCGCCGAGCCCACCGACCGCGGCGAGCCGATCGTCGACGACTCGTTCCTGCTGCTGTTCAACGCCCACCACGAGGACATGGCCTTCACCGTGCCGAAGGAGATCTACGGCGAGCGCTGGGAGGTCGTCATCGACACCGCTGCGCCGATCGTCGACGACCGGCCGTCCGCACGAGCCGGTGAGCCGGTCTCCGTCGAGGCCCGCTCCATCCTCGTGCTGCGTCGCGTCGTCTGATGCCCGCTCCCGCACCCACCGGGACCTATCGCCTCCAGCTCCGCCCCGGCTTCGGCCTCGACGACGCCGTCGAGGTTCTTGACCACCTCGACGCACTCGGCGTCTCGCACGTCTACCTCTCACCGGTGCTGCAGGCCGCGCCCGGGTCGACCCACGGCTACGACGTGGTGGACCACGACCACATCAACCACGAGCTGGGCGGCGCGGCGGCCTTTCACCGGCTGGCGGACGCCGCCGCGGCCCGCGGAATGGGCATCGTGGTCGACGTCGTCCCCAACCACATGGCGGTGCCGACCCCGGCGTCGCTGAACGGTGCCCTCTGGTCGGTTCTCCGGGACGGGCCGACCTCGCCGTACGCGCCGTGGTTCGACGTGGACTGGGCGGCTCAGGAGCGTGCCATCCTGATGCCGGTGCTCGGGCGCCGCATCGGGGACTGCGTGCGTGACGGGGAGATCACCGTCGACACGACGGGCGACGAGCCGGTCGTCCGCTATTTCGACCACGTGTTCCCCGTCCGTCCGGGCACCCTGGAACTCCCGCTCGAGGAGCTGCTCGACCGGCAGTTCTACCGGCTGGCCTACTGGCGGGTCGGTGACGAGGAGCTCAACTACCGCCGGTTCTTCGACATCGACACCCTCGTCGGCGTCCGGGTCGAGGACGA
>JAVEDB010000276.1 GCA_030841185.1 Actinomycetota bacterium
CAGTCGCGGGTGTTCGAGGAGGTGTTCATCCGGGTCGGGCTGCCCTACAAGGTCGTCGGCGGGGTCCGCTTCTACGAGCGGCGGGAGGTCCGCGATGCGCTGGCCTACCTGCGGGTGCTGGCCAACCCCGACGACACGGTCTCGCTGCGCCGCATCATCAACGTCCCCAAGCGCGGGATCGGCGACCGGTCCGAGGCGTGCATCGAGGCGCTGGCCCAGCGCGAGCAGCTGACCTTCCCGCAGGCGCTGCAGCGGTGCGAGGACGCCTACGGGCTCGCCGCCCGGTCGCTGCTGGCCGTGCAGGGTTTCCGTCAGCTGATGGACGACCTCCGCACCCTGGTGGAGGCGCGCACCGGCCCGGCGACGATCCTCGAGGCCGTCCTGGAGCGCTCGGGGTATGTGACCGAGCTGGCCCGCTCCGCCGACCCGCAGGACGAGACCCGCCTGGAGAACCTGCAGGAGCTGGTCGCCGTCGCGCGCGAGTTCGAGGAGGCCAACCCGGGCGGCACCCTCACCGACTTCCTCGAGCAGGTGGCCCTGGTCGCCGACGCGGACCAGATCCCGGACGCCGACGGGTCCGGCGGGGTCGTGACGCTGATGACCCTGCACACCGCCAAGGGCCTCGAGTTCCCCGTGGTGTTCCTCACCGGCATGGAGGACGGCATCTTCCCGCACCTGCGGTCGCTGGGTGACCCGACCGAGCTGGAGGAGGAGCGCCGGCTGGCCTACGTCGGCATCACCCGGGCCCAGCAGCGGCTCTACCTGAGCCGGGCGACGGTGCGCAGCGCCTGGGGCGCCCCGCAGTACAACCCGCCCTCGCGGTTCCTCGAGGAGGTGCCCGCGGAGCTGGTGGACTGGCGGCGGGTCGAGTCGAGCGTCACCCACGTCCCGGCGGTCGCTGCTCTCGCGGCCAGGCCTGGTGTCCGCTCACCCGGCAACCGCGTCGTCGTCCACCTCGAGCCCGGGGACCGCGTCACCCACGACACCTTCGGGATGGGGACGGTCGTGTCGGTCGACGGGGTGGGCGAGAAGGCGGTGGCCTCGGTCGACTTCCGCACCGACGGGGTGAAGCGGCTGCTGCTGCGTTACGCGCCGGTCGAGAAGCTCTAGCGTCAGACGCGTACGCCGTGGGCTCGCAGCCACGGAAGCGGGTTGATCGGGTCGCCGTCGCCGGGGCGCACCTCGAAGTGCAGATGCGGACCTGTCGTGTTGCCCGTGCTCCCGACCCGACCGATCACGTCACCGGCCTGCACCGTGCCGCTGGTGCGGACGAACGCCGAGAGGTGCGCGTACCACGTGACTGTGCCGTCGGGGTGCAGAACGACGATCTTGCGACCGTAAGCGCCGTCCCAGTCCGCCGACACGATGCGTCCGGCGCCGATCGTCCGGACCGGCGTCCCGACCGGAGCCGCGAAGTCCTGCCCGGTGTGCGCGTGCGACCACAGGTAGCTCGACTGCCCGAAGCCCGCCGTCAGCCGGTAGTTCAGGATCGGTTTGACCCAGGTCGGCCGGGCCCGCTCGCGGGCCTCCTTGGCGCGCCGCTGCGCTTCCTTGCGGGCGATCTCAGCCAGCCGCTGGACCGCCAGGGCCTGGGTCGCCCGGAGCCGGCTGGCGCGGACGCTCTCCTGCTCGGCGACCCGGGAGTGCAGCTCGTCGGCGGCGGCGCCGAGCTGCGTCGATGGCCTGACGCCCAGGGAAGCGGCCACGGGGACCGTCCCCGAGCCGCGAGAGGCTCCGATGGCGCCGGGCACGTTGACGCCGCTGACGGCGAACGTGGCCAGGGTGGCCGCGGTGAGGTAGACGGGCGCGCCGGTGTTCTTGGGTCGGCGGTGACGTCCGCGGGAGGGGCGGCGAGGCGGCACGAAGAGAAACCCTCGTCGTCGTCGGGGGCGGGGGGACGGCGGAACCATAACGAATCGATCACGCGGCGCACCAACTGTGAAATGGTTCAAACCCTGTCCAACAACGCACCGTAAGCACCGGGTAACTCACCGGTGCTGGTCCGTCGGGCTACCTACCCGCGGCCGGCCGGCGTACACCCGGGGCGGCGGGCGAACCCTTCCGGTCCGTCGGGACGCTGTCGATCGAGGTCACCCCGGGCGTCACCGTCTCGCCCGCCGCGTCCAGCTGGGCCAGTGTCATGCCGATCTCATGCACCGCCCGCCGGTTGATCGGCAGTGACATGTGGCCGGCCGCCGGGATGCGCACATTCCGGGCCTGCAGGTCGGGGTGCTCGAGGCGGGCGGCGCGGCGCGGCACGATCATCTGGTCGAGGTCGCTCCAGAGCACCAGGAAGCGGGTCCGGCATCCCGCGGCATCCGTGCGCAGCTCGCGCACGATGTCGCTGTCCGGACGAAGCTGGCGGGCCAGCCGCGATGGCACGAGATGGGCCGCGAGCGTTCCGTCGTGCGGCGTGCCCATGGTGACCAACGTGTGCACCCGTGCGTCGCCGCCGAGTCTCTGCACGTAGTAGCGCGCGATGATGCCGCCCATGCTGTGGCCGATCACATGGATGCGCTCGAAGCCGGTCTCGGCGCAGAGCAACTCGACCTTCGCGGCCAGTCGCTCCGAGGCGGTCCGGACGTCGTTGGTGAGCGGGCTGTAGTTGATGCTGAAGATGCGGCCGAACCCGCGCCGGCGCAGACCACGGCGCAGCACGGTGAAGATCGAGCGGTTGTCGACCATGCCGTGCACGAGCAGGATCGGCGTGCCCGCCGCCTCGACGTCACCGATCAGCAGACCGCGCTGCACGGGCGAGAGGCGGGACAGGTCGCGCGGGCGCTCGGGCCGGGCCCGCTCCGCCAGGACGCCCAGCGGGTAGAGCGCCGAGTGCGCGGCCACCCAGGCGATCTCCACCGCAGTGCCCCGAAGGCCCGCCGGGCTCAGCAGCCCCACGGCACCGTCGCGTACCCCTGCGGCCGCCTTGCCGATCCGGATGCGCACGTTCGCCCTCCCCCCTTCCGTTATCGGTCGCCGCTGGGGCGCACCGTAGCCCGCGTCTACCCCCGGCAGGGCGCCACAACGCGCATACCTGCCGTTCCGTTACGCTTCGCACGCTCCGAGAGGGCTCCGGAGTCGCGAGGAGGACGGCATGGCAACCGGACGGATCCGCGTCGTCGTCGCCAAGCCCGGGCTCGACGGGCACGACCGCGGCGCGAAGGTTGTCGCGAGGGCGCTGCGCGACGCGGGCGTCGAGGTCATCTACACCGGGCTGCACCAGACCCCGGAGCAGATCGTCGAGACCGCCGTCCAGGAGGATGCCGACGCGATCGGGCTCTCGGTTCTCTCGGGCGCGCACATGACCCTGTTCGCCAAGGTGCTCGAGCTGCTCGCCGACCGGGACTCACGCGACATCACCGTGTTCGGCGGCGGGATCATCCCCGAGGCCGACCTTCCCGAGCTCGAGCGCCTCGGCGTCGCGAAGGTGTTCACACCCGGCGCGACGACCACCGAGATCATCGACTGGGTACGCGCGAACCTCGGCGAGCGGGCCGGCTCCCCGGGGTCGTAGCGTCAGCGCGGGCCGGGGCCCGAGAGCACCGGCAGCGTGAGTACGCCCGGGTGGCTGGGGTCGGACGTGACCGTGACCGGCAGCACGGCGGCATTCCCGGCGTACGCCGCGTCGCTGGCCGCGAGCACCAGCTGGATGCGGTGACCCGTGCTCCACCGCTGCACCACACCGGGCAGCTCGATGTGCACCACCTGGGACACGTCGGTCACCCGCACCGGTGAGATGAGCCGGTTGTGCAGGGTCTTGGTGCCGTCGGGCGCGATGTCGTAGAGCTTCGCGAACACGACGAGCTTTCCCGCGGCCCCGCTGCCCTGTGTCGCCAGCGCGGCGGCCGAGGTAAGGCGTACGACGAGCGTCGGCATGCCGACCGTGACGGTGGGCCCGGACAGCGGCTGCGACGTCCACGCTGCGAACGTGCCGGGGCCGTCGGTCGGGGGGAGGTCGGTGGTCTGGCCGCCCTGCGACGAGGTCTCCGAGTAGCTCGTCGCGGCGCCGCCGGGAGCGTTCGCGTAGCTCTGGCTGCTCGCCTTGACCGACAACGACGACCGGACCAGGTCCCCGGCACCGGACAGGTAGAGGCGGAGCGGGGCGGCGACCGGGTACGCCGAGGACGTGCCGTACGCCGGGGTCGCGATGCCGGTGTACCCGACCCAGTCCCGGAAGTACGCGAACTGCGGACCGGTGGCGACCGTGGTGTCGCCCTTGACGTACCGGTTGAACCAGTCGAGGAAGCGGCCGCCGAGGTAGGTGGCGCGCAGGCTGGTGGTGCCGGACAGGTCGAGCTCGCCGGCCGCCGGCGTACCCCCGAAGCTGTGGCCCCACGACTGCCAGATCATCTTCGTCGGCGTTCCCTGCGCCTGCAGTCGCCGGTAGGTCGCGACCGCCTCCTGCAGGTTGAACAGGGTGTCCTTCTGGCCCTGAACGAGCAGGGTCGGCGCGTGCACGCGCGCGGCGTACGACGTCACCGAGGCGTGCCGGGAGAAGTCCAGCGTCGCCTGGTCGGGGTAGCCGGTCGCATCGAGCTGGGCCTTGGCCAGGCAGGCCTGGTCGGCGAAGTTCGGGCAGCCGACGTCGCGAGACGGGTCGACGGTCGCCCCGGTGATCCCGTCGCGGATGCCGACGCCGAAGAACAGTGACGTCCACTCCTTCTTGTGCACGCCGGGGGTCGCGTAGGTGACGCCGCGCGTGAAACTCGTGTTGTTCGGTGCGAGGGAGTAGGCCAGGTCGTTCCAGGTGATGAGCGGCACCAGGGCGTCGATGCGCGAGTCCAGGGAGGCGGCCGCGAACTGCACCTCGCCGCCGTAGGACCCGCCGATCATCCCGACCTTCGGGTCGGTTCCGGTCTTGGCCACCAGGTTCAGGCGCTGGCCCGTGGTGTCGGGCTTGATCCCCGCGAGGTAGTCGACGAGCTGCTTGGCGGCCTTCCCGTCGTAGTCCGGGTCGTCCAGCGTGATCTTGCAGCCGCTGCCGCCGAAGCCCAG
>JAVEDB010000007.1 GCA_030841185.1 Actinomycetota bacterium
GAACGTGGTCGACGGTCCGGCCCGGAGGTAGCCGGCGAGGTCGTCCTCGTCGGGCAGAGTGGCGCGCTCCTCCCACGCGCTGAGCCGTCGGAGCTTGTCGGCGACGAGGTCGGCCGTCCGCTCGTCGGCCGCGACAACCCCTAGGAACGAGCCGTTCCGGACGACCGCCACGACGCCGTGGGTCGCTTGGACCTCGGCCAGCTCGACCGTATCCAGGGTGGCCGCGGGCGACGGTGGTCGAACGACGCGGCCCCAGAGCTGACCGGGTAGAACCAGGTCGGCGAGGTAGCGCGGCCGGCCGAGAACCTTGTCGGGCAGGTCCAGCCGGGGCAGATCGGCGCCGGTGAGGCGACGGAGGCGAGTGTCCTTCGGCGCGGCGTCGGGGTCCGCGTCCACGTCAAGGTCGACGTCTGCGGACAGCTCGGCGTACGACGTGGTGCGGCCGTCCGGAGCCGTGAACGTCCCGTCCCGGAGGGTCAGTCCGTCACTTCGGAGGCGTCGCTCCGCAGCCGCTATGAACAGCGACCTGACCGCGGCGCAGGCGTGCCGCACGGCCGAGCCCGAGTCGGCGATCGACATGCTGCCGGCGGTCGGGCCTTCGTCTGGGCCGACTCCGGTGTGTGCCGGAGCTACCCGGACAGAGTGTGCAGCGACGTCGAGCTCGTCAGCCGTGATGAGGGCAAGTGCGGTGAGGACGCCTTGGCCGAGCTCCACCTTGCCCGTTCGCAACGTGACGATCCCGGCACCGTCGACTCGCAGCCACGACGCGAGCCGTGGGTTCGACGCGAGGTGCGGCGGCAAGGTCACGACGTACGCCCCTCCGAGGCGCTCAGCACCGCAGCCACCATCCGGCGCTGCACCCCGCAGCGGCAGAGGTTCCGGTCCAGCGCCGCCACAACGTCGCCTTCGTCAGGCGTCGGGTTGGCGGCGAGCAGTGCCGCCGCGCTGACCAGCACCCCGGAGACGCAGAATCCGCACTGCGCCGCTTGCTCGGCGAGAAAGGCGACCTGCAGGGGGTGCGGCGCGTTCCCTTCGCCTAGGCCCTCGACGGTGGTCACGTCTTTGCCGTCGACGGACCACATCGGCGTGTCACAGGCCGGCGCAGGGTTGCCGTCGAGCAGCACGAAGCAGGCACCGCACAGCCCGACCCCGCAGCCGAACCGGGCGCCGGAGAGTCCGAAGTCGTGACGCAGCACATGAAGCAGCGAGGCGTTGTCGTCCGCCTCCACCTCGACTCGTCGGCCGTTGAGGGTCAGTGACCAGGTGCGCGAGCCGCTCACGACGTACCCGACAGGACGTCGTGCAGGAGCGAGATGGCGGAGGCGCCCACGAGAACCAGCGTGACGCGTTGGAACGTGGCCGGCGAGAGTCGCTTGGCCGACCACGACCCGGCGGGGAGGAACAGCGCGATCGGGAGCAAGGTGAGCAGGCTCTCGATGAAGCGTGTCTCGGTGTAGAGGCCCACGGCAGCCAGCGTGACTGTCTGCACAACCGCCCCGACGCAGAACAGCGCTGCGAGCGAGAAGACGTACGCGCGCGGCGGCAGTTGGAAGCCGTGCAGGTACGTCGTGAGCAGCGGCCCGGAAATGCCGGTCGAGCCCTGGAGGCCGCCGGCGAGCAGGCCGACCGGTGGCGATGTGACCCGGGTGAGGCCAGGCGGCAGGTGGAAGCCGGGGTGCACCAGGACGATGACGATGTAGGCCACGATGACGACGATCAGCGCCGCCGAGAGCGCACGGCCGTCCAGGGACTTCAGCGCGACGGTACCGATGACCGCGCCGACGATGCTTGTCCCGACGAGGCTCGGCAGGTCGCGGGTGTGGTGAGCCTCGGCGCGGTGGGTCCGCACCAGCCAGGCGTTGGACGCGATCCCCGGGATGGCCATTAGGACCACGGCATGCTCCACGCCCAGAAACGGGGCCATCACCGGGATCGCGACCTGCGGCAGCCCACCGCCGGTAGCGCCCTTGATGAAAGCTCCCACGGCGATGGCCGTGACGATGACAACGAGGTCGAGCGGGCTGATCCCGTTCACGTCGCCCTTTCAGGGGATCGTGCCGCCCAATAGTCGGCCGAGGCCTTCCTCGCGGCCAACGCGTCGGCGTCCTCGAAGCCGGGCGCCATCGAGGCGGCTGTGCCCGGCAGCACCTCGTGATGCTCGATGTCGAGCAACCTCAGCCAGCTTTGCTGGCCGAATGTGAGCCCCACGAAGCAACCCAGCTCGACCAGCTCCGGCTCAGTGAACTGGTCGTGCATCCGCCCCCAGAACGCGTCATCGACGTCCAGCCGCCACGCGATGGCCTCGGTGTAGGCCAGGGCGGCCTTCTGCCGCTGGTCGTAACGGAGCGAGGACTCGAAGTTCAGCAGCTCGTCGTACTGCTGCTCCAGCAGGCCCGCGGTTGTCGCTTTGATCGAGCGTTGGTTGCCGCAGAACTCGCACCTGACGGTGCGCGAGATGTAGACGCGGCACAGCTCCTTGATGCTGTGGTCAAGGATGCCGTCGTGGAAGATCGCCTTCCACGAGTCGGCGAACGCCCAGAACGCATTCGGTGCGTGCGCGCGCACGGCGGAGGACTCCGGTCGTGGGGTGCCCTCCCGAGCGCAACGATGCATTTCCTCCTGCATCCGAGGATCCATCGACTCAACCGGGACGTAGCTGATGCGGGGTGCCATGGGTGCCTCCGATGGGATGCTGCGAGGGATCGCGGGACGTCAGCCAGCGGCCGTAGGGAGCGGAACGGCGGGCGCCGATCGTCGGCGAGCGGGGGCCGGGTGGAACACCTCCGGGTGCCCGGCGAGCTCGATGCGGGTCCGCCTGATGTGCCCGGCGAGGTAGCGCTCGGCGTCGACCGAGTCGCGCCGGTCGATGGCGTCCAGCAGCAGCCGGTGCTCGTGGTCGATGATCCATCGACGCTGCGGACCACCGAGAGCCATGAACGCGCGGCGGTAGGGCTGGGTGGCGTTCCATAGCCTGGTCACGCTGGACCCGAGCTGCTCGCTGGCGCACCCGGCGTACGACCCGAGGTGGAACGCACGGTCCAGCACCATGAACTCGCGCAGGTCGGTGTCCGCGGCGATCCGCTCGTGCAACACGTGCAGCTGGCGCACGTCGCCGGCGGAGAGGTGGGGGAGGCTCTCGGTCAGCGCGAGTGGTTCGAGGCGCTCGCGCATCTGGTACAGGACGTCGAGCTCGGCAGGGTCGAGCCTCGGCACTCGGGCGCCCTTGTTGGCGGTGTGCTCGGTGAGTCCCTCGGCTTCCAGGATGCGAAGTGCCTCACGGACGGGCAGCCGGCTCGTGCCGAGTCGCTCGGCTACCTCCTCCTGGCGAATCCTCTCCCCAGGGCCGATGTCACCAGCGAGAATCGCATCGCGTAGTTGGTTCGCGATTCGTTCGCTCGCTGCGCCTTCGGCCGCGAGCGCGGGATCGGCGGTCACTGCGCTCGGGCCGAAGAAAGGGCCGTCTGCCGGTCGAAGGCTTTGCCGTCGGGATAGCTCACGAGCTCGAACTGCATGCCCCACGGGGACAGGAAGTAGACCCACCGCTGGCCTTCTGACGGGCCCTTGCTGGAGGTGGGGTCGCCGAGCACCGTGAGACCCGCCCCGTGCAGGAACTCGACGGCGGCGTCGAGGTCGTCGACGTACAAGGCCACGTGGTGGCCGCCGATGTCGCTGTTGCGCGGCTGATCGGTGTCCTGATCTGGAGCCGAGTACTGGAACACCTCGAAGATGGCCTGTCCCCCGCAGCGGAAGAAGTGCAGCTGCTCCATCACGGCGCGCGGATGAACTGCCAGGTGGTCGGCCATCCAGTCCGTGTCCTCGTGGCGGAACGGGCCGAGGGAATACATGTACTCGCAGCCCAGCACCTCGACGAGGAACGCCCGAGCCTGCTCGAGATCCGGCACGGTGAATCCCACGTGGTCGACGCCAGTCAGGCCGGGCAGTGTCTGGGGCACGGAATGCCTCTCGGTACGGCGCTTTGGATCCATAACCGTATCCAGAAAGGCCACGTTGCGGCAACAGGGTTGTTTATGGATCCAATAAGTGCCAGGCTGGTCCGGCCTAGCCGTGTCGACGGGAGCCATCTGATGACTGAGCACAACCGGCTCGAGCCTGCTGTGCCGTGGGTCGAGGTCGTGGCCACTGAGACCGACTGGGACGCGGCCGATCCCTCGTTGCTGACCTCTATGTTCGCTCAGCTCGTGCTGATCCGCTCCTTCGAGGAGTACGTCCTCGAATTGGCGGCGGCCGGGCTGGTGCACGGTCCGGCGCACTCGAGCATCGGCCAGGAGGGGGGTGCTGTCGGCTCGGTCCTCGGGCTCACAAGCGAGGACACGGTCAACGGATCGCACCGCGGTCACCACCAGTTCCTGGCCAAGGCGCTGCACCACGTCGAGCCCAAGGGAATCGACCCGACCGCCGTCCTCTCCGACGACGTGCGGACGGTGCTGCTGCGCACGCTCGCCGAGATCTGTGGCCTCGACCGCGGCTGGAGCCACGGCCGCGGTGGCTCCATGCACCTCCAATGGCATGAGGCCGGCGCCATCGGCACCAACGCGATCGTCGGCGGCGGCGTTCCGCTGGCCGCGGGTTCGGCGTGGGCACACCGGCAGGCTGGCACGGACGCCGTCGCCGTGACCTACTTCGGTGACGGCGCGGTCAACATCGGTTCGACGCTCGAGACGATGAACCTGGCCGCTGCATGGGAACTGCCACTGTGCTTCTTCATCGAGAACAACAGGTACGCAGTGTCGACATCCGTCGAAGAGGCGACCGGGGAACCACGGTTGTCCGGTCGTGGTCCTGGGTTCGGTATTGCCAGCTGGAAAGTCGATGGCATGGACCCCCTGGCGGTCCACCTCGCCATGACGGAGGCGCTGTCGCACCTCCGGGCCGGCAACGGTCCGGCGGTGGTGGAGGCTGACGTATACCGCTACTTTCACCAGAACGGGCCGTTTCCCGGCAGTGCTTTCCGCTACCGCACCAAAGAGGAGGAGGCGGAGTGGCGGGCGCGCGACCCGATCGAGCAGGTCGGGCTCAACCTCACCAGACGCGGCATCCTCGACGCTGCGTCGCTGGATGGGTTCACGGCGCAGGCGAAGGCACTGATGGCCGAGCTCGGCGATGTGCTGCTGGAGCCGCTGCCGGGCGGCAAGCGGGGGGAGCGTCAGATCAAGCCGTCCGAGTGGCCGAACCCGACGTTCGCGCACGTCGGTATCCGCGGTGACCTGAGCGAGCTTGCCGACGCACGCTTCGCCGACCACGACACCTTCGACGGAGAGCTCACCGAGACGAAGTTCATCTCCGCCGTCGCTGACGTGATGCGGCGTCGAATGGAGACCGACGAGCGAGTTGTCGTCATGGGTGAGGATGTGCACCGCCTGGGCGGCGGGACAAACGGTGCTACCAAGGGTCTCGCCGAGGCGTTCCCGGACCGGGTGCTCGGGACTCCGATCAGCGAGAATGCCTTCACCGGCCTCGGCGGTGGTGTCGCGCTCGACGGCCGGTTCCGCCCGGTGGTCGAGCTGATGTACGCCGACTTCATGTGGGTGGCCGCCGACCAGATCTTCAACCAGATTGGCAAGGCGAGGCACATGTACGGCGGTGATGGCGCCGTGCCGTTCGTGCTGCGCAGCAAGGTCGCCATGGGCACCGGCTACGGCTCTCAGCACTCGATGGATCCCGCCGGTGTGTTCGCCACCGCGCCCGGCTGGCGGATCGTCGCCCCCTCGACGCCGTTCGACTATGTCGGTCTCATGAACACCGCCCTCCGGCTGGAGGATCCGGTGGTGGTGCTCGAGCACGTCGACTTGTATTCATCGAGCGGTGACGGGCCGGTTGACGACTTCGACTACTGCATCCCGGTCGGCAAGGCGGCGGTGCGGCGGACTGGGTCGGACGTCACGATCCTGAGCTATCTGGCGATGACCGCTTACGCGCTGGAAGCGGTCGAGCAGGTGGGCACCGTTGACGCGGAGGTGATCGACCTGCGCTGGCTGGACCGCGCGAGCATCGACTGGGAGACGATCGGCGCGAGCATCCGCAAGACCAACCGGGTGCTCATTGCGGAGCAGGGACCGACGGGGACGTCGTACGGAAGCTGGCTCGCTGACGCTATCCAGCATCGGTTCTTCGACTGGCTGGACCACCCGGTCGAGCGTGTCACCGGCGGTGAGGCGTCGCCAAGTATCAGCAAGGTACTCGAGCGTGCGGCGATGGCCCGCTCCGAAGAGGTTGCGGTGAAGCTCCGCGAAATGATGGCGGAGGGCTCGGGTGCCTGAGCTGCTGCGGATGCCGGAGGTGGCCACGGGCACGAGCGAGGCCGTGCTTTCGAGCTGGAGCGTCAGCGAGAACGCCTCGGTCACCGCCACGGAAGTAATCGCGACCGTCGAGACGGCAAAGGCGGTCGTCGATGTCGAGGCCGAGGCGGACGGAGTCGTGTTGCGGCTGCTCGTGGCACCGGGCACGCAGGTGCAATCGGGGACTCCTATCGCGCTCATGGCTGGTCCCGACGAGCAGGTCGCCGACATCGACGCGGAGCTGCGCGACCTCGGGATCGTGGCAGACCCGCTGGCCCTCGAAGTCCCTGAGGCGGCGACAACTCCCGAGCCCTCCCCGCTGCACGTCGAGGTGCCTGCTCCCGTAACGCAGGCCTCCGGGGATCCGAAACGGGTCTTCGCCAGTCCGCTCGCGCGCCGGCAAGCCAAGGAGGCCGGATTGGCCGTCGAGCACATCACCGGGACGGGACCCAATGGCCGCATCGTGCGACGCGACGTCGAAAGCGCGCTTTCGACCGCCTCGGTCTCACCTCCGCGCGAGACCGTTGGTCCGGCAACGTCGTCCGCGTGGACCGACGTGCCGCACTCCACCGTGCGGCGGCTGATCGCCTCCCGGCTCACCGAGAGCAAGCAGCAGGCGCCGCACTTCTACGTCAGGGGCACCGCGCAGGTGGACCGCCTGCTGGAGATGCGCCGGGAGCTCAATGACGACGCGCAGATGCACATCTCAGTCAACGACCTGGTGATCAAGGCTGTGGCTAGGGCACATGTCCTGGTGCCGGCGCTCAACGTCACGTGGACGCCAGACGCCATCCGCTCCTACTCCGCCGTCGACATTTCGGTCGCAGTCGCCACCGATGACGGACTCGTCACTCCGGTGCTCAGGTCGGTGCAGGGCATGTCCGTCTCGACCGTGGCGCGCAGTGTGCAGGATTTCGTCCAGCGAGCGAAGACCGGCCGCCTTCAGCAGCAGGAGTTGGAGGGAGGGTCGGTCACCATCACGAACCTCGGCATGTTTGGCACGGAAGAGTTCGCTGCGATTCTCAACCCGCCGCAGGCATCCATCCTGGCCGTAGGTGCTGCTGGTCCGGAGCCCGTCGTCGTCGACGGCGAGATCCACGTCGCGACCTGCATGCATCTCACGTTGTCAGTCGACCATCGTCCCGTTGATGGTGTCGCTGCGGCCGAATGGATGCGCCTGTTCATCTCCTTGCTGGAGCATCCTTCTCGCATCTTGGCTTGACCGCCCGGCGGCAGCGGCTCGACCAGTCAGTGCTCCGGCCCGCGTTCGATGCGGTACCACTGCGGTCCCCGGTTCCCGGCCCGCGCGGCCCTGTAGTTTTCCAGTTGTTGCCCACAAGCCCTTGACAGAGGGCATGTTAAGAGAAAAAGTGGCTGCAATCGTTTGTGTACGGCCCCCCCACTCGCGGACGAGGACCCTCGGTCGCGGCATTGCCCCACACGGCGTTTCCTGCGGAGGATCGGCTCATGACTGGTTGCAATCGTTTGCGCTTTCAGGCCCCTGCTCTTGCCGTAGCGGCGGTGATGTGTCTTGCCGTATCGGCCTGTTCCAGCTCGCCCGGGAAGGCGACGGGCGCCACCAACAGCAAGAAACCGCTCGTGATCGGAGCATCGGTGTCATTGACGGGGGACTTCGCAGACCCGGGCAAGGCGGTGAAGGCGGGTTACGAGTTGTGGGCGGCCGGCGTCAACGCAAAGGGTGGCATCCTCGGACGCAAGGTCCGCCTCAAGATCGTCGACGACACGTCGAGCCCGACACAGGTCGTGAGCAACTACCAGAACCTGATCAACCAGGACAAGGTCGACCTGGTGTTCGGTCCGTTCTCGAGCCTCTTGACTGTGCCTGCCTCACAGGTCGCCAAGCGGTACGGCTACGCGTTCCTGGAGCCGGCGGGCGGCGGACCCAAGGTGTTCGCGCAGAAGCTGGACAACCTGTTCTTCGTGCAGCCGGCGCCGGTCGTGAAGTCCGGAGACGTTTTCGCCGCCTGGGTCCTCTCGCTCCCGGCCGCCGACAGGCCCAAGACCGCCGCGTACGCCGAACTTGACGACCCGTTCTCGGGACCGATCGCAGAGAGCATCCGAAATCGGTTTGAGGCGGCGGGGATAAGGACCGTATACAAGCAGGTCTACCCCGCCGAGACGCAGGACTTCTCACCGATCATGGCCAAGGTCGCCTCGGCCAAGCCGGACGTCCTTGTCAGCGGGACCCAGAGCGAGGACGCATACGCGCAGGTGAAGAGCCTCGTCCAGCTCAAGTTCAGCCCCAAGTTCATGTTCATGTCGAACGGCGCCAACTCGCCGCTGGAGTTCCCGAGCAAGGTGGGGGCAGCGAATACAACCGGCATCACTTCGGCTGGCGACTGGTTCCCCGGTTCGACGGCGAAGGGGAGCGCCGAGTTCACCGCGGCCTTCGTCAAGGCGCACGGCGGCTCGGCACAGACCATCGACAACAGCAGCGCCGAGGCATACGCCTGCGGCCAGCTCCTGGAGGAGATCGCTGCCAAGACGGGCAAGCTAGACAACGCGACGGCGATCTCGGCCTTGCACCATGGCACCTGGCCCACGCTGCTGGGTGACCTGAAGTGGGACTCGATCGGTCAGCCGCAGGGAGAGTTCCACCTCGTGCAGTGGCAGCACAATTCCTTGGCTCCCGTGTACCCAGCCTCGATCGCCAAGGCTGCACCTCTGTACCCCAAGCCGAACTGGGGCGGGTGACCGGGTGCACGCCCTCGTCCAAGGTGTCATCCTCGGAGTCCTGACCGGCGGCGTCTACGCCCTGATGGCCTCGGGTCAGACCCTGATCTTCGGGATCATGAAGGTGGTGAACCTGGCCCAGGGCGCGATGGTCGTCATGAGTGCCTACCTGTCCTACCAGCTGTTCGTCTCCTTCGGGGTCGACCCGTTCCTGGCCATTCCGGTGACCACGGTGGTGATGTTCGGGGTCGGTGTCGGCGTACAGCTGGTGTTCCTGCGTCCGTTGCGTCGGGACGACAAGTCCGAGCTGAGCCTCTTAGTGACCTTCGCCGTAGCTCTGCTCATCGAAGGACTTCTCAGCATTACGTTCAAGACCACGTATCGCAGCATCAACACGAGTTACGCCAACTCGAGCTGGACGGTCGGCGGGTACCAGATCACGGTGGTCCGGGTCTATGCGTTCGCGCTCTCCCTCGTCTCACTCGGCCTGCTCTTCCTGCTGCTGAACCGCACCAGGTTCGGTCGAGCGGTCCGGGCGACGGTGCAGAACCCGGACTCGGCCCGCTTGCTGGGCGTGGAGTCGGAGAAGGTGGCGGCTCTCGGGTTCGGCCTGGGAGCGGCGACGGCAGCCGCGGCTGGATCTGTCTACGGACTGCTCTACCCGTTCTACTCTGGGAGCCACTACGACCTCATATCGCGACTGTTGTCTATCGTTGTCCTCGGTGGTCTCGGAAGCGTCGGCGGCGCGGTCGTTGCCGCGGTGATCGTGTCGACGTCCTCAGCGGTTGTGGCCTCGACGGTGTCGCCCGCGTGGTCCGAGATGACCTTCTTCGTGATCCTGCTGCTCGTCCTACTCGTCCGGCCACAAGGGTTGTTCGGCAAGGTCGGCCGGGGGGCCTTGTGAGCCGCGGCAGCCTCGTGCGCGGGGGACTCTTCGTCTTGGTGCTGGCGACCCTGCCGTCGTTCGGCCTGCAGCACTGGTTCCTCAACCTCATGGTGTTCGTGCTGATGTTCGCGACCATGTCCAGTGCCTGGAACCTGGTCGGAGGGTTCGCCGGCTACCCCTCACTGGGGCATGCCGCGTTCTTCGGCATCGGGGCCTACTCGATGGCGCTGATATTCCACGGGCACGTTCTGAGCAACGGCTACGAGCCATTCCTCCTGCTCCCGCTGATCGGGCTGATCTCTGCTGCGGTTGGGTTCCCTATAGCGCTCATCGCCATGCGTACGCGGGCCGACGTCTTTGCGATCGTGACGATCACATTCCTGTTCATGGTGCAGACGTTGGCATTCAACCTGCGCGGATGGACCGGAGGTTCGCAAGGTCTCAGCTTGCCTGTTGCGCCGTTCCCGGCGGTCAGTTTCGAGGAGCCCTTTTACTACACCCTCGTGCTGCTCCTGTGCTTCACTTTGCTCGTCACGTTCGGGGCGCTCCGGAGCAAGGTGGGCCTGTCGCTGGTTGCGGTTCGGGCTGATGAGGACAAGGCACGCGGCATCGGCGTACGCGTGACCGGTGTGAAGGTGCTCGCGTTTTGTGTCAGTGTGGGGATAACCGCCATGGTCGGCGGTGTCTGGGCCTATTACGAGACGTTCATCTATCCCCAGTTCGCAATCGACCCCCTCATCACGATCGCCGTGGTCCTGATGACATTCCTGGGGGGCAGGGCGACCCTGTGGGGCCCGGTGCTCGGAGCGTTCGTCCTCGAGGCTGGCCAACAAACCCTCGCCTATCGCCTCGGCGGCAGCCAGTTCTACCTAATCGCCTACGCCCTCGTTTTCCTGGTCATCATGCTGCTGCTACCCCGCGGCGTGCTTCCGACCTTGGGAGACCGGCTGCGGCAGCGGCGGCGCGCCAGAAGCGTCGACAGCACGAGCGGCGGGGTCACGCCGATGGCCGCCGGGGCAGCGGAGCCGCCGGTCGCGCTGCGGAGGGGCGCCAGCGCATGAGTGACCTGTTGTCCATCGACTCCGTGTCCAAGACTTTCGGAGGAGTTCACGCGGTCGCCGGCTGCTCGTTCGCCGTAGCGGAAGGCACAATCACGGCCCTCATCGGTCCGAACGGTTCCGGCAAGACGACGCTGTTCAACATCATCACCGGCTACCTGAAGGCAGATGCGGGACACGTGACCTTCGCCGGGCGCGATGTGACCGGCGACGATCCAGGCCGCCTCTACCGGTCCGGGTTGTCACGCACGTTCCAGCAGGCCCGCGTCTTCCCGCAGCTCAGTGTGCTGGAGAACCTCGTGGTAGCTGCGGGCCGCGGCTGGTCCCAGCTGTTCACCAAGAGGGTCGGCGGGGACGACCGCCGGCGCGCCAGCGAGCTACTCGAGGAGTTCCGCCTGGCGCCGGTAGCCGACCTGCTGGCGGCCGACTTGTCCTACGGCCAGCGCAAACTTCTCGAGTTCGCCGCCGTGCTGATGAGTTCACCGACGTTGGTGCTTCTGGATGAGCCAACGGCGGGCGTGAACCCCGTCATGATCGAAACCATGGAGCGTCACATCCGCCAGCGCAACCAGGCCGGCATCACCTTTCTCATCGTGGAGCACGACATGACGTTCGTGATGCGGCTGTGCGACCCGGTCATCGTGCTGGACGCTGGCCGCCAGATCTTCAGCGGGCAGCCCGCGCAGGTTCAGAGCAACGCGCTCGTCCTCGACGCCTACCTGGGGGCCTGATCGTGTCCGCCATCCTGGACATCGGGGGTGTGTTCGCCGGCTACGGCGCCGGTGACATCCTCAAGGGCGTCGATCTCACGGTCGAGCGAGGCACGATCACCTGCCTGATCGGTCCGAACGGTGCAGGGAAGTCAACAGTCCTCAAGACCGTCAGCGGGCTGCTGCGTCCGTCCCGAGGTTCGGTCGTCTTCGACGGCACCGAGATCAACCGGCTGACGCCGAAAGCTCGGCTCCGGCTCGGCATCGTGCACGTGCCTCAGGAGAGGAGCCTCTTCCCCGCGATGACGGTGCGGGACAACCTGCTCATGGGCGGGTACCTCGTCAAGGACTCTGCAGTCGTCTACGCGCGGATGGAGGAAGCCATGAAGGCCTTCCCCATTTGCCGATCACGGGCGGCGGAGCACGCGGGCTCGTTGTCCGGCGGGGAACAGAAACAGGTCGAGTTGGCGCGGACGCTCATCCTGGATCCGACGCTGATTCTCCTGGACGAACCGTCGATCGGTCTAGACCCGAAGTCCCGGCAGATCGTCTTCGAGAGCATCCGGTCGCTGTCAGCCAGTGGTCGCACCATCCTGTTGGTCGAGCAGAACGCGCGGTCGGGTCTCGCGGTCTCGGACTTCGGCGCCGTCCTGGAGTCCGGACGCGTCCGACTCGTCGCTACAGGCGCGAGGCTGCTAGAGGACCCGGAAGTAGCCCGGCTCTACCTGGGCGGTGGCGCGGTCCCAGCTGTCGCCAGTGGCACCCGCCACACGGAGACTGCATCCACGGAAGAGGACTACTGATGAACAGGTAATCGGTTCGAGTCCGATAGGCGGCTCCCGCATCACCGCAGGTGACGGCTCCTTGCCCCGTCATCGGGCAGGGGCCGTTGTGGTTCCTGGGGCCAGCTGGACACATTAGGCGGGAAATTCTTCGCCATGTGGCGCGGCCTACTGACCGGGACCGAGCTGCGAGCTGGATGTGCCGTTCTCGCCATCGCCGTGGCGGGCGAGGATCTCGAGACGGTCGAGCACGCCGGAGAAATCTTCCGGACCTGGTGCCTGCACCTAGAAGGGCTCTTCGTCGACGGCGGCCTGGGCCGTGCGCGAGCCCGAGCGCTGGCGGCGCTCACCATCTCAGCGGCGGAGGGCGCCGTCGCAGTCGCTCGCGCGGAGCAGAAGTTGGAACCGCTCGATCTGGTTGCCCGTCAGGTGATTGCGGCGGCGCGCAAGTCCGGTCAGCTTAGTGCCTGACCGGACTTGGCCTTGACCAGGTCGGAGTCACGACATCACCTCATCGAGTTCGATGGCTGACAGGAGTCTGCCAGCAGCACCGACCGAACCGGGCAGCATGCGGGTTGCGCTGGCACTAGCCGGCGACGCGCGTCGCGTCAGTTCAGTCGGGTTGCGTCGGTGTCAACAAGCAGCGCGACGCCATGCCGACCGTGCGGGCCAGTGCCTCTCGGTAGCGGTTGGCCAGCGAGCCGACGTGCCGGATGGCCCACATGGCCTCGACGTTGACCCAGGCGACGTCACGGGCCTTGTCGATCTTCCACGAGTCGACGATATGGACCACCGGGCCAAGGTGGGCGTCCACCTCTTGACCGGCTTCGGTGAGGAATGACCGGCGGATCTTGGACTCACATGCCGCGAGCAGCTGGTTGACCGCCTCGTAGTCGTGGTGAACCCCCGCTCGCTCCGGCGAGGTGTCGAGTTCCTGGCAGGTCTGGATAACGGCGACGGCAAGGTCGTGCCCGATGTGGGAGTTCATCCCTGCGAGGGCGAACTGGATGGGCAGCACGGCGCGGTCATGTCGGCGCTCGAACAGGGCTGCCCAGGCTTTTGGCACATCGTGGGTGTCGGCGTCGTATGCCTCAATCCAGAAAGACGCGAAGGTGACGTCGAGATGTTCCATGAACACCGGGTCCTGGAAGACCGTCTGACCCTCGAGTCCGGCGGCAACCGTTTCGGTCACGGTCAGGTACATCCGATTGAATACCGCCGCTCCGTCGCCCGGCGGCAACTCGTCGTCGATACGGCGGAGGCGCTTGATGACGTCCTGCACCGATGACCCGGCAGTGGTCACGCCAGGTCCTGGGGGCGCTCGCACCCGTGACTGCCAACACCGTTCGACGGCCTCTCGGTAGTCATTCCGTCACGGTAACGTGAGGGTCATTCCTGCGCTCTTCCGGACACCTGTTCTTCCCCGGAGATCTGCCTTCGGCGAGTCCGCATCGGTTGGCCTGCAGAGGAGCGCAGTGACCGCGAGAATCTCCGCATGACACACCCCGAGCTCGACCTCCGGCTCGACGAGTTCCAGCGCGTCATCGAGGCTCGCGATGTCCCAGCCGCGGAGCAGGTGCTGGATGAGCAGTACGCCCTTGTCCTGGTGCAGCCGACGCCGGCTGTCGTCAAGCGGGCGCAGTGGCTGAGTGCGCTACCTGATTACGTCGTGCATGAGTGGACCGTCCAAGAACGAGTCCTCGACGTGGACGGCGACTGTGCCGCCGTCTTGCAGAGAGGTTTCCAGCGCGCCGTGGTTCAGGGTCAGAGCCGGGACGGGCTCTTCGTCATCTCCGATGTCTGGCGCCGACGCGAGGGGGTGTGGCGCGTGTGGCGCCGGCACTCCACTCCTCTCGCCGCGGGCCCGATGCCCATCAACTGAGCAACCCCGGCCAGAGCCGGGGTTGCATTACTTCTCAAAGCCCGTCAAGGCCTTCCGCCAGGTGGCGTCGAGATCGGCGCCGGGAGGAAACCGATTGGAGAGCTCCAGGTCGACCAACCCGTGCGCGAGAGCCCACAAGGCGCGGGCGAGGTGCTCGTCGCCTCCGGCCGCGGCGACGATGGGCGCAGCGGCGGCCGACTCGACGCCCGGCGCGATGCGCTCGCGCGCCAGGGGCCGTCGGGTAGCGACCTCGTAGAGCCGGGGGTGGGCCATCGCCCATGACCGGTATGCGTCAGCCAGCGCACCCAGACCGGGCTCGGCGGCGGCGAGGTGCCGAGCCATGTCGATCAGGGCCCTCTCCTGCAGGCCGGCGAGGATGTCGTCCTTGTCGCGCACATGCTTGTACAGCGAGGGGGCGCGGATCCCCATGCGGGCCGCGAGCTCCCGCATGGTCACCGCGTCGGGCCCCTGCTCCTCGAGCACCGCGACGGCCACGTCGAGGATCTCGTCCCGTCGGCTCACCGCTGGAACGCCGCTGGCGCCTTCTCGGCACGCAGGCGAAGCGCTTCGTTCATCGCCTCGAACCCGGCGCGGGTCCGCTCGAGCACCTTTCCGGTGAGCGGCGCGAGCAAGCCGCTGAACTCCTCGGCCTGGGTCAGCCGCGTCCTGCCGCCTCCCAGGTCCTCCAGCTGGAACGAGTGCCGCCCGTCAAAGACGCCGGGGAGGATCAGCCGGCCGAGCCACTCCAGCCGCTTGCCCTCGTCCACCGTGGTGACCGTGGGCCGGAAGGTCATTGCGCGGCCACCGGGCGGCGCGATCCGGACCTCGAGCCGGCTGCCCACCACAAGCTCGCCCTGCAGGCTGGTGATGAACGGGTTCCACTCGGCGTACTCCCTGACTGCGCTCAGCTCGGCCCACACGGTCTGGACGGGGGCGGCGATGTCGGTGACGACTCGGATGGTCTTCATGGCTCCTCCTGAGGGATGGAATTCTTGGCTAACACTGTTAACCAAGAATAGCTAACAGTGTTAGCCGTGTCAAGTGCTGGTGTCAGATTGACGAGAGCCGGCGGCCTCGGATGACGAGCCAGAGCGCCAGCAGGAACTCCCCGATGAACGTGAAAGAGCTGACGTCGGTCCATGTGCTCGTCGTGAGCACACGGCCAACCGTGTCGATGCCATAACCCAGGCCCGCGACGACCAGGAGCACACCGATCGCCCGCGGCACGTACCGGGACCTGGACGCCAGGTAGCCGATCAGGATGAGGTGGAGTCCGAAGAGGAACAGGCCGGCATGCCAGATGTCGTCGAAGGTGGTGGTGTGCTCTGCCCACAGTGGGCCGAGGGCGATCAGGAAGACGCCGGCGTACACCGTCCGCAACGCCGCGGCGATCATCGAGAGTCTCGCGCTGACCGGCCGGAGAACTCGGTACAGCGACCAGGCGACTACCAGGTCGAGGGCGATCACCAGGACCAGGCTCGCGATGCCGAGCCGGAACAGGCCCTCGTTCGCGCCGATGTCCTTCGCGGTCTGTGCTGCGTCCCCCGGCGTGACCAACCCATCCAGGACGACGACCTTGCCGAAGGCGGCCAACGCGGACATCAGCAACAGCCCGACACCGGCGACGAGGCTCGCGCGTCCGATCGACCTGGCCGGCGCGATGCCGGCCGTGGCGGTGGCTGACCCATTCCTGGGTCGGCGTTGTCCGGGCAGCTGCGCGGTCTGGATCGTCACGGGATTCCCCTCGAAAGGCCCTGCTGGAGCGCTAGCGCGGCTCGCGCGGCGCGACGTACGATGTACGCGTACGACGTACGTTAGACGTACACTGTACGTTCGTCAAGGGGTCTGCCGGCCGAACATCGATGAAAGGGGTCTGCATGTCTCCGTCACCCGCTGCGTCCGCGGCGCCTCGGGCTCGCCTGAGCCGGGACCGGGTCGTCCGGGGGGCGGTCGCCTTCGCGGACGCCAACGGCATCGAGCCGCTGACCATGCGGCAGTTGGCCGAGGAGGTCGACGCCAAGCCGATGTCGCTCTACAACCACGTCGCCAACAAAGAGGACCTGATCGACGGCATGATCGACCTGGTCTTCAGCGAGATCGAGCTCCCGTCCGCGGGCGTCGGCTGGAAGGACGCGATGCGTCAACGGGCGGTCGCGGTTCGCTCGGCGCTGACCCGGCACCGCTGGGCCGTCGGACTGATGGAGTCACGGTCCGCCCCCGGCCCAGCCACGCTGCGCCACCACGACGCCGTGATCGGCTGCCTGCGAAGTGCGGGCTTCACGATGGCTCTGACTGCGCACGCCTACGCGGCCCTGGACAGCTACATCTACGGGTTCGCTTTGCAGGAGCGCGGCCTGCCCTTCGACAAGGGAGTGGAGACGTCCCTGTTGGCGCACGCGTTCCTGGCGCACTTCCCGGCAGCTGACTTCCCCCACCTCGCTGCCTTCACCGTCGAGCACGTCCTGCAACCCGACTACGACTTCGGCGCGGAGTACGCCTTCGGACTCGAGCTGATGCTCGATGGTCTCGAGAGGGCCGCACGCGCGACCTGATCGTCGCGTGCACCCTCCGAGCAACTCCGGAACGTCACCACGGATGCCCGTCGGTGAAACCCGGTCCGCTGGCCGGGTGAACCTCGGCGAGGAGACCAGTCGCTCGTGGAGGCGCGGGCTTAGCGTGCCCGCATGACTCGTCGCTTCAATGTCGGCCAGGCACCCGATGTCCGTCCCACGCTGGACGGCCATGAGGTCACCGGCGTCCCGGTGCGCTTCTACAGCCGCAAGGTCATGGGTGGTGGCGTCTGTGGCCTGTGGATCGGCGGTCAGCCCATGTACGACGTCACCGTGTACGACGCAGAATGGCGCCCCTTGGGGATCATCGCCGCGCGCGGCACCGCCACCCAGGGAATGTACGACGCGCTCCGCCGCGTACTGGTCGCGGAGGAGATCCACGCCTGACGAGTAGCCGCGGCCTTGACCACCCTGGCTGCCGGCGGAACTCTGGTGACGTCCACCGGCCTTGGTCGGGAGGTTTCTCGTGCGGCTGCGGCTTCGAGTGAGGACTCTGGCGCGGCTGCCTGCGCTGGTTTCGATCGCGGTGTTCGGGCTGTTCGTCGGTGCCGGCACGGCAATGGCAAATCTCGCCCTCACTCGCGTGAGCACCGACCCGTTCACGAACTCGACCAGCCAGCACGCCACGGAGGTCGAGCCAGACACGTTCGCATTCGGCAGCACCCTCGTCTCAGCGTTCCAAGTTGGTCGCTTCTTCAACGGAGGCTCGACCGACATCGGGTTCGCCACCTCGACTAACGGTGGCGCCACCTGGACCCGAGGCATCCTGCCCGGGCTCACGAAGTTCCGGGATGGTGGGCGATTCGACCGGGCCAGTGACCCCGCAGTCGCCTTCGATGCCCGTCACCACATCTGGATGATTTCCTCGCTGGCGCTGACGGACACCAACGGGGTCCTCGGAGCTGCCGTGCTGACCAGCCGGTCCACCAACGGCGGACTGTCCTGGTCCAACCCGGTGACCACCGCCAGCGCGACCGGCGGCGCCGATCTGGACAAGAACTGGATCGTCTGTGACAACGCCTCGGCCAGCCCGTTCTTCGGCCGCTGCTACAGCGAGTTCGACGACCAGACGGCTGGCAACCAGATCAGGATCGCCCGGTCATCCGACGGGGGAGGGTCCTGGACGGTGGTGACCACCAGCGCAACCGGTTTGGGTGGCCAGCCAGTGGTACGCCCGAACGGCACCGTGCTGGTGCCCTACGAGAGCAACACCGCCCAGATCCGCTCGTTCCGCTCCATCGACGGCGGGGTCAGCTGGCGGGCCACCGTGCTCGTGTCGACCATCCAGGCCCACCGGGTGGCCGGCGGGCTGCGCACCAGTCCGCTGCCCTCGGCGGAGATAGACGCGACCGGCACCGCCTACGTCACCTGGCAGGATTGCCGCTTCCGGTCCGGCTGCCCGTCGAACGACATCGTGATGAGCAGGTCGACCAGCGAGACGACCTGGGGCGCGGTCAGCCGCGTCACGGCCGACGCCGGCGATCACTTCATTCCTGGCGTCGCCGTGGACCGGTCGACGGCGGGGTCGAGCGCTAGGGTCGCGGTGACCTACTACCGCTACCCGAGCGCCAACTGCACCGCAGCCACGTGCCAACTGACCGTCGCCTACACCTCGTCCACCAACGGGGGCTCGAGCTGGAGCAGTCCGACCCAGCTCGCCGGTCCGATGGCTCTGTCTTGGCTGGCTAACACGAGCCAGGGGCGCATGGTCGGCGACTACATCTCGACCTCGATCAGCGGGGGCCGGGCATGGCCGACGTTCGCCGTCGCTCACGCCCCAACCTCAACCACCTTGAACGAGGCGATGTACGTCCCCACCGGGGGGCTCGTGATAGCCGGTGCTGGCACATCTTGAGCAGGCCGCGACGACGCTGCTGTTCCACCGCGTCGACGGGGTGCCGCTCCACCGCCATGGTCGCCCCCTCGGTTGCCTCAAGCAACAACAAAGTCCGTCGCCGTTGCTTGTGGTCCCTAGGCGCGAGGCGTCAGTAGACCGACACGTGCACGTGGTCGTAGTGGTTGGCTGTCGTGGACCCCCGGTCCGCCATCGGCCGCCAGCCTTCGCTGCTGCG
>JAVEDB010000023.1 GCA_030841185.1 Actinomycetota bacterium
CGCACCGCCCGCTCCACCTCCGCCGCGCTCGCCAGCGACAGCTGCCCGGCGGCGAGTGCGGCACCGGTGGCGGGCAGCGGGCGGACCAGCTCGCCACCGACTCGGGTGCCGGCCGGGTCCGGCGCGGCGCCGTCGGGGCTCACGTGAAGGGCGTGGGCGAGGCTGACCTCGCGGCGCGCGACGGCGGGGTGCAGGTGAAGCGATCCGGTCAGCCACGCGACGGTGCTGGGCGCGCCCAGCGACACGGCGGCGCCGCGGGCGTCGATCTCGCGCGTCACCGTCAGCGTCAATCCTGCCAACCGCGCCGCCGTGACCTCCAGAGCGCGGCGCAGGTCCAGCACCTGCGACTCGGGCAGCTGCCACAACGGCGTGCGGCGCAGTGCCGCGAGCGTCGTGTCCAGCTGCGCGACACCATCGGCAACCTCGTCGGCGGGCAGGGCGGAACGATCGACGTCGTCGTGGGTGGTGCTCATGGCCTCAAACTAGCGGCGAGCAGCGACAGTTCCGACCAGCCCAGCAACAGCGGAAACCCTTGTAGACAAACGAGTTCACGCCGCCGCTTGTGGATAACGACCGATCGGTTGGAGCATTCCAGCACCGACGCCCTAGGGTCGGCATCGTGCAACCGACCGATCCAGATCCCACCCGCCCCGCGACCCGGCTGACCAGGCGCGCCGTCGCCTCGGTCATCCCCTACGTCGAGTCCTGGCTGTCCTTCCGCCAGCGCTACCTGCGCATCCCCGGCGTACAGGCCGCCGTCCTGTTCCAGGACGAGTTGCTGATGTCCCGGGCCTACGGCCACGCCGACATTGCCAACGACGTCCCACTCGCCGATGACCACCTGTTCCGGGTGGCCTCGCACTCGAAGACGTTCACCGGAACCGCCGTACTCCAGCTCGTCGACAGCGGTCGCGTCCGCCTCGACGACCGCCTCGGCCACTGGCTGCGCTTCCTCGCCGAGGCGCATGCCCCCGCTGCCGCCGTCACGCTGCGCGAGCTTCTCACGCACTCCTCCGGCCTCATCCGGGACGGCGCCGAAGCCGACTTCTGGCAGCTGCTGGAGCCGTTCCCGGACGTGCAAGCACTGCGCGCCCTCGCGCTGACCGACACCGACGTCATCCCGTCGAACGAGCGGTTCAAGTACTCCAACATCGCCTACGGCCTGCTCGGCCTCGTCGTGGAGGCTGCCTCCGGCCGGCCTTACAACGACTACGTCACCGACGAGATCGTCCGACGGCTCGGCCTGCTGAACACCGGCCCGGAGCTCGACCCGGCTCGGAGCGACAGCTATGCCGTCGGCTACTCCTCCCTCGCGTACGCCGAGACGCGCGTGCCGATCGACCACGTCGACACGCGGGCCTTGTCCGCGGCCACCGGCTTCTACAGCACCGCGGCCGATCTCTGTCGTTACGCCGCCGCGCACTTCCCCGGCGATGAACGGCTGCTCAGCGATGCCGCGAAGCGCGTTATGCAGCACGAGTGGTGGACGATCGAAGGGGAGGACAACTCGCACTACGGCCTCGGGTTCTCCATCATCAAGCCGGACGAACGCCGACTGCTCGGACATGGCGGTGGCTTCCCGGGTCACATCACGCGCACCCTGTTCGACCCGGAGGACCGTTTCGCCGTCAGCATCCTGACCAACGCGATCGACGGGCCGGCCGACGATCTGTCCACCACCGTCGTGCACCTGCTGGAACTCGCGGCGAAGCTGCAGGCCGAGACCACGCCGACTCCCGGCGGGGACCGCTTCTGCGGCCGGTTCGCGAACCTCTGGGGCGTACGCGACATCGCCCAGGTGGGGGATCGGCTGCTGCTGCTCGACCCGACGTCCGGGACGCCGACGAAGTCCTACAACGAGCTGACAGTGGTCGACGACGCCACCCTGCAGGTCGCCAAGGGCCCGGGCTACGCCGCCTACGGCGAGCCGATGCGCTACTCGTTCACCACCGACGGGCAGGTCGAGTCCGTCCGTGGCCCCGGCGGCATGTCCTGGTGGCCGCTGGAGGGTTACGCCCTGCCCGGCGACCGGGTGAGCCTGCGCCACTGATCAGCTGCGGAGGTAGGACGCTCCGTTGACGTCGATGATCGTGCCGCTCGCGAACCGCGCCCCCGGCGACGCGAGCCACAACACCGCCGACGCCACGTCCTCGGGCGTCGCGACCCGTCCGAACGGCGACTCGGCCCGCACCTCGGCACCGCGCGGGCCGTCGAGCACCTCGCGTGCCATGTCGGTCTCCACGAACCCCGGCGCCACCGTCCCCACGCTGATGCCGTGCGGCGCCAAGGCCAGTGCCATCGACTGGCCGAACGAGTTCAGCCCGGCCTTCGACGCGCCGTAGGCCGGCGTCCTCCGTTCACCGCGGAACGCGCCCCGGCTCGAGATGTTGACGATCGCGCCGCCGCCCGCCGCGATGAGGTGCGGCACCGCGCAGAAGACGGCGTTCGCCGCGCCGACGAGGTTGACCGCCAACGTCGTCGACCAGGCGGCCTGCCACTCGGCGTACGACACCTCTGTCACCGGGTGCGCGGCGAAGACGCCCGCACAGTTGACCAGGACGTCCAGCCCGTCGAGGGCCGCTGCCGACTCGTCCACCGCCCGGCGAACCGCGTCCGGGTCGGCCATGTCGGCCTGCACGACGAGATGACCGTCGCCCTCGAGGGACTCCAGAGTGACCGCCGCCTCGTCCGCGTTGGACCCGTAGTGAACAGCCACCCGCTCGCCCTGCGCCGCGAACGCCTGTGCCACCGCCCGCCCGATGCCCCGCGAGCCGCCGGTGACAAGGACCGCGCGGCTCACCCGGCGGCCTCCTTGACCCCCGCGAGCAGCCGGTCGACGTCTTCGTCGCTGCTGTAGGGGGCGAGCCCGGCGCGCACCGCGCCGCCGTCGCCGAGGCCCATCCAGCGCGACGCCTCGAGGGCGTAGAAGCTGCCGGCCGGCGCGTTGACCCCGCGTGCCGCGAGCAGCTCGTAGACCTCACGCCCGGTCCGGCCGCGCACCGAGAACAACGCAGTCGGAGTACGCCGGGCAGGGTTGCCGTGGACCGTCACACCGTCGATCGAACCCAGTCCGTCCAGGAGCCGGCGGAAGAGCTCGTCCTCGTACTGCTCGACCGCGGTCATCGACGCGACAACGCGCGACCGCCGGTCTCCCTCCCCGGGCACCAGCCCGGCGATGAAGTCGACGGTGGCGGTTGTGCCGGCGAGCAGCTCGTAGGGCAGCGTCCCGAGCTCGAATCGTTCGGGGACGGCGTCGGTCTGCGGCAGCAGCTTGTCCGGGCGGACGGTCGCGAGCAGCTCGGGGTCCGCGACGACCACCCCGTGATGGGGACCGAAGAACTTATAGGGCGAGCAGGCGAAGAAGTCCGCACCCATCGCGACGACGTCCACCGGTGCGTGCGGCGTCAGGTGGACCCCGTCGACGTAGACGAGCGCGCCCACATCGTGCGCAGCGGCGGCGATCGCGGCCACGTCCGGCCGCGTCCCGAGCAGGTTCGACGCGCCGGTCACCGCGACGACCCGGGTCCGGTCCGACAGCAGGTCGGTGACCGCCTCGACCGGCAGCTCACCGCTGTCCTTGTCGAAGTCGGCCCACCTCAGCGTCGCGCCGGCGGCCTCGGCCGCGGTCACCCACGGCCTGATGTTCCCGTCGTGGTCGAGGCGGGTGACGACGACCTCGTCGCCGCTGCCCCAGTCCCTGGCCAGCGCCCTGGCCAGGTCGAACGTGAGCTGGGTCATGGACCGGCCGAAGATCACCCCGCCCGGCTGGGCACCCAGCAGATCAGCCACCGCCTGGCGGGCGCCGACGGTGATGGCGTCGGCACGCCGCTCGGCCTCGGTCACCGTCCCCCGGTTGGCCGTCCCGGCGCACAGTGCCTCCGCGACCGCCTCGGCGACCGGCCGGGGAGTCTGGGAGCCACCGGGGCCGTCGAAGTGGGCCACGCCGAGGGACAGCGCGGGAAAGGCGGACCGAACACGCTCGACGTCGAGGGGCATCGGGCCATCCTGCCGTGCGTCCGTCCGGGGCCGACGCCGGTCCTCGTCCTACGGTCCGGCTGGCCCTCGACGTAAGGTGTCCGGATGGACAGCCGCTTGGGGCGCGCGGGTGGGGCCGTCACGCACCTCGTTCTCTTCGTCGGCGTGAGTGTCCTTGCGGGTGTGCTCGCTGCCGGGCTGGTGCTGCCGGTGCTGGGCAGCGTGGGCCTGGCCGCCAAGAGCAGCGCCGACGGGTTCGAGAACCTGCCTACCGAGCTGAAGACCCCTCCGCTGCCGGAGCGCTCGCGCATCCTCGCCGCCGACGGCTCGGTGATCGCGAACTTCTACTTCGAGAACCGTGTCTCGGTGCCGCTGAAGGAAGTCTCCCCGCTGGTCCGTCAAGCGCTGGTTGCGATCGAGGACTCCCGCTTCTACCAGCACGGTGGCATCGACCTGCGCGGCACGATGCGGGCCTTCCTCAACAACCAGTCGGGCTCGGACGTGCAGGGCGGCTCGACACTGACCCAGCAGTACGTGAAGCAGGTGCTGCTGGAGTCGGCACAGAACATCCAGGACCCGAAGAAGCGGGTCGAGGCGCAGAAGGCTGCGACCGAGCAGTCTTACGGTCGCAAGCTGCGCGAGCTGCGCTACGCCGTCTCGATGGAGGAGAAGTTCTCCAAGGACCAGATCCTGGAGCGCTACCTCAACATCGCCTACTTCGGCGCGGGTGCGTACGGCATCGAGGCCGCCGCGCACCACTACTTCAACAAGAGCGCCAAGGTGCTCACCCTCGCGCAGGCCGCGACGCTGGCGGGCATCGTCCAGCAGCCGACGGCGTTCGACCCCACCCGCAACCCCGACCGCTCGCTGGCGCGGCGCAACACGGTGCTGCAGCGGATGGCGGAGGTCGGCGTCGCCACGGCGGCCGATGTCGCCAAGGCAAAGGGCGAGAAGCTCGCGCTGAGCGTGCCGAAGCAGGCGGGGAACGGCTGTGACGTGGCCCAGGGGGCAGCGTTCTTCTGCAACTACGTGCTCAACGTCATCAAGAACGACCCGGCGTTCGGCGCGACGAAGGAAGAGCGGCTCCGGCTGCTTCTCCGCGGCGGACTCACGATCACCACGACGTTGGACCGCAAGACCCAGAAGGCTGCTCAGGACGCGCTCAAGAAGTACGTCTACAAGACGGACAAGGTCGCCTCAGCAGTGGTCACGGTGGTTCCGGGCAGCGGTGCGATCCGGGCGATGGCCCTCAGTCGTGACTTCGGCAGCGGCAAGGGCAAGACGAAGCTCAACTACGCCGTGGACAAGGCCTACGAAGGCGGCTCAGGGTTCCAGGCAGGGTCGACGTTCAAGCCGTTCGTCGCCGCCGCGGCCCTGGAGAAGGGCTATGGGTTCGGCTATACCCTTTACGCGCCCTACAAGAAGAAGATCGGCAACATGTCGGCCTGCGGCGGACTGTTGACCGATCCCTGGGAGCCCGCGAACGAGTCGCAAAGCGAGAACGGCGACTACTCCATGAAGACCGGCATCGGCGCCTCGGTCAACACCTACTTCGCCCAGCTCGAGCAGAAAGTGGGCGTCTGCGGGCCCGCCACCATCGCCGGAAGCCTCGGACTCACCCGAGCGGACGGGAAGAAGCTCGACCAGTTCAAGTCCTTCACCCTCGGAACCAACACGGTGTCGCCGCTGGACATGGCTGAGGCGTACGCAACGTTCGCCGCCCGAGGAAAGCACTGCAACGCCATCGCCATCTCGCGCGTGGTCGACCCCCTGGGGCGGCGCCTCAGGATCCCGAGTGCAAACTGCAGGCAGGTGTTGCGCCAGGAGATCGCCGACGGGGTGAACGCGCTGCTGCAAGGCGTGATGCAGAGCGGCACTGGTCGCCGGGCGGCCCTCAACCGGGTCTCGGCGGGCAAGACGGGTACGACGGACAGCCGGGTGCACGTCTGGTTCGTGGGGTACACGCCGCAGCTCGCGACTGCAGTCTGGGCAGGGAACCCGTCGCCGGGAAAGATCGTGTACAAGCTGTCCAACAAGAAGATCGGCGGCCGCTACTACGGCGACGTCTGCGGTGGCTGCCTGCCTGGTCCAATCTGGCGGCTCACGATGAACAAGGCCCTCGAGGGGGTGCCGGTTCGCGGCTTCGTGAGCCCGCCGTTCTCCGTCGTCCAGGGGACCATCGCCTCGCCGCCGAGCACGAGGCCGAAGCCGAAGCCGAAGCCCACCCCGACCCTGCCGCCCCCGCCGCCACCGGTGCCCACCCCGACACCTACCAAGAGCCACGGACACCCCAAGCCGACGCCTACCCCGACAGCGTCGGCACCGGGCGGCTGACCGATCGGGGAGCGCGCGTGATCAGTCAGCAACCGGCTGAGCGGGGCAGCCTGGTGAGGCTGGTGGCCAGTCAGGTCGGGTCGGTGGTCGCCGTGACTGCCGTACTCGCTCTGACGTTTGCGTGGCTCGGCCCCGACGACCGAAGGGCCAGCGTCGGCAGTGCACGGTCGAGCGCCAGTGCCTCCCCCGAGTCGACGGCCGCAGCGAGCACCTCCACGACGGCGACGGTCTCGTCCACTCCGAGCCCGACTTCCGTCTCGCCGGGCGTCCCGGCGCCAATGGCTTCCCCGTCGGTGCCCAAAGCGCCGCCGGTCGTGGTGCTCAACCAGTCGCGCCGCTCCGGCCTCGCCGGCCGGGTGGCCGTGAAGCTGCGCGCCGCCGGGTGGACGGTGGAGCGCACCGGTGACTTCGCCGGGAACGTGAGCACGACGACGGTCTATTACCCGACCGGGTTCGTGGCGGCGGCCCGCAGGCTGGCCGCGGACCTGCCCGGCTCCCCGCGCGTCAAGCAGCGGTTCTCGAGCCTGCCCCGCAACCGGCTCACGGTGATAGTGACGAGCGACTACCCGGGCTGAGCCCGGGCAGTCCCTCGGCGGACCGATCAGGCGGTCCCGGGCTGTCCGGTGGTCACGACCGGTGCCGCGGCACCCGACTCGTTGGGCATGAGAATCCAGAGGATCGGATAGACCAGCAGCTGGCTGCCGGGGATGACCAGCAGCAGCAGGACGAACAGCAGGCGGGCCGGCCACGGGTCGATGCCGAAACGGCGCCCGAGCCCGGCGCAGACGCCGCCGAGCACTCGGCGGTCTTTCGGACGGACAAGACCCTGCTGCCGGAAGGAATCGCGGATGTCGTTCATGGTGGCGGTGCCATGCCTTTCAGTGGTTGTTGGTTTTCGGTAGGTCCAGAGTGCTCGCGTACGCCGGGGGACACATCAGGGACTGACCCTGGACCGACCCGGAGCCCGCCCGGCCGATCTCTCGGGGTGATGCGGTCGGTACCTTCGCCCGCGAGCCACCCGCGCACCCGTCCTCCCGAACTCGAAGGGCCGCATGTCACCGCCGCGCCCCGGCAGGATCCCCGCACCGGCCCTGGTGCTGACCGCGATCGCGTCGGTCCAGGTCGGGAGCGCCATTGCCAGGAACCTCTTCGACGACCTGGGAGCACTGGGCGTGACGCTGCTGCGGCTCGGTCTCGCCGCGCTGCTCCTGCTGGTCGTGCTGCGCCCCCGGGTCTGGACGTGGTCGCGCCGGTCCTGGCAGGCGGCGGTCCTGCTCGGGCTCGCGATGGCGGGCATGAACACCGTCTTCTACCTCGCGCTGCGCACGGTCCCGCTCGGCGTCGCCGTCACTGTCGAGTTCGTCGGCCCACTGCTCCTCTCGCTGGTGCAGACCAGGCGGTTCCTGGACCTGGCCTGGGCGGGCCTGGCCGCCGCCGGTGTTGCCCTCCTGGGGCTGGACACGACCTCGGGCGTCCCGCTGACCGGGCTTGCGCTGGCGCTGCTCGCCGGGTCCTTCTGGGCGGCGTACATCCTGGCCAGCGCGCACGTCGGCCAGTTGCTGCCCGGCGTCGACGGTCTCGCTGTCGCCCTCTCCGTCGCCGCCCTGGTCGTGCTGCCCTTCGGTCTGGACGGTGCGGCCGCGGTGCTCGACCGGCCGTCCCTGCTCATCGGGGCGGCCTGCGTGGCGCTGCTGTCGTCGGTGCTGTCCTACGGGCTCGAGCTGCAGGCGCTGCGGCGGATCCCGACCCGGGTCTT
>JAVEDB010000043.1 GCA_030841185.1 Actinomycetota bacterium
GCCGCCGAGGCGTTCGCGACCGCCGTCGAACGGTGGCCGACCGACGGCGTACCGCCGAACCCCGGCGCCTGGCTGACCACCACCGCCAACCGCAAGGCGATCGACCGGATCCGGCGTGAGAACAAGCGCGACGACAAGCAGAGGGAGGCTCAGATGGGGTACGACGACGTCCCGCCCGAGCCTCTCGGCGCCATCGACGACGAGCGGCTCCGGCTGGTCTTCACCTGCTGTCACCCGGCACTCGCGATGGAGTCCCGCGTGGCGCTGACGCTGCGGATGGTCGGCGGCCTGACCGTGGCCGAGATCGCCCGGGCCTTCCTGGTGCAGGAGCCCGCCATGGGCCAGCGCATCACCCGCGCCAAGGCCAAGATCAAGGCGGCGCGCATCCCTTATCGGGTGCCGTCCGCGGACGACCTCCCTGCCCGCGTCTCCGGCGTACTCGCCGTCCTCTTCCTCGTCTTCAACGAGGGCTACCTGGCGACCGGGCCCGACAGCGATCCGGTACGTCACGACCTGACCGCCGAAGCGATCCGGCTCGCTCGCCTCGTCCGGGTGCTCATGCCGGCGGACGGTGAGGTGGCGGGGCTGCTGGCGCTGATGCTGCTCACCGAGGCCCGCCGCACCGCCCGGGTCTCGGCGAGCGGCGAGTTGGTCACCCTCGACGAACAGGACCGTGGCGCCTGGGACGCGGCGCTGGTCGCCGAGGGCCATCGGCTGGTGCGCGAGCGCCTGGCCACCGGGGTGGCACCGGGTCGCTACCAGATCCTCGCGGCGATCAACGCCGTGCACACCTCCGCCCGCGACGTACGCGACACCGACTGGTCCCAGGTCGTCGCCCTCTACGACCAACTCGTCCGCCTCGACCCCTCGCCGATCGTCGCCCTCAACCGGGCCGTCGCGGTCGCGGAGCTGGACGGCCCGGAGGTGGCCCTGGCGGCCGTCGACCGCCTGGAGGACACGTTGGCCGGCTATCACGCCTACCACGCGACCCGCGCCGACCTGCTGCGCCGGCTGGGCCGCAGTAAGAGGGCGCGCGCGGCGTACGACGAGGCAATCGAGCTCGCCGGCAACACTGCCGAGACCGCCTACCTGACCCGCCGTCGCGACCAGCTGGGGTAGGGCCTCGCCCGAGCGAAAGCAAAGAAAGCGGCAAGAACGGCGTTTCATTGCACGGTTCTCCGCTGGCGCGCCGATAGAAAGATTGAGGACAGGCTTCCCCCTGCTCGACTGTCGATCCGGAGCTTCGCCGCATGCGCCTGCGCACTCTGCTCATTGCCCTGGTGGTGCTTGCCCTCGGGGCGGGCACCCTTGCACCGGCCCTCGCTTCCGATGAGAGACGTCGGAAGGCCGCGGTCGACTCGGCGATCCAGCAACTGCGGAACAACCTCAACGAGACCTCCCAGGCACTTGCCGACGCCACGGTCTCGCTCCAGCGCGCCGAGGCACAACTGCCGGGCGCGCGGTCCGCAGTGGCGACGGTTCGCGGCCAGCTCGCGGC
Source organism: Actinomycetota bacterium (assembly GCA_030841185.1). Taxonomy (GTDB): domain Bacteria; phylum Actinomycetota; class Actinomycetes; order JACCUZ01; family JACCUZ01; genus JAVEDB01. The sequence continues at coordinate 1,499 of JAVEDB010000043.1, forward strand.
CGCGAAGACCCGCGACCAGATGCTCGCCGGCAAGCTCGACATGGCGAAGGCCGAGGTGGCGCGGGCCCAGCGCGCTATCAGCGACACCCGGCTCAAGATCGTCGCGGCGCAGCGGCTGATCGGCCGGATCGCGAGCTCGTCCTACCGCGAGGGCGGCAACTTCGGCGAACTCGCCGTCGTGCTGCAGTCCAGCACCCCAGACGACTTCGCGACCCGACTCGTGCTCGTCCAGAACGCGATGCGCTCCCAGGGAGCCGTCCTCGGCGACCTCGGCGAGGCCCGGGCGAACCTCGCCGCCCAGAAGGCCACCCTGGACGCGAAGAAGGAACAGCTTGCGCAGATGAAGCTCGAGCAGGAGGCGCTGGTCGTCAGGATCTCCGGTCTGGAGCAGCGCGCGGTCGCCGCCCAGAATCGGGTCGAGGACCTCGTCACCGCGCGCGCTACGGCATGGAACACGATCGTGGCGCAGAAGAGCGCGGAGGAGCAGCGTTACCGCGCCATGCAGGCGGTGTCCCATCGCCTGCAGCAGATATTGGCCGAGCGGGCCCGGGTGGCGCGGGTGCAAGCTGCCCGAGCCGCAGCGCGCCAAGCCGCAGCGGCCAGGGCCAGCCGTGGCAGCGGGGGTCACTCCGGCGGGCAGGTGCGCTCCAGCGGGGGTTACTCGTCGGGCGGCGGCGTGCTCTCGCGCCCGGTTAACGGGCCGATCACCTCGCCGTACGGCATGCGACTGCACCCGGTGACCGGCGTCTGGAAGCTGCACGACGGCACCGACTTCGGAGTGCCGTGCGGTACGCCGGTGCACGCCGCCGCCTCAGGCACCGTCATCCAGGCCGCGCTCGTCGGCGGGTACGGCAACCAGCTCGTCATCGACCACGGCTTGATGCGCGGGGCGGGTATCGCAACCAGCTACAGCCACCTGTCGCGGTTCGTGGTCTACGGCGGACACGTACGCCGTGGCCAGGTCATCGCCTACAGCGGGGGCGGCGAGGGCATGTACGGCGCGGGCTACTCGACCGGCTGCCACCTGCACTTCATGGTCTACGTGAACGGCAACACCACCAACCCGATGGGCTGGCTCTGACCAAACGTTGAGCCTCCCGGCGTCGCAGGCGCCCTAGACTCTCGTGGTGTTCTCCTCTCGTTTCCTGCGCGGCGTCGCCATGGTCGCGGCCGTCGCGCTGGCCTACGTCGGCGGCGTGGTCACGGGAGTGGTCGGCTCGGGAACGTCGCGCCACGCGGCACCGTCGGGCGTCATCGACGAAGCGGCAGCGCGCATCGCGGACCAGGCTGCCGAGCCGGTGGACCGCAAGGCGCTGGAGCGGGCCGCGGTCGAGGGCATGCTGCGGACATTGGGTGACCGCTGGTCCACCTACTACGAACCGACCGAGTTCGCGTCCTTCCAGGACGCGCTGGCCGGGCACTACTCCGGTGTCGGCCTCTGGCTGCGCCCCGCCCGCGGCGGCGGCGTCGAAGTGGGCAGCGTCCAGCCCGGCTCGCCGGCTGCGCGCGCCGGCGTGCGCGGCGGCGACACGATGCTGTCGGTCGACGCGCACGACGTCGCCCTGGGCGACCTCGGCCGGGTCGCCGGCCTGTTGCGCGGCACGCCCGGGACGACGGTCAAACTCGTCGTACGCCGAGCAGGGACCAGCCACACGATCACCGTCAAGCGCGAGACGTTCGCTACAGAGGACGTGACCATCGAGCGACTGCAGGGAGACATCGTTCGCCTCCGGGTGAGCGCTTTCACGCGGGGGGTGGGCCGCGACGTACGCCACGTCCTTGCGACGGTCGCGAGCCGCAACCGCGGGGGAGTCGTCCTCGATCTGCGCGGCAACCCCGGGGGCCTGCTCGACGAGGCGGTCGAGGTGGCGTCGGTCTTCCTCGACGGCGGGCCCGTGGTGTCCTACGAGCGGCGCGGGAAGCCATCGCGCACTCTCACGGCGATCAGGGGCGGCGACGTGACGACGCCGCTGGTGGTTCTCGTCGACTCGGGCACGGCGAGCGCTGCCGAGGTGCTGGCCGCCGCCCTGCAGGACCGCAACCGGGCGGTCGTCGTCGGGGCGCGCACCTACGGGAAGGGCTCGGTGCAGGAGCCGACCCGGCTGTCGGACGGGTCGGCCCTGGAACTGACGGTCGGCCGTTACCTGACGCCGAGCGGGCGGACGATCGACGGAGTGGGGATGGAACCCGACGTACTCGTGGCGAGCACCGAAGCACCGGCCGTCGCCGAGCGACGCGCGATCGAGGTGCTGACCGGACTGGTCGCTGCTCTGGGCGCGACGGGACGTGGGTGACGCCATGCCCAAGGACACCGGACGCAAGGTGATCGCGCAGAACCGCAAGGCGCGCCACGACTACCACATCGACGACGTCTTCGAGGCCGGTCTGGTGCTCGTCGGGACCGAGGTCAAGTCACTGCGCGCGGGGCAGGCGGCGCTGACCGACGGCTTCGCGCACATCAAGGACGGCGAGGTGTGGCTCGCCGGCGTGCACATCCCGGAGTACACCGAGGGGACGTGGACCAACCACGAGCCGCGCCGCGAGCGGAAGCTGCTGCTGCACCGTCGCGAGATCCTGCGGCTCATCGGGAAGACCAAGGAGGGCGGCGTCACGATGGTGCCGCTCGCGTTGTACTTCAAGGACGGCAAGGCGAAGGTCGAGATCGCCCTCGCTCGTGGCAAGCGCAGCTATGACAAGCGCGTTGCGCTGGCGGAGAAGCAGGCCAACCGGGAGACGCAGCGCGCGCTGTCCCGCCGGAGCAGCGGCAAGGCCGGTCGCGACTAGCGACCGGCGCTGCTGTGTTCAGCCCGCCGGCTGGAACGTGTCTGTGATCACCGTGAAGATGGATCGGCTCTGGTCCCACTGGCTGTCCGGCGTCGACCAGTAGAGCGCGTAGCCCTTGGCGCCGGTGTTCATCCCGCGGTTGAGGACATGGGTGGGACCGCTTCCCCAGGTGAACTCCCAGTCGGCGGCGTTGTAGTCGCGGTAGTCCACCCGGTCGATCCTGATGCGGCGGTAGTCAGGTAGCCGCTTGGACACCGACTTCTCCTGGTTCTGCCAGTCCTTCTTGGCGTCCGGCTTGGGATTGTCAGTCTGGTCGACGCGCAGGTAGCGGGACCCGCCGGGCTCGCGGTAGTCCACGTGCGTTCCGCTGCGCACGGCCCGCCACCCGGTCGGCACCGCTACGGAGAAGCCGGTCGGGTCGTGATGCAGCGTGTAACCGGCGGGTACCCCGTTCTGCGAAGGAGTGGACGAGGCGCTCGGGGTCGACGACGAGGTGGTGGCCGATGGGCTGGTCGACGCGCTGGTGCTCGCCGACGGGGAGTCGGTGGCGGTCGGTCCGGCGCCAGGACCGCTGTTGTCGCGCAGGGCCAGGTAAGCCAGCCCGGCGCCGAGTGCGAGCACCAGCAGCGCGGCGAGCAACCAGCCCGCCGGGTTCGAACGCGGTCGCCGGGTCGTCGGTTGCCCCTCCTGCCAGGCCGAACGCTCCGCCGGTGTCGTGGCGGGGGGCGCAGCAGCTGCGAGGGCAACCACCGGCAGCGCCTCGGTGCGACCGGCCCGATCGAGGTCTGCCGCATCGGTCACCGGCAGGGTCGGCGACGTGTCCCGTTGGGCGGCGGCCCTGGAGAGCAGGTCGCGGGTCTGCGCGATGCTCATCCTGTCGGCAGGCTCCTTGGCGAGCAGTCCCAGGATCGCCTCGCCCAACGGACCGCCCACACGGGGCGGCTCGACCGGGTCGGAGATGACGGCGGTGAGCGTGCTGAGCGCGTTCTCCCCGTCGTACGGGGGCCGTCCTTCTGCCGCGGCGTAAAGCGTCGCGCCGAGCGACCACATGTCGGCCTCAGCGCCGGGCTTCTTGCCGCGGGCTCGCTCCGGTGACATGTACGCGGGCGATCCCAGCACGACTCCGGTGGAGGTGAGGGCGGGGTCGCCGGCCATCGTGGCGATGCCGAAGTCGGTCAGGATCGCGCGCCCGTCGGCGGTGAGCAGGACGTTCCCCGGCTTCACGTCCCGGTGGATCACGCCCTGCCGGTGCGCGAGCTCCAGGGCACTGAGCATCTCCAGGCCGATCTGGGCGACTCGCTGTGGCGGCAGCGGTCCGTCCTCGCGCAGGATCTCGCTCAGGCTGCGGGCGGCCAGCAGCTCCATCACGATGTAGGGCCGGCCGTCTTCCTCGACCACGTCGTACGTCGTCACGACATTGGGGTGGCTGAGGCTGGCCGAGGCCCTGGCCTCACGCAGCGTGCGGGCCCGCAGCTCCTGCTGCTCCTTCTGGCCGAGCTCTGGAGGGAACCGGACCTCCTTGACCGCGACCGTGCGGCCGAGCACGTCGTCGTGACCCCGCCATACCGTCCCCATGCCGCCACGCCCGATCGACTCCTCGAGGCGGTAGCGGCCACCGAGGCGTCGGGTCTGGGCAGGCGGAGGTGTCATGACGGAGGCTCCCTACCCAGCGTCCCCGGGGATTCACCCCTCATGTGGGGCGCATCGGTGCCGTAGACTGGAACGCACAACTGCACAGGGGGTGAACGGTTTCGACTTCGAATGTCGAGCCAGGGGAAGCGGGCCGAGGATGGCTGGGATGATCTCGGAAACCATGCCCAGCAAACCAATAAGCGCCGATTCCAATCGCGCTGACTTCGCTCTTGCTGCCTAAGTAAGAGGCCGAAGTCTGTCAGCCCGGGAGTGCCTTCGGCCCGGTGTCTGGCATCAGCTAGAAGGCTAAACCGGTCGGTCCGGTCACGGGACCGACCGGGAAATCTCACAGTGACTGGGCCTGTCAGCAGCTTGTCTGTGTGACTGCTGGGGCCGAGAAAAGCGACTGCAGACTGCGCCCGGAGAAGCCCTGGTTCATGTCCGAAGGACGCGGGTTCGATTCCCGCCACCTCCACAGCTACCGCCTGTTGCGAGGACCCGATGACGGAGGATTGGTTCGTCGGAGCCGTCGACCGGGTCGCCGAGGCCGGTCGCCAGGCCTGCCTGGCGATAGAGACGGCGGTCGGTGCGTTGCGGGTGGGTTGTGAGGCGCGGCACGAGGGCCGCGATGTCGTCGACGTCGTCGATGAGTTGATCGCCGCCGGCGGTCGGGAGACTCGCCTGAGCGCGGCTGACGCGTTTCGTGAGTACGAGCGCGCGATCGCCTCGATGCGTGCTGGTGTCGTGCGTGCGCTGGTTGATGAGGGTGGTCTGTCGCTGACGGACGTGGCTAAGCGCATGAGGATCTCACGGCAAGCGGCTGCCCGGCTCTACGAGCCGGTGCCGGAGCGTGGTGACGAAGGTCCCGACTAAGCAGGACCAGCGGCCCTGTTGGCACCTCCTGGGTGCGTACCGACGGTTCATTCGTGACCACTTCCTCGCTCTGCCCGTCCGCCGGGCCGCAAGTCGGCGTAGGCCGGTTCGACGGGGCTGTCCTGGACCGGCAATACGCAGAGATGATCGCCGAGTCGATCCCCCACATCGTGTGGACCGCGTCACCGGACGGCGCGACGACGTACTTCAACCGGCAGGGCACGGACTACACGGGCTGCCCGCGAGAGACCAACTACGAATGGAACTGGGTCACGCTCGTCCATCCCGAAGACGCCGAGCGCGCCGCACAGGCGTGGCTGCACGCGACGACGTCGGGCACCGACTACTTGCTGGAGTATCGGATTCGCCGCTTCGACGGGGTCTTCAGATGGCATGCCTGTCGCGCCATTCCGCTTCGCGATGCTGCCGGTGAGATCGACGTGTGGA
>JAVEDB010000048.1 GCA_030841185.1 Actinomycetota bacterium
TGGCCGAGCCGGCCTCCAGCATGCTGCGCGAGTCGGGCTACCGGCAGCGGACCGACACCCGCGAGCTGGTGCTGCAGGACCCCGACAGCGACACCGAGTTCTTCTTCCTGCGGCCCCGGGACATCGCGGTGTACGTCGGAACCAGTGAGCTCGACGTGGGCATCACCGGACGCGACCTCCTGCTCGACAGCGGAGCCGCCGCCGAGGAGATCCTCGCGCTGGGCTTCGCGCAGTCGACGTTCCGGTTCGCGGCCCGGCCGGGGTCGGCGTCGACGGTCCAGGACTTCGCCGGCCAGCGGGTGGCGACGTCGTACGGCGGCCTGCTCGCGAAGTTCTTTGCCGAGCGCGGGGTCGACGCCGAGATCATCCGGCTCGACGGTGCCGTGGAGACGGCGGTCCGCCTCGGGGTCGCGGACGTGATCGCCGATGTGGTGTCCACCGGTACGACGTTGCGCCAGGCCGGTCTGGAGATCGTGGGGGAGCCGATCCTCGAGTCCGAGGCGGTGCTCGTCCGGCGCAGTGGGGCCGAGGCGTCCCCCGCGGTCGACCAGCTCGTCCGGCGCATGCAAGGGGTGATCATCGCCCGTCGCTACGTGCTGATGGACTACGACGTGCGCTCGGACCTGGTCGAGGCGGCCGTCCGGCTCACCCCGGGGATCGAGTCGCCCACGGTTTCGCCGCTGCACGAGCCGGGCTGGTTCGCGGTGCGCGCGATGGTGCTGCGCTCGGACACCAACCGGATCATGGACGAGCTGTGGGAGCTGGGGGCCCGGGGGATCCTCGTCACCGACATCCACGCCTGCCGGTTGTGACGGCGGCGCCGGTGGAGGGCACCGTGACGATCTTCCGGCCTCGCCGGGCCCGCCAGGTGATCTACCCGAGTGCCGCCCTGATCGCGCTGGCCATGGTCGGCGGAGCGGTCATCGCTCCCTCCGGCGGCCGCGGCGCCTGGGGGCTGGGCTCGCGCCTCGCCCTGGTCGCCACGGCGGCGGTGGTCGTCGCGTTCCTGCACCGACTCGCCGACGTGCGCGTCGTCGCCGGGGAGACCCACGTCGACGTGGTCAACATCGTGCACCGGCGGCGCCTCGAGTACGCCGAGGTCGTCGGGGTGCGGCTGCTCCGCGACGACCCCTGGATGATGCTCGATCTCTCCGACGGCGAGCCGCTCGCGGCGATGGGCGTGCAGCAGTCCGACGGGGAGTACGCCCGCGAGCAGACCGCCCGGTTCGCCCGGCTTGTCGCCGAGCACAGCCCGCTCAACCATCCAGAGTGAAACGTTCGGCAGGCGTTTCGTCGGCGGAAGCCTGCCGAACGTTTCAGTCTGACGAGGGTGCGCCACGACGTACCGTGTCCTGGTGACCGTGCCCAGCTCACCAGCCGACCTCGCTGAGCTGCTGGACGCGCAGGGCTACCTCGCGGACGAGGGGCTTGCCACCGCGGCGTACCTCGCGATCCGGATGCGCCGGCCGCTGTTCTGCGAGGGCGAGGCAGGCGTGGGCAAGACCGCCCTGGCCGGCGCCCTCGCCGGCGTGCTCAGTGCACCGGTGATCCGGCTGCAGTGCTACGAGGGTCTCGACGCGGCCCAGGCGCTCTACGACTGGGACTTCCCGCGCCAGCTGCTGCACCTGCGCGCCGCCGAGGCGGTCGGGGTGACCGACGGGGACCGCCTGGAGGCCGAGCTGTACGACCGGCGGTTCCTGGTGGCCCGTCCGCTGTTGCAGGCGCTCGAGACCTCGCCGTGCGTGCTGCTCGTCGACGAGGTGGACCGCGCCGACGACGAGTTCGAGGCCTTCCTGCTCGAGGTGCTGAGCGACTGGACGATCACCGTGCCCGAGCTGGGAACCATCCGCGCCGCCGACCCCCCGGTCGTGGTGCTCACCAGCAACCGGACCCGCGAGGTGCACGACGCGCTCAAGCGGCGCTGCCTCTACCACTGGATCGACCACCCCGGGTTCGAGCGCGAGGTCGCGATCATCCGCCGCGCCCTGCCCGAGAGCACCCAGGCGCTGGCCGAGGCGGTGGCCAGGGTCGCCGGGGCGGCGCGCGGGGAGGACCTGCTCAAGCCGCCGGGCGTGGCCGAGTCGATCGACTGGGCCGAGGCGATGACCGCCCTGGGAGCGCGCGACCTCGACGTGGACGTGGCCGCGGCGAGCCTCGGCGCGTTCCTGAAGTACCGCGAGGACCAGGAGCGGGTGGCCGGCCGGCTGGCGGAATGGGCCGTGGCGGGGTGAGCGAGACCGCGGTGACTGCCACCTTGGTGGGCTTCGCCCGTACCTTGCGGTCCGCGGGCGTCGACGCCGACCCGGAGCGGGTCCACGCCCTCGTCGCGGCCGTCGCCGAGCTCGACGCCGCGCAGCCGCGGGACGTCTACTGGGCCGGCCGGCTCACCCTCTGCGGCGGCCCCGACGACCTCGCGCGCTACGACCGCGCCTTCGCCGCCTACTTCGCCGGTGTCCAGGCTCCGCCGGTACGACGGGTGCCGAGCGTGCAGGTCATTCACCCGGTGGCCCAGTCCGGGGAGGGACGCCCGGGCCGGGACCATGACGAGCCGGCCACGGCCGCCACCGCCAGCGCCGCCGAGGTGCTTCGGCACCGCGACCTCGCGCTCCTCACCGCCGACGAGCGCGAGACGGTCCGGCGGCTCATCGCGTCGATCGACCCGCTTGGAGACCCCCGGCTGTCCCGTCGGTACCGGCCGGCATCGCGGGGACCACTCGACACCCGGCGTACCGTCCGGGCGCTGCTGCGGCGTGGCGGGGAGCCCGCCCGGCTGGAGCACCGGGCCCGCCGGGTCCGGCCCCGGCGCCTGGTACTCGTCGTCGACGTGTCCGGCTCGATGCAGCCCTACGCCGATCCACTCCTGCGCTTCGCGCATGCCGCGGCCCGGCGTCGTCCCGGCACCGAGGTGTTCACCGTCGGGACCCGGCTGACCCGCGTCAGCCGGGAGATGCGAGCGCGCGACGCGAACAGCGCCCTCGCCGCGGTGTCGCGCGCCGTGCCCGACTGGAGCGGGGGGACCCGGCTCGGGGAGCTGCTCAAGGCGTTCCTCGATCGGTGGGGTCAGCGCGGGGTGGCACGGGGTGCGGTCGTGGTGCTGGCCTCGGACGGGTGGGAGCGCGGTGACGCCGCCCTGCTCGGCCAGCAGATGCAGCGGCTGCATCGGCTCGCGCACCGAGTGGTCTGGGCCAACCCGCACCGGGGCAAGCCCGGCTACGCCCCGATGACGGCGGGGATGGTGGCGGCGCTGCCGTTCGTCGACGACTTCGTCGACGGGCACACCCTGCAAGCCCTCGAACGGCTGTCGGCGGTGGTCTCGGGGGTGCGCGCCGATGCATGACGTCCTCGACGACGTCGCTCGCTGGTACGAGAGCGGCGACCGGTTCGCGATGGCGACAGTCGTGTCGACGTGGCGCAGCGCCCCGCGACAGCCCGGCGCCGCGATGCTCGTCTCCGGCGCCGGTGAGGCCGTGGGCAGCGTGTCCGGCGGCTGCGTGGAGGCGGCAGTCTACGAGCTCGGTCAGGACGTCATGGTCGCCGGCTCGCCGGTGCTGCAGCGCTACGGCGTCAGTGACGACGACGCCTTCGCCGTGGGCCTCACGTGCGGCGGCGTGCTGGACGTCTTCGTCGAACAGGTGGACACGACGACGTTCCCCGACCTCCCGGCCGTGGTCGAGTCGGTGCGCCGACATGAGCCCGTCGCCGTGGCAACGGTCATCGACGGGCCCGGCCGGGTCGGCGGCCACCTCGTCGTGTGGCCCGAGACCGCCAGCGGCACCCTCGGCTCCAAGCACCTGGACGCCGCGGTCACCGACGACGTGCGCGGGATGCTCGACCACGGCACGACCGGGACGCTGCGGATCGGCCCGGACGGCGAGCGACGGCAGGACGAGCTGTCGGTGTTCGTGCAGTCCTTCGCACCGGCGCCGCGGATGCTGGTTTTCGGCGCGATCGACTTCGCTGCCGCCGTCGCCAGGGTCGGGAAGTTCCTCGGCTTCCGGGTCACCGTCTGCGACGCCCGGCCCGTGTTCGCGACGTCGAGGAGGTTCCCGGAGGCCGACGAGGTGGTGGTGGAGTGGCCGCACCGCTACCTCGAGAACACCACCGTGGACGCCCGGACGGTGATCTGTGTGCTGACTCACGACCCGAAGTTCGACGTGCCCCTGCTCGAGGCGGCGCTGCGCACCGAGGCGGCGTACATCGGTGCGATGGGCAGCCGACGCACGCACGAGGACCGGCTGGCGCGGTTGCGCGAGCACGGCGTCGACGAGGAGTCGCTGGCGCGCATCGCGGCGCCGATCGGCCTCGACATCGGCGCACGTACGCCGGAAGAGACCGCCATCTCGATCGCCGCCGAGATCGTGGCGCACCGGTGGGGCGGGAGCGGCGAGCGCCTCGCCGCGATCGACGGCCCGATCCACCGCTGAGCTGGGCCGCTGGGGCTAGGTGGCCCGGGGGATCAGCCCTCGATTCTGCTTGGCCGTCAGGACGCGCAACGCGCTCGCGTCGACCTTGCTGAGGAAGGCGGCGTTCGCCTGCGCCCGTGCGAGCACCGCGCCGTACATCGCGGGCAGGACGGCCGGGTTGGTGGCCAGGATCATGTCGCCACCGGCGTTGATGAACTGCAGCGCCCGCGACGCCGGTGACCACGCGGCTACCTGCACGGCGTTGCTCAGGTCGTCCGAGATCACCACCCCTCGGAAGGCCAGGTCACCGCGGACCATCCCGCCGATGATCGTGGGCGAGAACGCTGCGGGGTGGTACGGGTCGATCCGCTGGTAGTACGCCGTGGACATCATCAGGAACGGCACGCCGTAGCTCACCGCCGCAGCGAACGGCCAGAGGTAGGCGTCATGGCGCACGGTGACGCGGTCGGTGACCCGCGACGTCGTGTCCGGGTTGGCCGTCACGCGACCGAGGCCGGGGAAGTGCTTGGCCGTCGCGACGACGCCCGCGGTGGACATCCCCGCAACGAAAGCGGTTCCGTGCGAAGCCACGACGGACGTGGTGTGCCCGAACTCGCGGCGGTAGTAGCCGATCGGGGGGTAGGCGGCGTACGCCAGCGGCACGGTGTCCATCACCGGCGCCAGGTTGACGTTGACACCGGCCGTCCGAAGCTGCCGTCCCCATGTCGTCGCCCAGGTCCGCAGGTTCGTCGGCGACCACGTCCCCTGCGTGAGCGCTGTCGGCATCGTCGAGAACCCGGGGCCGGACAGCACCTGCACGAGGCCGCCCTCCTGATCGGTGCCGATGAACAGCGGTACGCCGTAGGTGGAGGACGTCGTGACCCGCGCACTCAGTGCTCCCGTCACCGCCGCGACGGCAGCCGTCCCGTCATGGCTCCGCCCGGTGAGCATGATGTTCCCGACGTGGTAGGCGCTGATGGCGCTGAGAGTGGACGAACCCGCAGCGGTGGCGGGCGTGCCCACCATGAACAGCTGGCCGACGCGCTGGGCGAGAGTCATCCGCGAGAGCACGGCCGATGCGCCGCCGGTCGGCACGGCGGCCTGTGCCGTAGCAGTGGGCGACGCGAGCACCACGAGAGTCACAGCCAACGCGGCGCACAGGCGTCCTCGAGTCGAGGTCATCTCGCCCTCGAGTATGAGTCGATCGCCCCGCCGCCGCAGCCGTTTGCTCGAGCCACCCGCCGACGAGTTGCGCCGCAGGCCATGATCGGTGCATGGCTGCTCCGACGGTTCCGGCCGCACCGGTGATCGGGGTGGTCGCCGGTCTCGTGCTGGCGGCGGGGGAAGGGCAACGACTGGGCACTCCGAAGGCCGTTATCGAGGTCGACGGCGAGCGCCTGGTCGACCGGGCGGTGCGCACGCTACGGGACGGCGGGTGCCGCGACGTGTACGTCGTACTCGGTGCCGCGCCGACCGAAGTGCCGGGCGCAACCGTCGTGCTGAACGGGGACTGGCGCACCGGGATGGCGTCGTCCCTCCGCTCCGGGCTGTCCGCATTGCCCGAGGATGCGGACGCCGTGGTGGTGGCCCTCGTCGACCAGCCGGGCATCGTGCCCACGGTGGTCGCGCGCCTGGTCGAGCGAATGCGCTCTGGGTCACCGCTCGTGGTGGCGACGTACGGCGGCAAGCAGCGCAACCCGGTCGGGATCGCGCGCCCGCTCTGGCAGGACGTCGCGGCTCAGGCATCTGGCGACGTGGGCGCCCGGGCGTTCATCGCGGGTCATGCCGACCTGGTCACCGAGGTCGAGTGCGGTGACGTCGCGGACCCGGCCGACATCGACACCGCCGACGACCTGCGTGCCCACCGCGGACGGCGTACCGGCTCGGCGCGCTTCGAGGAGCTGGCGTGGTCCGAGACGCCGATGGGACCGGTGAGCCTGCGCCGGCGACGGCACCCGTCGCTGCAGGTGGACGTCTACGAGGCCAAGCTCGGCGAGGAGTTCCTGATGTCCAGCCTGTTCACCGTCGCCGAGGTGGAGCTCGCCCGCCTCGGCCTGGCCGAGCTGCCGGCCGGGAGAGATCTCGACGTTCTCGTCGGCGGCCTCGGCCTGGGCTACTCGGCGCGCGCCGTCCTCGACGATCGTCGGGTGCGCTCGCTCGTCGTGGTCGAGGCAGTCGCCGACGTGATCGACTGGCACCAGCGGGGGCTGCTGCCCGACACCGTGGGACTGGCGACCGACCCCCGCGTCCGCCTCCTGCACGGCGACTTCTTCGCCCAGGCCGCCGCTACAGCCGGCTGGGACCCGACCGGGCCGGGACGTCGCTTCGACGCAGTTCTCGTCGACATCGACCACACACCGGACCACCTCCTGCACCCCAGCCACGCAGGCTTCTACACCGAGGCCGGGCTGCGGGCACTGGCTCGGCACCTGAACCCTGGCGGGGTCTTCGCGCTGTGGTCGGACGACCCGCCGGACGAGGCCTTCGGTGACACGCTGGCGTCGGTCTTTCCCCGGACGCAGGCGCAGGTCGTGACCTTCGACAACCCGCTCACCGGTGGGCAGTCCGCCAACACGGTGTACGTCGCCGTCCGGACCTGACCGGCCCGTACGGGCACCTGTGCCCGCGGTGATCTACGGTGAGCGCCATGCAGGTGGGGTCGCGCAGCGAGATCGGCCACGTCCGCAAGCGCAACGAGGACGCGCTGCTGGTCGAACCCGAGGTGGGCGTATTCGCCGTCGCCGACGGGATGGGCGGGCACCCGGCCGGTGACGTCGCCAGCGCAGCGGCCATCCGGGCCCTGACTGCGGAGCTCGTCGACCGGGCTGTCGACGACACCGACCCGCCCGCCGCGCTTACCGCCGCGCTCGAAGGGGCGCACCGGGCGGTACGCGAGGAGGCTGCCGGGGACAGCGCCCTGACCGGGATGGGGACCACCGTCGTGGTCGCGCTGGTCCGTGGCGACGCCACCTGGGTGGGCCATGTCGGGGACAGTCGCGCCTACCTGCTGCCGTCCGGTGGCCCGCTGCGCCCGGTCACCCGCGACCACGGAGCCGGGGGCTACCTGACCCAGGCGCTCGGGTTGGACCGGGGGATCGCGCCGGACGTCGTCCGGCTGCAGCTGGGCTCAGGAGACCGGCTGCTGCTGTGTTCCGACGGCCTGACGAACATGGTTCCCGACAGCGTGCTGCAGGACCTCCTCCAAGCCTCTTCCGACCCGCAGGCTGCCTCCGACGCGCTCGCCGAGGCCGCACTCGCTGCGGGCGGCATCGACAACGTCACGGTCGTGGTCGTCGCCGCCTGAGGGCGCGCCGCGTTCAGCGCTCAGCCCTTCGAAGGGTCCTCGTCCGGGCGGACGTCCAGCCCGAGGCCGCGCGCGATGACGACCGACTGGTCGACGTCGATCAGCGCACCGTCCAGGACGACCGTGCGCGGGTCCAGGCTGGACAGGTCACTGCCACGCAGATCCGTGCGCGTGAAGTCGCAGCCGTGCATCGACGCGCCTGACAGGTCCAGGCCGCGCATCGTCGCACCACCACAGCGGGCGCTGCTGAGATCGGACTCCCGCATCCGGGCGTCCTTCATGGTCGCGCTGCGCAGGTCGGCCCCGGACAGACCGACGAACGACCAGTCGCCGCCATCGACCTTCACCAGGTCGAATCCGCAGCGCGCGAACGTGCTCCCGACCAGCTTGCACCTGCTGAACGTGGCGTCGAAGAAGGAGCAGCCGGTGAACGTGCAGTTGAGAAAGGCGGCCTCGGTGTGCGCGGACGCGTTGAACCGCACGTCCCGGAAGGTGCACTCGGTGAAGACGCCGCCGTCATTGAGCACCTCGGTCATGTCCACGTCCACGAACGCGACCCGCGTGTGCGCCTGACCGGACAGGTCGTTGCCGTCCCAGTCGTCGCCGTGCACCGTGGTCTCGGTGGGCGCGTCCGGGCGCTTCACCCCGGGGCCGCTGCGGCCAGTGCCTCCAGCGCGGCCGGGAAGATCTCCGCGGGCGGGTTCACCAGGCCCGCGCCGACCTGACCGACGCCCGCCTGCTTGCCGGCCATCCCGGTGTTGATGTGCGGCAGGATGCCGGTGCGGACGACCTTGGTCACGTCGATGCCGGTGGGGGAGCCGCGGAAGTCCAGGACGGGGATCTGGTACGCCGGGTTCTCGGCCAGCGTGATCTCGTACATCAGCTGGGTGGCCTCGATCGCGTCGTGCACCTCTCCACCGACGAACCTCACGATCGCGGGGGCCGCCGCCATCGCGAAGCCGCCGATGCCGGCCGTCTCGGTGATGGCCGAGTCGCCGATGTCGGGGTTGGCGTCGTCGGGGCCGAACGACCCGAGGTAGAGACCCTCCGGGGTGTTCGCCGGGCCGGTGAACCACTGGTCGCCCGTGCCGGACACCTGGATGCCGAAGTCGGTGCCGTTGCGCGCCATCGCCACGACCAGCGTCGAGCCGGGCACGTCGCGAGCAGCGTCGGTGGCCAGCTTGCACGCCGGCATGCCCAGGTTGAGGAAGAAGTGGTCGTTCGCGCCGACGAAGCGGACGGCCTCGGCCACGTCCGAGGTCGGGGCACCCGAGTCGATCAGCGCGGGCAGCAGCTCGCGGAGGAACATCAGCGTCCCCGCCCGGTTGCGGTTGTGCCCCTCGTCGCCCATCTGCAGCATCTGAGCCGCGATCGCCTTCACGTCGATCGGGCCGGTCGCGCGCACCGCCGTCTGCAGCAGTGGCCCCAGGACCGCGGACATCCAGCGAAGCTTCTCGATGACCTCCGGACCGTAGGCGCCGTATCGCAGCACCTTGCCGAGGCCCTCGTTGAGCGAGCAGTAGGCGGTGCCGCCGTGCTCGGGGTCGCGCAGCTCGAAGAGCCACATCGACGGGCTGATGACACCGGCCATCGGGCCCACCGCCCGGTGGTGATGGCAGGAGTCGAGCGTGGCGCCCGCACCGCGGCCGAGCCGGGTCTGCGCGTCGTCCGGGCCGGCCGCCAGCCCCTCGAGCAGCATGGCGCCGATCAGGGCGCCGCGCAGCGGACCGGAGGCCCGGTCCCAATCGATCGGGGGACCGGCATGGAGGAAGGTCCCCTCCGCCATGCCGAGTGCCTCCGATGCGGGCCGGACGTCGACCAGCTCGGCACCGGCCGAGAGCAGCCGCGACACGGCCAGCGCGTTGGCCTCGGGCCGTCGAGGGTCTGCCATCACCCGCGCCAGCGCCGACTCCGTCCCCTCCATCGGCGGTCGCCAGTCCACGGTGGTCACCGGCACCGCCTGGTCGGCAAGAGCGTCAGCGAACAGCGGCACGCCGGCATTGACCACGACCGGCTCGGCGTCGAGCAGACTCATTGGTCGGCTCCCGTCACCAGTTCGACGGCGCGCCGGGCGGCGGCCGCGTTGGACAGGTAGATGGACGCGCCCGCCTCGCGCAGGGTCTCGGCCTGGGTCCGGCGCACCTGCGGGTCGTCGTGGCAGGCGCAGAGTGATACGACGACGGCAAGGTCGCGGCCGGTCTCACGCGCCTGGCTGCGCGCGGCCGCGATCGCAGGGGCGAGCTCGCTCGCGGGGTCGGGATGCGCGCCATGGCCGAGGACGACGTCCATCAGCAGGACGCGGCAGGAGGGGTCGGCGCCCTCCACGGCGATCCGCTCCAGCCGGGAACGCTGGTCGATCATCGGGTGAGCGCGGCCCTGCGTCAGCGCGTCATCGCCGAAATCGAGCATCAGGTGGCCCTCGTCGCGCAGGTCGGGACCGACTGCCCAGTCCGGCCGCAGCGGGATGTTCGAGTGGATCGCACCCAAAGCGGCGCTCGCGATGATCATTGCCTCGTCGCACAGCGTGCCGCCGGCGAAGAGTCCGCGCAACGCGCTGCCGCCGCGCGGCGGTGGCATCCCATCCCACGAGAACGGCTCGGTCCAGTCGCGGCCGAGCGCATCGACTGCCCGGTGCGCGAGGGTGGTGATGTCGTCCTGCCCCGGCCCCAACAGGCCGAGGATGACCGGCTTGGTCAGGGTCTGTGCGTAGGCAGCGACGTCCGCGGCAACGTCGTTGTCCGGCGGCTTGCTCACGACGAGGACGAGCTCGGTAGCGGGGTCGGCGTCGAGCATCGCCATCGCCTGCTTCGTGGAGCGACCGGCGACAGCGGCCGAGAGGTCGCGCCCCCCGACCCCGAGACAGTGGCTGATCCCGACGTCGCTCT
The DNA here is from genome assembly GCA_030841185.1 of Actinomycetota bacterium. Taxonomy (GTDB): domain Bacteria; phylum Actinomycetota; class Actinomycetes; order JACCUZ01; family JACCUZ01; genus JAVEDB01. The sequence goes on from JAVEDB010000048.1 coordinate 10,593, forward strand.
GCTCGAGCATGCACATCAGCTGCTGGGCCCCCGTGCCGCTGGCTGCGACAAGCCCCACCGGGCCCGGCCGCACGGCGTTGGCGAACCCGAGGCCGATCCCTCCAACAACGGCCGTGCCGCAGTCGGGACCCATGACCAGCAACTCCCGGCGCGCGCCCTCGTCCTTGAGGCGCACCTCCTGCTCGACCGGGACGTTGTCACTGAAGATCATCACCGACAGGCCGGCCTCCAGCGCGTCCATCGCCTCGGCGAAGGCGTGCTGACCGGGGACCGAGATGAGTGCCAGGCGGGCGTTCGAACGCCGGGCTGCCGAGCCGGTTGTGCGCGGCGCCGGCGCCGACCCGAGCCCGGTCGAGGAGGAGCCGCCTGCCGACGAACGGGCGAGCGCGGCGTCGACCTCCGCCACCCCGCGACCCAGTGCCTCGGCATCGTCGGCGCGAACGGCGACGAGGAGGTCGTTGACACCGGCGCCGTCGGGTGGTTCGAAGCCCATCCCACTCAGCATCTCGAGGTTGAGCTCGGTCCCCATCGCGACCATGGCTGCCTGGACACCGTCGACCTGCGTGACCGCCCGGCTGACCTGCATCAGCGTGACGGAGTCGTAATAGGCGCCCCGTCGAACCTCCACGGTGCTCCCCGCAGCCATCAGGCCACCTTCTGTGCGGAGGTGCCCGCCCGGACGGCGGTGACCACGCCGTGGGCGAGAGCCGCCCCGGAGGTGTGGCCGACGGCGAGGAGGTCGTCCACCGCCCGGCCGATGCCAGTTGTGGTTGTGCCGCTCATGGCATCGAGCAACCGGACCAGCGGCGGGACGGCGTAGCCCAGGCTCGCGTGACGCAACAGGGTGGCGCTCAGGGCCGTGGTGCGGGTCGCGGCGGCGGGGACGACGGCGAGCAGCTCCGGCGAGCGGGCCAGCTGGGGCGTGACGAGCATCCCGGCCAGCACGTCGTCACCCGCCGGCGTGAGACCGGGACCGAGACCGAGCAGGTCGCCGGGTGCGGTGCTGACGAGGTCCGCGGGCAGCGGCGCGGGCACCGGCGGGAGCAGCCGGCCCACGGTCTCGGCCGAGGCGGACCATTGAGCCGGCGATCCGCGCCGGACGGGTTCGGCCGGACGCCACCACCGGCGTACGACGAGACGCAGCACCCCCGCCTGCACCGCGCCGCTGCCGACCATCGCCCGGTCGCCGACGCGAACCGCGGCGAAGGGGCAGGTGCCGCTCGATGCAGCCACGACCAGCGACCCGGGCAGCCGCAGCCCGTCCGAGGTGACCACCGCGACGACCTCCCCCTCGACCGCGAGGTAGACCGCGGTCGGGAAGACGGCCAGCACGCGGCCCGCTCGACGGGCTCCGGTCAGCAGCGGCCGCAGCAGGGCGGACGCGGCAGCCGGGAGCCCGGCAGAGATGTCGGCCACGGCCGGGACGTTACCCGCCGGTCCGGGCTCGGCCGACTCCGGTTGACCCGCCGACACCCGGGCGCGGCTTCTGCCCAAAGTCCCCGCCGGCCGGCACGGGTGGCGCTAGGTTGCGGCCCAGCCTGGTCGCGGGGGTGACCTGGCCGCTACGACGGCATCCCTGAGCCTGAGGAGGAAGCACGATGGCGTTCAGCTGGAAGGTCGTTCATGGCGGGCGGACACCGCCGCCGGGTGAGGTGGTCAGGCCCGACGAGCGCCTGTCCTGGGGCAGGACCGTCGGTATCGGCGCCCAGCATGTCGTGGCGATGTTCGGGGCGACGTTCGTCTTCCCGCTCATCATGGGGCTGGACCCGAACCTCGCGATCATGATGTCCGGCATCGCGACGATCCTGTTCCTGCTGATCACGCAGGACAGGGTGCCGAGCTACCTGGGCACCAGCGCCTCCTTCGTCGGCGGTGTGATTGCCATCCGGGCCATGTCGGGCAGCAGCAACGGGCTGGTGACCGGGTCGATCCTCGTCGCGGGCGTCGTGCTCGCGATCATCGGCGTGCTGATCAACTTCCTCGGCGTCGGCATCATCCATCGGGTCTTCCCCCCGGCGGTGACCGGCGGCGTGGTCATGCTGATCGGCTTCGGGCTCGCCTACGTCGTGGCTGACATCTACTGGCCGCAGGACCACTGGGTCGCGCTGGTCACGATGACCGCCGTCTTCCTGATGACCGTGCTGCTGCGCGGGTTCTGGGCGCGGATCGCCATCCTGATCGGGCTCGTCTTCGGCTTCGTGCTCTCGTGGATCCTGGACAAGACGGCCGGGGACATCACCGCGTTCAACCCGGGAGCCGGAAAGGTCGACACGCACGCGCGCGTCAACTTCGACAGTGTGAAGAGCGCGGACTGGTTCGGGCTGCCGGACTTCACCGCGCCGCACTTCAAGTTCTCCGCCATCGTGCTCGTGCTGCCCGCGGTGATCGCCCTGATCGCCGAGAACACCGGACACGTCAAGGCGGTCGGCGCAATGACGCGCACCGACCTCGACCCGATGATCGGACGGGCAATCTTCGCCGACGGGGTGGGCACGGTCGTCGCGACCTCCGTGGGCGGTTCACCGACCACGACGTACGCCGAGAACATCGGTGTCATGGCCGCCACCCGGATCTACTCGACCGCCGCCTACTACGTGGCCGGCATCGTCGCCATCCTCTTCGGCCTGATCCCCAAGTTCGGCGCGCTGGTGGCCGCTACCCCGGGCGGGGTGCTCGGCGGCATCACGGTCGTCCTCTACGGGATGATCGGCCTGCTCGGCGCCAAGATCTGGGTCGAGAACCGGGTCGACTTCGCCAACCCCATCAACCTGGTGCCGATCGGTGCCGGGATCATCCTCGCGATCGGCCCGGTGTCCCACCAGATCAGCCACGACTTCACCCTCTCGGGGATCGCGCTCGGCACGATCGTGCTGCTCGGTGGCTACCACCTGCTGCGCTGGCTGGCCCCGCCGTACATGCGGGACGCGCTGCTGGCGGGCGCGCCGTTCGACGAGTCCGCCGCCGGCGCCGCCGCCGGTGGGCCGTATCGCAATCAGGGCGGCACGGTCGACGACCGGGCGGCACCCCAGTCGCCCCGGCACGGGCTGGACGCCCCGGAGCCGCGGCAGTAGGCCACCGGAGCGGCCCTCGCGCCTCGCTGACCAGGTGGCGGCCCTCGCGCCTCGCTGACCAGGTGAGGGAGGATCACCGCGTGAAGCCGTCCCCGTTCGCGTACTCGGCGCCGGAGTCCCTCGACGAGCTGCTGCGCGTGCTGGCCGACGTGGGCTCGGACGGGAAGGTGCTGGCGGGTGGCCAGAGCCTGCTGCCCATCCTGAACATGCGGCTGGCCGCACCCAGCCACATCGTCGACATCAACCGGCTGCCCGGGCTCGCGTTCGTCCAGGTCGACGAGTCCGGGGTCCGGGTGGGCGCGCTGGCCCGCCACGCCGACGTCGAGCGGGACGACGAGGCTCATCGCGTGCTGCCCCTGCTCCGGCAGGCACTGCGGCTGGTGGCCCATCCGGTGATCCGCAACCGGGGGACGACGGTCGGCAGCCTGGCCCATGCCGACCCCGCGGGGGAGATGACCGCGGTGCTCGCCCTGACCGGCGGCACGGTGGAGCTGGCCCGGCTCGGGTCCACCCGGACCGTCGGCGCCGCGGACTTCTTCCTGGCGCCCCTCGAGTCGGCGGTGCAGGCCGGTGAGCTCGCGGTCTCGGCGTTCTTCCCGGCCTTTCCTTCCCGGACGGGGACGGCTTTCGTCGAGGTCGCGAGGCGGCACGGCGACTACGCGATGTGCGGGGTCGCCGCTGCGGTGACCCTCGACGCGGACGGGGCCGTCGTCGCGGCGCGGACCGCCTACGTGTCGGTCGGGCCCACCCCGACGGTGGTCGACCTCACGGAGACGGTGACCGGCCGGCCAGCGGCCACCGCCGACTGGGGTCCGGCGGCCGAGCTCGCCCGGGCCAGCGTCGAGCCGGAGTCGGACATCCACGCCAGCGCCGACTACCGCTCGCACCTCACCGGTGTGCTCACGGAGCGGGCGTTGCGCGCGGCGGCAGGAGCGGCGGCATGACCGCGGCCCCCGAGGAGCTCTACGAGGTGGAGCTGCAGGTCAACGGCGTCCAGCGCACGGCCAGTGTGCCGGCCCGGCGGCTGCTGTCCGACTTCCTGCGCCACGACCTCGGCCTGACCGGGACGCATGTCGGATGTGAGCACGGCGTGTGCGGTGCCTGCACGGTGATCGTCGACGGGCGGCCGATGCGCTCGTGCCTGATGCTGGCCGTGAGTGCCCGCGGGCACGAGATCACCACGGTCGAGGGGCTCGGTACGCCGGGGGACATGCACCCCGTCCAGCAGGCCTTTCGGGAGTGCCACGGCCTGCAGTGCGGCTTCTGCACACCGGGCTTCCTCACGACCGTTGCCGCGTTCATCGAGGAGAACCCGAGCCCGACCGAGGAGGACGCCCGGGAGGCCGTGTCGGGCAACCTGTGCCGCTGCACGGGCTACCAGAACATCGTCAAGGCCACGGTGCGCGCCGCCGAGATCGCCCGGGAGCGCCGGGCATGACGACGCGGCTGTTCGGTGAGCCGGTCCAGCGGGTGGAGGACGCCAAGCTGGTGACCGGCACGGCGCACTTCCTCGACGACCTCGGTCACGACGCTCTCGGGGTCGCCTTCGTGCGCAGCCCGCACGCGCACGCCCGCATCACCGACATCGACGTCAGCGCGGCACTCGACCTCGCGGGGCTCGTCGCGATCTACACCTACGAGGACCTCCTGGGTGGGCAGGGGACGGCCGGCGACCCGCTGCCGCTGCTGATCCCGCACCCGGCGCTGACGGAGCCGCGGACGGGCTACCCGCTGGCCCGCGACGAGGTGAACCACGTCGGTGAGGCGATAGTGATGGTCGTCGCCGCCGACCGCTACGTCGCCGAGGACGCGGCCGAGCGGGTCGTCGTCAGCTACGAGCCGCTGCCTCCAGTCGTCGGCGTGCGCAACGCCCGAAGTGCCACGCACGCCGTACACGCCGACGTGCCGGACAACGTCTCCGCACACCTGCTCCAGCAGGTCGGCGACGTCGACGCGGCGATGGACCGCGCCCCGCACGTCCTCGAGCTCGACCTGGAGGTGGCGCGCAGCGCCTCGATGCCGATGGAGGGCAAGGGCGTCTACGCGCGGTGGGACGCGGTCGAGGGGTCCATGCGCGTCTACTCCTCGACCCAGACGTCCACCAGCGTGCGGGCCGCCGTGGCGGCCAAGCTCGGGTTGCCGCTCAACAAGGTCGACTGCATCGCGCCCATGGTCGGCGGCGGCTTCGGCGTCAAGATCGTGCATCCGTGGCCCGAGGAGGTGCTGGTGCCCTGGGCCGCCCGGGCACTGAACCGCGATCTCAAGTGGGTCGAGGACCGGCGCGAGCACTTCATCTCCTCCGCGCACGAGCGGGGCCAGGTCCACGCCATCCGTGTCGGGTTCGACGACGACGGACGGCTGCTCGCCCTCGACGTGAAGTTTTGGCACGACAACGGTGCCTACACGCCGTACGGGATCATCGTTCCGATCATCACCTCGACCCAGCTGCTCGGCCCGTACAAGCCGGGCAGCTACCGGGTGGAGTTCTGGTCGCTCTACACCAACACGGTCATCGTGACGCCCTACCGCGGGGCCGGCCGACCGCAGGGTGTCTTCGCCATGGAACGCACCATGGATGCCATCGCCGAGGAGCTGGGCCTGGACCGCAGGGAGGTCCGGCGTCGCAACTTCATCACACCCGACGAGATGCCCTACGACCACCAGCTGACCTTCCAGGACGGCCGGCCGCTCATCTACGACTCCGGGGACTTCCCCGCGTCGCTGGCGAAGCTGGAGACTCTGCTCCGGTGGGACGAGGTGACGGAGTACGCGGAGAAGGCGCGGGCCGAGGGCCGCAAGGTCGGGGTCGGGCTCGCCTGCTATGTCGAGGGGACCGGAGTAGGTCCGTACGAGGGCGCCCACGTCGTGGTCGAGTCATCGGGCAAGGTGAAGGTCGCGACCGGGCTCACGACCCAGGGCCAGGGACACTTCACCTCGTTCGCGCAGATCGCCGCAGACGAGCTCGGGGTGCCGTTCGAGGACGTGGAGGTGGTGACCGGTGACACCCGCCGCTTCGGCTATGCCGTCGGGACCTTCGCGTCGCGCGCCGCGGTCATGAGCGGCAACGCCATCGCGCTGGCCGCCCGCAAGGTCCGGACCAAGGCCCTGACCATCGCTGGCGAGGCGCTCGAAGCCGACCCCGCGGACCTGGAGATCGTCGACGGCATGGTGCGCGTGAAGGGCTCGCCGTCGTCGACCATCTCGCTGGCCACCGTCGCCGTGCTCGCCAACCCCCTGCGCTACGCCTTCGACGAGGCGTCCAAGGCCGCGACGCAGTTCGCGGTGGGGGACACGACCGGCCCGCCGATCGGTCGGGACCAGGAGCCGGGGCTGGAGGGGACCGACTACTACTCGCCGGCCG
>JAVEDB010000068.1 GCA_030841185.1 Actinomycetota bacterium
GCGGCGATGATGCTCGACGTACCGAGGTAGTTCGGGCCACCGGAGTCGCCGTAGCAGGTGCCGCCGTTGCCGGTGGCCGGGTTCATCGAGATGCGCAGCCACGCCTTGTTGATGGAGTTCAGCGTGCCGGTCGCGACACCACGCACGTCGTCGTAGAGGTACTGGTGGCCGCCGGGCTGGTTGGTGACGACGTAGTTGCCGTAGCCCACGGACGTGAACTGCTGCGAGCCGCTGAGTCCGGACAGCGAGTCGGCCGCGGGCAGCTTGGCCGGAGTGATGCCCTTGACGGCCTTGTCGAGGACGACGACGGCGATGTCGTGCGGGTCGCTCTGGGTCTGGTTGTAGAGCGGGTCGCCGTAGAACGTGCCGCTGTAGACCGTGTCGCCGTCCTTGTACGCCGAGGAGAAGGTGACCCGGACGCGGGGACTTTCAGCGCAGTGCGCCGCAGTGAGGAACACGGTCGGGGAGATCAGGGTGCCGGAGCAGTAGATCCAGGTCCCGTCGGAGTATGCGGTGTCCGCGACGAGGCCGCCCGCGTTGGGATGGCCGTTCCCGTCGGGCTGGCCGTAGACGATGGCATAGGCCGGGCTGGCTGTGAGCAGCGCTGCCAGGACGGCGAACGCGAGGACGAGACGACGCATGTAGGCACTCCTTGTTCGGTTCCCGAGAGGGCCAGGCTAAACCGGACGGCCGCTGTGCGTGGCAGGACTGCTAGGACTGCTAGGACTGCTGTCCGGCCATCACGTCGCTGATGCTCGCCGCGACGTGTTCCCAGCTCCAGTGCCGGACCGCGGTCCGCCGGGCCGCATCGGACACCGTCTGCCACTCGCGACGGGGCAGCGAGAGGAGCTCGGCCAGCCGCTGGGCGAGGTCGGCCGCGCTGCCGTTCTCGAAGGACGCCAGGTGCCGGTGCCGGGCCGGGTACTCCACCTCGAGCGCCGCCGCGACCTCGGCGAGCCCGGAGTGGCGGGCGACCAACGGCGGCGACCCGCACGCGGCCGCTTCGGCCGCGACCATCCCGAAGGCCTCGGGGAACACCGACGGCGTCACGCTGACGTCGGCCAACGGCCACAGGTGCGCTAGGTGCCGGTGCTCGAGCGGACCGGTGAAGAGGTACCGGTCGTCGGCCGCCGCCTCGAGCTCGGCGCGGGCCGGCCCGAACCCGACGATCAGCACCCGCGCCTCGATGCCGGACAACGCCTCCAGCAGGAGGGAGACGCCCTTCTCCTCGCTGAGCTTGCCGACGTAGAGAACCGTCGGCCGGTCGCCGGCGAAGAAGGCCTCGAGGCGGGCCGCGTTGCCCTCGTCGGGCAGCCGCTGGTCATAGCGGCTCGCGGGGTTGGGTGGGTCGCGTCGGCACTCGTCGAGCAGCCGCCGCAGAGCGGTGGTGCGATCCTCGGGATGGAACTCCTCGACGTCCACGCCGGGCGGCCCGAGCCGGACGTGCCGCTCGTAGGGCCCTGGACCCACCACCTCGGACAGGACGCGCACGATGTGCTCCGACCCGGCGATGACCGCGCGCGCCGAGGTCAGCGCGTCGTTGGCCCAGGCCCCTAGCTCCCCGTTGCCACGCATCGAGTACTCCAGCTCGGACCCGTGCGCCTTCACCGCGAACGGGAGCCCGGACGCGGCGCCGACCGGTCCGCCGAGCAGGACATGATTGGTGAGCAGGAAGTCAGCCGGCAGCTGCCCCTGGATCGCGGCGGCGTTGGCGGCCACGTAGTCGTCGCGCTCGCTGCGGGGCATGTCCTGCAGCAGGCACGGCGTCAGGTCCTCGTAGTCGTCGAGCACGAAGACCGGCAGCCGGGTCCCGATCTCCGGCCGTACGACGTGGGCACCTCCCACGTCGTACCGCTCGGGATGCGGTTCCTGGCACAGGATCGTCACCTCGTTGCCGAGCCGACGCCAGGCCCGGGCCAGCGAGCGGGTGTAGACGTTGCTTCCCGTGCCGCCGAGCAGGTAGCCGTGCCAGATGAGGATCCTCACGACGCCTCAGGACTTCGGCTCAGACGTAACGCTCCAGGATCGAGGACTCAGCGAGTCGGGACAACCCCTCGCGGACGCTGCGGGCGCGGGACTCGCCGACGCCCTCGACGGTCTGCAGGTCGTCGATGCTGGCGGCGAGGAGCTTCTGCAGGCTGCCGAAGTGGTCGACGAGCCGCTCGACGACCAGCCCGGGGAGCCGGGGGACGCGGGCGAGAAGCCGGTAACCGCGCGGGCTGACCGCGGCATCGAGGTTCTCGCTGCCCACGTGGCCGAGTGCGCCGGCGACCGCCCCGAGGTCGAGCAGGTCGGTTGAGGAGAGCCCGTCGAGCTCAGCCAGCACGTCCGCGACCACGCGCGAGCGCCGGCCCGTCGCGGTGGGCAGGTAGTCGCGGGCGATCAGCTCGCGGTCCTCGCCGACGCCCGCGATCAGCTCGTCCAGCTGGAGGGTGAGTAGCCGCCCGTCGGTGCCGAGCTCGACGACGTAGCCCTCGATCTCCCCGGCGATGCGCCGGACCATCTCGAGGCGCTGGGCGACCGCCGAGACGTCCCGCACGGTCACCAGGTCCTCGATCTCCAGCGCTGAGAGGGTGCCCGACACCTCGTCCAGGCGCAGCTTGTAGCGCTCGAGGGTCGCCAGGGCCTGGTTGGCGCGGGACAGGATCTGGGTCGAGTCCTCGAGGACGTAGCGCTGGCCCGCGACGTAGATCGCGATGATGCTCATCGACTGGCTCACCGAGATCACCGGCAGCTGGGTCTCCTTGTGGACCCGGTCCGCCGTCCGGTGCCGGGTGCCGGACTCGTCGGTGTGGATGGCGGGGTCGGGGACCAGCTGGACGGCGGCTCGCACGATCTTGGTGCAGTCGCGGTCCACCACGATGGCGCCGTCCATCTTGGCCAGCTCACGCAGCCTGGTGGCGCTGAACTCGACGTCGAGCACGAACCCGCCGCTGCACAGGGCCTCGACGGCCTTGTCATAGCCGAGCACGATGAGCGCCCCGGTCCCGCCGCGGAGGATGCGCTCCAGCCCGTCGCGCAACGGGGTCCCGGGGGCCATCCAGGCCAGGGTGGTGCGCAGCGGGTCGTCGAACCGTTCGGTCCCTGCCACTGGTTACTCCCGAGCGTTGGATGATCACAGCGAGTCTAGCGGCGACCCGGCTCGGCCGGACCCGACGCGCGTCGGTGGCTGGCCTGTGGCCCGGTCCGTGCAGCGCTCAATGAGCCCGACTCGCGAACGGGATCACGGTGGCGCCGGGCCAGGCAGCGCGCAGGGCTCCGACCAGGTCGCGGACCTCGATGACCCGCATGCCGGCCGGCACTACCCCCGGATCCGTCGGGACCACCGCGGTGGTGAAGCCCAGCCGGGCGGCCTCGGCCAGCCGGGTGGCGACGCCGGTGACCGAACGGATCTCGCCGGCCAGCCCGACCTCGCCGATGGCCACCAAGCCTGCCGGCAGCGGCTGGTCCTGCTTCGCGCTGGCGACGGCGAGCGCCAGGGCGAGATCGATGGCGGGCTCGGTGATCCGTACGCCGCCGACCGTGGCCGCGTAGACGTCGTGGGTCATCAGCCCCACCCTGGCCCGCCGCTCCAGCACGGCGAGCACCATGGCGACCCGGCTCGAGTCCAGCCCGTTGGTGGTGCGTCGCGGGTTGGCCAGTGGCGACGCGGCGACCAGTGCCTGCAGCTCCGCCACGAGTGGGCGTCGGCCCTCGACGGTGACCGTGACGCATGTGCCGGGGACCGGCTCCTCCTGGCGGGTGAGGAACAGGCCGCTGGGGTCCGGCAGGCCGACGATGCCGACGTCGGTCAGCTCGAAGCAGCCGACCTCGTCGGACGCGCCGTAGCGGTTCTTGACCCCGCGCACCATCCGCAGCCGGGAGTGCCGGTCGCCCTCGAAGTGCAGCACCACGTCAACCAGGTGCTCGAGCACCCGGGGGCCGGCGATGGAGCCGTCCTTGGTGACGTGCCCGACCAGCACGGTGGCGATGCCGCGCTCCTTGGCAACCCGGATCAGTGCGGCCGCCACCTCGCGGACCTGGCTGACGTTGCCGGGCGCGCCGTCGACCTGGGCGCTGGACACAGCTTGCACGGAGTCGACCACCAGCAGGTCCGGACGAACCGCGTCGAGGTGACCGAGCACGGCGGCGAGGTCGGTCTCAGCCGCGAGGAACAGGCCGTCCCGGACCGCGCCGATGCGGTCCGCTCGCAACCGCACCTGCGCGGTCGACTCCTCGCCGGTCACGTAGAGCGCTCGGCCCTCCTCGGCGAACCGGGCCGCGACCTCGAGCAGCAGCGTCGACTTCCCCACGCCGGGCTCGCCCGCGAGGAGCAGCACGGCGCCGGGCACCAGGCCGCCGCCGAGCACCCGGTCGAGCTCCGGGACGCCACAGGAGCGGGAGCGGGCGGCCTCGACGTCGACCTCCCCGATCGGTCGGGCTGCCGCGCTCACCGGGCCGGCACTGGTCGTGCGCACGACGACGGCCGTGGTGTCCTCGACGGTGCCCCACGCCTGGCACTCGCCACAGCGCCCGACCCACTGCGCGCTGTGCCAGCCGCACTCCGCGCAACGGTAGGCCGGCCGGTCCCGCGCTGCTGCCTTCGCCATGCCGGCGACGCTATGCGCCGGCACCGACAGGACTGTGCTGCCACGCGGGCGGCCTGCTCAGGGTGCGCGGAATGACTCCTCGGCCATGCCGTCGCGCAGGAAGTCCTCGCCCAGGACCGCCACGAGGGGCTCGACCTGGCTGGTCTGGCACCGGATGGCTCGCAGCTTGGCCTCGAGCAGCTCGCCCTCGAAGATCCGGTGAATGATCAGGTCGCTTTCCGGCGTACACGGTGGTTCTGCCCCCATGAACGCGCCGACCGCGTCGAGCCCGGCCCGGAAGCTCGCCAGCCACTCGGGCGTGTTCGTCGCGTAGGCCAGTCGGGCGCCCTCGGGAGCGGCGGCCGCGAACGCCGCGGTCGCCCACCGACCGGCGCTGATGTGGTCGGGATGCCCGGTCATGCCGTCCGGTCCGAAGGTCAGGACCGTGTCGGGGCGCACCTCGGTCATGACCGCGGTGATCCGCTCGACCGCCTCGTCGTCGGGTACGTCGGTGCATCCCCCGTCCGGGTAGTCCAGCCAGTGGTGCTCTGTCACCCCGAGCGCGGCCAGCGCGGCCGCCATCTCCTCGGTCCGGACGGCGGCGAGCGGCTCGCCCGGTGGCCAGCGCTCCTCGTCGGGCGACCCCAGCTCGCCGCGGGTCGCCGTGATGCACACGACCCGCGAGCCGTTGCGAACTGCCTCGGCCATCAGTCCACCGCACAGGTACGTCTCGTCGTCGGGATGTGCCCAGACGCTCAGCACTGTTCCCAGCGGGGCTGCATTCGTCACCCGCGAGAACCTAGCCCGACCGGCCGAAACCGGCTAGGTGCGCCGTCCACCCCTCCCCAATTGACCACGTGAGGTAGTCGAATAGGTCCGACAACAGTCGTCTATGGCTGTTGTCGCACCCACTGGACCACCTCACGTGGTCAATTGGCGGGACGTCGGCGGGGGAGGCGGGCGGGGTCCGCGGGGTGCGGGGCCGGGCGGTTGCGCACCGCGATCCGCTCCTCGCAGTGGCGGGCCAGCTCGTCGTAGGCCGGCTGGCCCATCAGCTCGACCAGCTCGGCGCGCAGCGAGACGTAGACCGGCTCGCGCGCGACGTGCGCCTCGGTGTTGGCGGTGCAGTACCAGTCCAGGTCGTGGCCACCCGGTCCCCACCCGCGCCGGTCGTACTCCGCGATGGTGACGACCAGCTTCTTCGTGTCGTCCGGTCGCTCGACGTGGTCGTAGGTCCGCCGGATCGGCAGCTGCCAGCACACGTCGGGCTTGGTCTCCAGGGGATGGCGACCGGTCCGCAGGGCGAGGCCGTGCAGGGCACACCCCACGCCACCGGGGAAGCCGGGCCGGTTGGCGAAGACGCAGGCGCCGTCGACGACCCGGGTCTTGCGCTCGCCGTCCTCGTCCCGCTCGGTCCACTTCGACCCGTGTCGCTCCCAGATCTCCGGCGTCAGCTCGGCCACGAAACCCTTCACCCGCTTGAGGTCGTCCTTGTCCGCGAAGTGCGCACCGAGGGTGCAGCAGCCCACGTCGGGCGGCTGGTCGTTGTAGATCCCCTGGCAGCCGTTGCCGAAGATGCACGTCCAGTAGGACGTCAGCCAGGTCAGGTCGCAGCGGAACGACTGGTCCTCGTCGG
>JAVEDB010000142.1 GCA_030841185.1 Actinomycetota bacterium
GGGCTACCGGCTGTTCGTGGACCGGCTGTCCACGGTCAAGCCACTGTCCACGCCGGAGAGGCGGGCGATCCAGTCCTTCCTCGGCGGAGCCGTCGACCTCGATGACATCGTCGGCCGCACCGTGCGGCTGCTGGCGCAGCTGACCCGCCAGGTCGCTGTCGTGCAGTACCCGTCGCTGACGCGGTCCAGCGTGCGACATGTCGAGCTCGTGACGCTGGCTCCCGCCCGGGTGCTCGTGGTGCTCATCACCAACACCGGGCGGGTCGAGCAGCGGGTGGTCGAGTGCACGGTCGACGTGCCCGAGTCGGTCCTGGGGGAGCTGCGGGCTCAGCTCAACCACGCCGTCGGCGGCGTGCGCCTCGTCGACGCCCCCGGGCGGCTGACCGGCCTTCCGGAACGGTTCACCGCACAGGACCGGCCGGCTGCGGCCGCCGTGCTGTCCGCGCTGCTGGAGACGCTGGTCGAGCAGCAGGAGGAGCGCGTCGTCATGGGCGGCGCCGCCAACCTGGCCCGCTTCGGTCCCGACTTCCCGTTCACGATCCAGCCGGTCCTCGAGGCGCTCGAGGAGCAGGTGGTGCTGCTGCGTCTTCTTGGCGAGGCGACCGACCCGTCCATCCTCACGGTGCGCATCGGCCACGAGAACCCGCACGAGGGCCTCGCGACGACGTCGGTGGTCAGTGTCGGCTACGGCAGCGAGAGCGAGACGCTCGCGAAGCTCGGCGTGCTCGGCCCGACCCGGATGGACTACCCGGGCACCATGGGCGCGGTCCGTGCGGTGGCCCGCTACGTCGGCAAGATCGTGGCGGAGTCCTGATGGCGGTGGACTACTACGCGGTCCTGGGTGTCGCCCGGGACGCGTCCCCCGAGCAGATCAAGAAGGCCTACCGGCGGTTGGCCCGTGAGCTGCACCCCGACGTGAACTCGGGCCAGGAAGAGCGGTTCAAGGACGTCACCAAGGCCTACGAGGTCCTCTCGGACCCGCAGAAGCGTGAGCTGCACGACCTCGGCGCCGACCCCTTCTCCACCGGCGGCGGGTTCGGGAGCGGCTTCGGCTTCTCCGACATCATGGACGCCTTCTTCGGCGGTGGTGGGGCCACCCGGGGACCGCGGCCACGACAGCGTCGCGGCCAGGACGCGCTCATCCGGGTCGACGTCGACCTCTCCGAGGCGACGTTCGGGACCACCCGTGACCTGCAGGTCGACACGGCGACCACCTGCCCGACCTGCGCCGGTGTCGGGGCCGCACCAGGCACCTCGCCCAAGGTCTGCGACATCTGTCGCGGCAGCGGCCAGGTCCAGCAGGTCACCCGGTCGTTCCTGGGTCAGGTCATGACGGCGCGCCCGTGCAGCGCGTGCCAGGGATTCGGCTCGGTCATCCCCTCGCCGTGCATCGAGTGCGGCGGTGACGGGCGCGTCCGCACCCGGCGCTCGCTGACGGTGCAGATCCCGGCCGGCGTCGACACCGGCACGCGCATCCAGCTCGCCGGCGAGGGGGAGGCGGGTCCCGGCGGTGGCCCCGCCGGCGACCTCTTCGTCGAGATCGTCGAGCGCCGGCACCCCACGTTCGAGCGCCGGGGCGACGACCTGCACTGCACCGTGGCGCTGGCCATGACCGCGGCGGCACTGGGTACGACCGTGCAGCTCGAGACGCTCGACGGCCCGCGCACCGTGGAGGTCCGCCCCGGCACCCAGTCGGGCCAGGCCGTGACGCTGGCCGGCCTGGGCGTACAGCACCTCCGTGCCGCCGGCCGCGGCCAGCTCGTCGTGCACCTCGACGTGCAGACCCCGACCAAGCTCGACGCCGAGCAGGAGGAGCTGCTCAAGCAGCTGGCCGCGCTCCGCGGCGAGGAGGGCAGCAGCAACGGGCACGTCACCTCGGGCCAGTCGGGTCTGCTGTCCCGGCTCCGCGACGCCTTCAACCAGCGCTGACGGTGACGGCTCCGGTCTTCGTCGTCGAGAGCGCGCGGCTCACCGGCGACGGGCCGGTGGTCCTCGACGGCCCCGAGGGCAGGCACGCTGCCACCGTCCGGCGGCTCACTGTCGGTGAGGCCGTGAACCTGACCGACGGCACCGGCCTGGTGGCACACGGCCGGGTCGCGGTGGTGGGGCGGGACCGCTTGGAAGTGACCGTCGAACGGCGATCGCAGTCGGAGGCACCGCAGCCACGGCTCGTCGTCGTGCAGGCGTTGCCCAAGGGTGACCGGGGCGAGCTCGCCGTCGAGGTGATGACCGAGATCGGCGCCGACGTCGTGGTCCCGTGGGCGGCCGCACGTTGCGTGACCCGATGGAGCGGTGATCGTGGTGAGAAGGCGCTGGGCCGGTGGCGGAGCACGGCGCGGGAGGCAGCGAAGCAGTCCCGCCGGGCCTGGTTCCCCGAGGTGGCGGCGCTGGCCACGACGCCTGATGTCGTCGCCCTGCTGGGCGGTGCCGCCCTGGGACTGGTGCTCCACGAGGCCGCCGACGAGGGGGTGGCCGACGTCGTTCCTCCCGACAGCGGTGACGTCGTCGTCGTGGTGGGCCCCGAGGGCGGGCTGACCGACGACGAGCTCGCCGCGTTCCGGGCGGCCGGCGCCACGGCGTACTGCCTCGGTCCCACCGTGCTGCGGACCTCCACGGCCGGGCCGGCCGCTCTCGCCGTGCTGCTGTCGCGCACGACCCGGTGGCGCGGCGCTACTTGACCGTGAACGCCTTGCTGTCGCGCAGCGCGAGGCTCGCGTCCAC
>JAVEDB010000227.1 GCA_030841185.1 Actinomycetota bacterium
GACAAGAAGAGCGGGCTGAACGTGCAGGCCGGCTGCCAGCAGATGAACGGTCCTACCTCGCTCGCTTACGTGCGGGCCCGCTACTTCGACCCCAAGGGCGACCTCGGGCGGGTCCAGCGCCAGCAGCAGTTCCTCAGCGCCATCTTCGCCCGGTCGAGCAGCCCGGGAGTGCTGCTCAACCCGATCCGGATCATCAACCTCGGCAACGCCGCCACCACGGCGCTCACCGTCGACCAGAACGACGGGGTCGTCGACCTGCTGCGGTTCGGGTTGGCGATGCGCGCCGTGTCGGGTTCCGGCGGCACCAAGACCACGGTGCCCGTCGCCGACCCGAACTACCAGACGCCGGCGGGCTCGTCGGTGCGCTGGGACCGGCCGGCAGCCCGCCGCCTGTTCAACTCCCTGCGCTGAGCTCGCGACTTACTTGAGGAGCTGGCGAGCCATCACCAGCCGCTGGATCTGGTTGGTGCCCTCGTAGATCTGGGTGATCTTGGCGTCGCGCATCATCCGTTCGACGGGATAGTCCTTGACGTAGCCGTAGCCCCCGAGCACCTGCACGGCGTCGGTCGTTATCTCCATCGCCGCATCGGAGGCGAAGCACTTCGCGGCGGCCCCGAAGAAGGTCAGGTCGGCGTCCCCTCGCTCGGACTTCGCCGCCGCCGCGTAGGTCAGCTGGCGGGCCGCCTCGAGCTTCATCGCCATGTCGGCAACCATGAACTGGATGCCTTGGAAGTCGGCGATCGGCTTGCCGAACTGCTTGCGCTCCTTGGCATAGCGGGTCGCATGGTCGAGCGCGCCCTGGGCGATCCCCACCGCCTGGGCCGCGATCGTGACCCGGGTGTGGTCGAGCGTCCGCAGCGCGGTCTTGAAGCCCGACCCCTCCGGGCCCACCAGCCGGTCCGCGGGGATGCGGCAGTTGTCGAAGTAGAGCTCGCGGGTCGGCGAGCCCTTGATCCCCAACTTCTTCTCCGGTGCTCCGAACGTGAAGCCCTCGTCGGACTTCTCGACGACGAAGGCCGAGATGCCGTTGGCGCCGGCCTCCGGGTCGGTGACGGCCATCACCGTGTAGTACTCCGAGATCCCCGCGTTGGTGATCCACCGCTTGGCGCCGTTGAGCACGTAGCCGTCCCCGTCGCGGACCGCGCGGGTCCGCATCGCCACCGCGTCACTGCCTGCCTCGGGTTCGGACAGTGCGTAGGAGAACATCGCCTCCCCGCTCGCGACGGCGGGCAGGTAGCGCTTCAGCAGGTCCTCGGAGGCTGCGAGCAGCAGCGGCATGGTGCCCAGCTTGTTGACCGCTGGGATCAGCGACGTCGAGGCGCAGACGCGGGCGACCTCCTCGATCACGATGATCGTCGAGAGGGCGTCTGCACCGGCCCCGCCGAACTCCTCCGGCACGTGCACCGCGTGGAAACCAGCCGCTCGCAGCGCGTCATAGGAGGCCTGCGGGAACTCGGCCGTGCGGTCGACCTCCGCCGCGTGCGGCTCGATCTTGTCGGTGCACACCGCGCGGACCGCGGCGCGGAGCATCTCGTGCTCGTCGGTCAACGTGAACAGGTCGAAGTCGGACACCGTCGCCTCGGCTGTCTGGGGGTGCAAGGGCCTTCGCCAGCCTACGGCGCGGCCCGATACGGGTCGGAGGCAGTGTCGCGAGCGGCTAGCCTCTGACGCCATGAGCCTGCGCATCACGGTCCTCGGCACCGGCTACCTCGGCGTCACGCACGCGGCCTGCATGGCCGAGCTCGGCTACGACGTCCTCGGCATGGACATCGACGCCGACAAGGTGGCCTCGCTCACCGACGGCAACGTCCCGTTCTACGAGCCGGATCTCGAACCGTTGCTGCGCAAGCACGTCGAGGCGGGGCGGCTGCGGTTCACCACGTCGTACGAGGAGATCGCGGCGTTCGGCGACGTCCACTTCCTCTGCGTCGGGACACCGCAGAAGTTCAACGAGTACGCCGCGGACATGCGCTACGTCGACGGCGTCATCGACGGGCTCGCCCCGCATCTGTCCCGCCCGACACTGGTGGTCGGGAAGTCCACCGTTCCGGTCGGCACCGCGGCGCGGCTGGCCGATCGGCTGGCGGAGCTCGCGCCGGCAGGGAGCGGCGCCGAGCTCGCCTGGAACCCCGAGTTCCTCCGCGAGGGCTTCGCGGTGGAGGACACCCTGCGGCCCGACCGGCTCGTCATCGGTGTCCGCTCGAGCGGAGCGGAGGAGACGCTGCGCGAGGTCTACGCGCAGGCCGTCGCGGCGGGCACGCCGTTCATCGTCACCGACTTCGCGACCGCCGAGCTCGTCAAGGCCTCGGCGAACGCCTTCCTCGCCACCAAGATCTCGTTCATCAACGCGATGGCGGAGCTGTGCGAGGCCTCCGGAGCGGACGTCACGCAGCTGGCCGACGCGATCGGGCACGACTCCCGGATCGGCCGGAAGTTCCTCAACGCCGGACTCGGGTTCGGCGGCGGCTGTCTCCCGAAGGACATCCGCGCGTTCATGGCTCGCGCCGGCGAGCTCGGCGTCGACCAGGCACTGAGCTTCCTGCGCGAGATCGACGCGATCAACCTGCGGCGGCGCGCGCATGTCGCCAACCTCGCCCGGGACGCGTGCGGCGGGAGCTTTCTCGGTAAGCGGGTGGCGGTGCTGGGAGCGTCGTTCAAGCCCAACTCCGACGACGTGCGGGACTCCCCGGCGCTCGCCGTCGCCGGCCAGATCCAGCTGCAGGGTGCGACGGTGACCGTCTACGACCCACGCAGCAACGAGAACGCCCGCGCCGTGTTCCCCACCCTCGGCTATGCCGACTCCGCCCAGAAGGCGTGCGCGGACGCGGACCTCGTCCTGCACCTGACCGAGTGGCAGGAGTTCCGCGACATCGACCCGACCGTCCTGGCAGACGTCGTGGCCGAGCGCAGCATCATCGATGCGCGCAACGCCCTGGACCCGGTGGCGTGGCGGGCGGCCGGCTGGACCTACCGCTCGCTGGGCAGGCCGTGACGCGATGACTACTCCCGCCGAGAGCGAGGACGACGTCGTACGCCGAGTGCTCGCGACCACGTCGACGTGGGCGGTGGTGGGGCTGCGCGACAACCCGGCGCGACCGGCCTACGGCGTGGGGCGGTTCCTGCAGCAGCACGGCAAACGCATCGTGCCGGTCCACCAGCACCCGCAGGACGTGCACGGCGAGCACGGATACGCAACTCTCGCCGACGTCCCGGTCCCGGTCGACGTCGTCGACGTGTTCGTGAACGCGGCGCGGGCCGGGGAGGTGGCGGATCAAGCCATCACGATCGGGGCCCGAGCGGTCTGGTTCCAGCTCGACGTCATCGACGAGGACGCGGCCGAGCGGGTGCGCGCCGCGGGCCTGGACATGGTGATGGACCGCTGCCCGGCCATCGACTGGTCGCGGCTGGGGCCACCTGGCTGACCTAGGCGCCGAACCCCACCGCCGCGGAGCCACGCCGCCGGCGCAACGCCGCACCCTTCGCGACGGCCTCCTGGCCCAGCTCCTCCTGGAAGGCCTCCATGCGGGCGCGCAAGTCAGGATCCGCGGTGGCGAGGATCCGGACCGCCAGCAGGCCCGCGTTACGGGCACCGGCGACCGAGACAGTGGCGACCGGGACGCCGGCCGGCATCTGCACGATCGACAACAGTGAGTCCATGCCGTCGAGGTGGTCAAGCGGAACGGGGACCCCGATGACCGGCAACGGCGTGACGGAAGCCAGCATGCCGGGCAGGTGCGCAGCGCCCCCGGCTCCGGCGATGAGGACGCGCAGGCCGCGGCCGGCCGCCTGCTCGCCGTAGCTGAGCATCTCGCGCGGCATCCGGTGTGCGGACACGACGTCGACCTCGTGCGCGACGTCGAACTCCTCGAGCGCCTTCGCCGCGGCCTCCATCACCGGCCAGTCGGAGTCACTGCCCATCACGATGCCCACGACGACCTGATCGCCCCGCTCGGACCTGTCCTCACCCATCGATGTCTCCTCGCAGGAAGGCGGCGGCGTGGACGGCCCGCGCGCGCACCCGCTCAGCATCGCTGCCGAGCGCGGTCGTGTGACCCACCTTTCGCCCTGGGCGGACGTCCTTTCCGTACATGTGCAGGTGCACGCCGGGGTCGTGGGCCATGCAGTGCAGGTAGCCGGCGTACATGTCCTCGATGTCACCGCCGAGCACGTTCGCCATCGCCACGTGGGGAGCGGTCATCGACGTCTCGCCCAGCGGCAGGTCCAGCACCGCACGCAGGTGCTGCTCGAACTGGCTCGTCCGGGCACCCTCGATGGTCCAGTGACCACTGTTGTGCGGTCGCATCGCGAGCTCGTTGACGAGCACGCCGTCGTCCGTGTCGAACATCTCCACCGCGAGGATACCGGTCACTCCGAGTCCCTCGGCGATGCGCAGCGCCGCGTGCTGGGCCGCGACCGCGTGCTCGGCCGTCACGGCCGCCGGTGCCAGGACCTCGCGGCAGACACCGTCCACCTGAACCGTCTCGACGACGGGGTAGGCCGCGGCCTGGCCGTGCGGGCTCCGGGCGACGAGCGCGGACAGCTCGCGGCGGAATGACACCCGCTCCTCCGCGAGCAACGGTCCCGAGGTGGCGAGCCACTCGTCGGCATCCTGCGCTGTGCGGACGACGCGGACGCCTTTCCCGTCGTACCCGCCGCGCGGAGCCTTGAGGACGACGGGCCAGCCGACCGCATCGCCGAAGTCGCGCAGCGCATCGACGTCACCGACCACTGCCCACCGTGGGCACCCGATCCCGAGCTCGGTGAGCCTGCGGCGCATGACGGTCTTGTCCTGCGCGTGCACGAGGGCGTCGGCCCCCGGCCGCACGGCAACGCCCTCGGCCTCCAGCGCGTGCAGGTGCTCGGTCGGAACGTGCTCGTGGTCGAAGGTCAGGACGTCGCACCCGGCCGCGAAGTGACGAAGGGCGTCCAGGTCTCGCTCGTCCCCGATCTCGACGTCGTGCCCCACCCGCGCGGCGCTGTCGTCGGCAGAGCGGGCGAGCACCCGCACGGTCACGCCGAGGGCTATCGCGGGTCCGAGCATCATCCGTGCGAGCTGTCCGCCGCCCACGACACCGACGACGGGGAAACCCACCCGCCGACCCTATCTGCCGCCCGCTAGGGGCCGTCGACGCCGAGGTCGCGCGCGATCAGCATGCGCTGCACCTCGGAGGTGCCTTCCCCGATCTCGAGCACCTTGGCATCGCGCCACATCCGGGCGACCGGGAACTCGTTCATGAACCCGTAGCCGCCGTGGATCTGGGTGGCCTCCCGGGCGTTGTCGACCGCGACCTGCGAGCTGTAGAGCTTGGCGATCGCCGCCTGCCGCTTGAACGGCTCGCCCCGGGTCATGCGCGCTGCCGCGTCGTAGTAGGCGAGCCGGGCCGTGTGGGCGCGAACCTCCATGTCGGCCAGCTTGAACGCGATGGCCTGGTTAGTGGCAATCGGAGCGCCGAAGGCCTCCCGCTCACGGGAGTACCGCAGCGACTCGTCGAGGCATCCCTGCGCTAGTCCCACACCGAGGGCCGCGATCGCGATGCGGCCCTCGTCGAGGATGGACAGGAACTGCGCGTAGCCGCGGCCCTGCTCGCCGACCAGGTTGGCGGCGGGCACCCGGACGTCGACGAAGGACAGCTCGCGGGTGTCCGAGGCGTTCCATCCGACTTTCGAGTACTTCTTCCCCACGGTGAGGCCAGGCGTCCCCGCCGGGACGATGATCGAGGAGATCTCCTTGCGGGCGCCCGACTCACCGGTGACAGCGGTCACCGTGATGACACTGGTGATGTCGGTCCCGGCGTTGGTGATGAAGGCCTTGGTGCCGTTGATGACCCAGCTGTCCCCGTCGAGGCGGGCGGTGCTCTGGGTGGCACCGGCGTCCGAGCCGCCGGCCGGCTCGGTGAGCCCGAAGGCGCCAAGCGCCTCACCCGCGCACAGTGCCGGCAGCCACTCCCGCTTCTGTGCCTCGGTGCCGAACCGGTAGATCGGCATCGCGCCGAGCGAGACGGCTGCCTCGAGGGTGATCGCGACCGACGAGTCGACGCGGGCGAGCTCCTCGAGCGTCACGCAGAGGGCGAAGTAGTCCCCGCCCATCCCGCCGTACTCCTCGGGGAAGGGCAGACCGAACAGGCCCATCTCCCCCATCTGGCGGACGATGTCGTAGGGAAACTCCTCGCGCTCGTAGAAGTCACCGATGACCGGGGCGACCACCTCGTGGGCGAACTCGGCCACCGTCTTGCGGAGCGCCTCGAGGTCGTCGTCGAGCCGGAAGTCGGGCACGGCGTCTCCTCGAGTCGGCGTGGATGTGTCGGCGGGGCACCGCGGGTGCACCCGCGCTGTCACACGGTAGGCCATCATGGTCGCATCCGCCGCGGTTACGCTCGGGCGGTGCAGATCACCGAGTGCAGCCGCCAGTGAGGACCCTCCTCGGCATCTATTACCGGTTGGGCCACGTGGTCCGGGAACTGCTCAAGTTCGGCATGGTCGGCGGCATTGCCTTCATCGTGGACGTCGGGCTGTTCAACCTCGTGCTGCACCTCACCGAGAAACCGCTCACCTCCAAGACGGTCTCGACGGTTGTCGCGACGACCGTCGCCTACGTCGGCAACCGCTACTGGACCTTCCGGCGGCGCACACGGTCGACGGTGCGCCGGGAGTACGCCCTGTTCTTCGCGCTCAACGGCGTGGGCCTGGCCATCGCGCTCACCTGCCTGGCCATCTCGCACTACGCACTGGGGTTCACCGGGCGGCTGGCGGACAACATCGCCGCGAACGGCGTCGGGCTCGCCCTGGGGACGGCCTTCCGGTTCTGGTCCTACCGGCGCTGGGTGTTCCCCGCGCTGCTGCCGGAGGCCACCGCCCCGATCATCGGGGACCCGCTGCGGCGGAGCTGAGGAAGAGGGCGAAGACCGGCGGCCGCTGCTGCACGAGCTCCAGCCGACCGCCGTCGGTTTCGGCGAGCTCGCGTGCCACGGCAAGGCCGAGGCCGGTCCCCTTCACGCCCCCACTCACCGAACGCTCGAAGATCCGCGCCCCGAGTTCGGGTGGCACGCCAGGACCCTCGTCGGTGACCTCCACGACGAGCGAGATCCCGGTGGACCGGGTGGACACGGTGACCGTCCCCGCCCCGTGCACCAGGCTGTTCTCCAGCAGGGTCGCGATGACCTGGGAGAGCCCGTTGGAGGTGGCGAGGGCGATCAGTCCCCGGGCACCGGTGGCGACGATCCGCCGGCCCTTCTTCCCGAAAGCCGGCTCCCACTCGACAACCTGCTGCAGCACGACCTGGTCGAGCGGCACCGGGCCCGCTCGCAGGTTGTTGTCGCGCACGTTGTCGAGAAGGTGCTCCACCACGGTCGCGAGGCGCTCCACCTGGGCGAGCGCGCTACGTGCCTCCTCCCGGACGGTGCGCGGGTCGTCGGCGGCCAGGATCTCCTCGAGCCGCATCGACAGGGCGGTCAGTGGCGTGCGCAGCTGGTGGGAGGCGTCGCTCGCGAACTGCCGTTCGGCGGCGATGAGCCGGTCGACACGCACGGCGCTCTGCTCGAGCATCTCCGCGACGCGGTCGACGGCGTCGATCCCGGTCGGCACCAGTTTCGGGCGGGCCCGGCCGGACCCGACCCGCTCGGCCCGATCCGCGAGCTCGAGGAGCGGGATCGTGAAGCGGCGGCCTTGCACCAGGCCTACGGCCACGCCGGCGACCACGGCGGCCAGCGCGACGGCGAGGGCGAGGCCGATGGTGCGCAGGATGTTCCGCCGCAGCGTGTCCTGGGTCTGGAGCACGCGGACGGTCACCCCGTCCCCGCTGCGGTAGACGCCCTCGAGCACCGCTCCCGACGGCGGCCGGCCGGTGGTGACCTGCTGCCCCGACGGCAGGGTCACCTCCGCGAACGCGTCCGGCGTGAGCCGGCGTACCAGCGCAGGCGTCACGGTCTGCCCGGAGCCGACGCGCTCCTGCACCGAGCGGCCGAGGACCTGCGCGACGCCGGCGACACGGTTCTGCGCGTCGTGCCGTTGAACGAGGATCGCCCACACCGCGAGGGGTACGCCGAGCAGGAGGACCGCGACCACCGCGACGGCGACACTGCTCTGGATCAGGCGGCGGCGCACCGAAGACCGTTACTCCCGCTCGAAGCGGAAGCCCACACCCCGGACCGTCGTGATGTAGCGGGGGTTGGCCGCGTCGTCGCCGAGCTTCTTGCGCAACCACGACACGTGCATGTCCAGCGTCTTCGTGGATCCCCACCAGGCGGTGTCCCAGACCTCGCGCATGAGTTGCTCGCGGGTCACGACCTTCCCGGCGTCGCGCAGCAGGACCCGCAGCAGGTCGAACTCCTTGGCCGTCAGCGAGAGCTCACGGTCCTCGATCCAGACCCGGTGCGACTCGGTGTCGACCCGCACGCCGTGGACGTCCTCGACGAGGTCGACGGTGCCGCGCCGCAGCAGCGCGCGGACCCGGGCCAGCAGCTCGGCGAGCCGGAACGGCTTGGTGACGTAGTCGTCGGCTCCGGCGTCGAGACCGACGACCGTGTCCACCTCGTCGGTGCGGGCGGTGAGCACGAGAACCGGTACTCCGCTGCCCTCGTTGCGCAGCCGACGGCAGACCTCCAGGCCGTCCATGCCCGGCAGGCCAAGGTCCAGGACGACGAGGTCGCACGGGGTCGCGGTGGCCGAGTCCAGCGCACCAGGACCGTCCTCGCAGACCTCCACGTCGTAGCCCTCACGGCGCAGCGCCCGGGCCAGCGGCTCGGAGATCGCCTGGTCGTCCTCGGCGAGCAGCACACGCGTCATGTCAGTCATCGTAGGTGCTGTATCGGGCACCCAGCGTGATCTCCTTTACCTTTCTCTTAGCCGAGCGCTCCAAAACGCCGCTGCAGCAGGCGCAGCTCGCGCATCCTGCGCTCATACGTCACGCCCAGGGCCAGCAGCAGCAGACCTACCGTGCCGATGACCGTCCAGCGCGGAACGGCGGCGTACAGGTCCGCCAGGTAGGGCGAGAGCTGGACGACCCCGTCGACCGCCAGCACGCCGCCGCCGATCACCAGCGGGGCCTGCAGGCGGCGGGCCACGCCCACGCCGAGCACGCCGAGGGCCAGCAGGCCCAGCAGCAGCGGCCGCAGACTCCCCGCGTCGGTGACCGCGCGGAGCAGGCTCGGCACGAGGACGAGAGACAGTCCCGGCCCGAAAGCGGGCCAGGACCGGTACGCCGGGTCGCGGCGCCGCCGCAGCGCGGCCACGACGAGCAACGCGGTTCCCGCTGGTGCCGTGTAGGCCTCCGGCGCGTCCACGTCGGACAGGGCGAGCCGCACCCAGCTGCTGGCCGCGAGCAACAGGCCCGAGAGCCAGCCGGTGAGCCGGGCCTCGACACCGGTAGCGGCGGCGACAGCGACGGCGACGCCGGCGGCCAGCAGCGCGAGCCAGAGCCGGTTGGTGTCGAACGTGGCGCCCAGCACGCCGACGGCCAGCGCGACCGCGGCGACCAGCCGGTGCAGGAGACGCCAACCCGGCGCCCGGTCCTCCCGGCCAGTCGGAGCACCCACACAGGTCACTACCAGCGCGAGCCCGCCGGCCACGGCGACGGCGAGACCGGCGTCCGCCGCCGAGCCACCACGCCAGACCGCGACGGCGGCGCCGTCCGCGCAGGCCAGCGCCGTCGCCAGCGCCGCCAGCCTTGCTCGCCACGCCCCGGACAGCACAGCGGCGCCGGCGGCTGCCGCCGCGGCTGCGAGCGACAGGGCGATGCTCCACACCGCCGGCCAGCCGGCGTGGTGGTACCTGGCACCGGCGGCAGCCTCCCCGATCAGCAGCAGGATGGCGCCGACCAGCATGCCCACCCGGACGACGTGGAGTGGCCCGCGCGTCTGCCACGCGGCGACGACCAGCACCGCGGCCGCCGCCGGGAGCACGGCGAGAGTCGTTCGGGCTGAGGCGAACGACCAGGCGACCGTCAGCGCGAGTACGGCGGCGCCCGAGCCGAGCCAGGACCGGAGCTCCCAACCGCCGATGCGACCCGACCGGGAGAGGTACCCCGAGCCTGCCAGCAGGAGCAGAGCGAGGACCATGTCCACCCCCAGCGCCGCCCGGAAGGGGAGGTCGAGGGACGGCGGCGCGGTGACGGCTGCCAGCACCAGCAGGGGCAGGACGCCACGCCGGGCCGTGCTCAACGACGGCGCTGCGCGGGTGGCAATCACCAGGACTAGAGCGATCGCCACGAGGAGAAGCGGTGTGGTCACCTCGCCGGGCCACCCGATCCCGTCTCCCTCAGCCGGGCCTGGGGTCACGACCGCCTGAGCCGAGCCAACCGCCGACCCGGTCCACGGCTGCGCGAGCCAGCCGAGAGGCCCGAGCACCGCGTCGGCCACCGCTGGTGCGGCCACCGCACCGGTCCCCACCCCGGCAGCGAGGAAGACCCGGACCGGCTGAAGACGCCATCGAGGAGGCACCGGAAACTGCAGCAGGAGCAGCACGGCCGTCAGAGCGCACAGCGTGACGGGCAGCCACACCTGATCGACGAGGTGCACCGGGGGTGCCCAGAACGCGGCCACGGAGAGGACGGCCGCTGCTCCGAGCCCGACCTCTTCCGGCCCGAATCGGCCGGCCGCAGAGATCCCTGCTCGCGACGCCGCGGCCACGGCGGCACCTGCAAGCACCAGCAGCAGGACACACCCGAGCGGGACCGCGCCGCCCTCGTCGTACGCCGCCCAGCCCGCAGCCGCGGAGGCCACGATCCACGCCAGCACCGCTCCCGCGGCCAGCACGACCCAGGCATCCCCGGCGAGCCGGCCGAACGGTCGGCCTGCCAACGCCGCGATGGCCAGCACCACCTGGACCGTCATGACGGTGGCCAGGACAGCAGCGGGATAGGCGGCACCGTCGGACCAGTCGGCTGCGAGCAGCGGCCCGGGTACCTGTCCGAGGCCCGTCGCAGCGATCCGCAGGGAGCGCAGCGGAAGGGGGCGGGAGGCGATGGCGGCTGCCGCGGCGATGAGAGCGAGAGCACCCGCCCAGTAGGGCAGTGCCGGCGCCGCATCGAGCCCGGCGAGACCGGTGCGACGCGCACCGTAGGCATCGAGAAGCGACAGCCCGGCGGTAAGCAGCGCCACCGCCTCCGCTGTCGCGGCCAGCCCCCGACGAAACGCGAGCGTGGCACCGGCGCCGGCGAGCACGGTGCATCCCGCCATGACGGCCGCGCGCCCGCCGACGCCGAGGCGGCCCCAGGACACGACGAGGAAGATCACTGCCGCGACACCGAGGAGCAGGACGCCGAGCCCGAGCAACACGTTCTGCACGCTGCGCGGCGTCGACTCCGGAGCCGGGACGGACGCCGCAGCAGGCGGAGCGGGTGGGTCCGGGGGCGCCGCGGCGCGGTACGCCGACGCCGAGGCCGCTTGAGCCTCGGCGCGCAGGCGGCGGAGCAACTCCTCGCGCCGGCGGAGCAGCTCGGCCGCGTGCACAGAGGTCTCCCAGACCTCAGCCGCGGTGCTGCCGCTCAGTGCGACCCCGCAGGCGGGGCAGCGATCCGACGATGCCAGGACCGCACCGCACGCGGGGCAACGCGACGCGTCGGCCAGCGTGCGCTCGTCGATCACAGGAGAACCATCCTCCCGATGCGCTCGCTGCGGCGCTATTCGTCCTGGTTCAGTTCACACCGGGGTCACGCCGTGCCGGCGACGGGAGAAGTGCCGGTCCTTGGACCGGGCCAGTCGCAGCCGGCGTACGAGCTCGTCACGGAGGGCCTCCGGCGCCACGATGTCGTCGACAACCAGCTCGCTCGCGAGCCGGACGATATCGATGTCCGTGTCGTACTCCTCGCGGCGAGCGGCGACGAAGGCCGCGCGCTCGTCCGCATCCTCGATGGCGGCGATCTTGTTGGCGAAGACGGCATTGACGGCCGCCTCGGCCCCCATGACGGCGATCTTCGCGGTCGGCAGCGCCAGGGTCGCATCCGGCTCGAAGCCCGGGCCGGCCATCGCGTAGAGGCCGGCACCGTAGGCCTTGCGCACCACGACGCAGATCTTGGGGACGGTCGCCTCGGCCACCGCAGTGATCATCTTCGCGCCGTGGCGGATGATGCCCTGCTTCTCGACCGCTGAGCCGACCATGAAGCCGGGCACATCGGAGAGGAACACGAGCGGGACGTTGAACGCGTCACACAGCTGGATGAACCGGGTCGCCTTGTCCGCGGAGTCCAC
This sequence comes from Actinomycetota bacterium, assembly GCA_030841185.1. GTDB lineage: Bacteria > Actinomycetota > Actinomycetes > JACCUZ01 > JACCUZ01 > JAVEDB01. The sequence continues at coordinate 12,183 of JAVEDB010000227.1, forward strand.
GAAGAGCACGCCGCCCTTGAACATCGAGTTGCTCCCGACCACGCCCACAACCTCGCCGTCCAACCGCCCGAGACCGACGAGGACCTCCTTGGCCCACAGCGCGTGGATCTCCAGGAACGACTCCTCGTCGAGCAGCCCTGCGGCGTACCGCCGCATGTCGAACGCCTGGCGGTCGCTCGCCGGCACGAGCGCCGCGAGGTCGATCGACGCCGGTGCCGGCCGCGCCGGCGCCGCGGGGGGATCGCCTTTCCAGTTCGACGGGAGGTAGGACAGGTAGGCCTTGACGGTGTCCAGGGCCTGCTGCTCGGACGAGACGAGGAAGTGGCCGACACCGGACTGGGTGCAGTGCACCCGGGCCCCGCCCATCTCCTCGAGCGTCGTCTGCTCACCGGTGACCATCTCGACCATGCGGTCCGAACCGAGGTACATCGAGGCGTTGCCCTCGACCATGATGACGACGTCGCAGAAGGCCGGGATGTAGGCGCCTCCCGCGGCCGAGGGTCCGAACAAGGCGCAGACCTGCGGCACCGACCCGCTGGCCCGCACCTGGTTCCAGAAGATCTTGCCGGCCCCGCGGCGTCCCGGGAACAGGTCGACCTGGTCGGTGATGCGGGCCCCCGCGGAGTCCACGAGATAGACCATCGGCACCCCGCTGCTGTAGGCGGTCTCGATGATGCGGATGATCTTCTCGACGGTCCGGGCACCCCAGGACCCGGCCTTCACCGTCGAGTCGTTGGCCATGACGCACACCGGCCGGCCGTCGATCTCGGCCGAGCCGGTGATGACGCCGTCAGCGGGCAGGTCGCCGGCGCTCACGTTGGCGAAGGTCCCGTCCTCCACGAACGTCCCCTCGTCGACCAGGAGCCGCACCCGCTCCCGTGCGAACAGCTTGCCCTTGGCGGCGTTCGCCTCGTGGTACCGCGCTGCTCCGCCGGCGGTGACCTGCGCGCGCAGCTCGTCAACGGGCGGATGCGTCGCCGGTCCGGCCGCAGGCTCGGTTGCGTCGCGTTGCGCGGGGGGCACGCCTCACCTCGGTGCGGTCGGGTCAGGGGACGGGACCCGGCGAGCCTAACGGGCGCCCGGCACCGTCGGCCGGCACCGCCGGGCGGGCCCGGATCGGCGGAGCGGGCACCACTGTCGGCCCGGGGTGCCCGGCAGCACCGGTGACCGCGAGGGAAACCAGCGAGCGCAGGACCGGCTCGAAGCCCCCGACGGGCAGGCTGATGCTGTCGGTGTAGATCTCGACCAGCCAGCCGCCCGACGCCCCGGTGGCCCCCGCGGCGAGCAGGCCGGAGTAGCCGGCGGTGACCAGTACCGCCTCCTCGGCCGTGTCGTTGTCCCCCGCGCCGAGCTCCACCCGGAACGCCGCCGCGCGCTGCACCGCCGCGTCGGACGACGGGAACTCGTCGAGATCGAACGTCGCCCCGGGCAGTCCCTGGGCGACGCCGAACTCGTCGAGCACCTCACCGAAGCGGTGCACCGAGTTGCTGATCCCCACCAGGTAGCGGCTGCCGGGCGCTACGTAGGACACCCACCAGGCCGCTGCGTCCACCATGAGCAGCAGGTGGTCGGCAATGGCCTCCACCCGGGCCTGCGGCCCGCTGTCCACGAGGCCGTCGAGGATCTCGATCCCGGACTCGAGGGTGGCTGCTCCGTCGACGGCCAACCGGCCGCGACGGGCCCGGCGTACGGGGGGCTCGCTGCGCGGGTCCTGCACGACCTGGCCCGCCACCACCGGGGTGCGCGAGCCGCTCCGCTTGGCGCGGTACTGCGCCGCGTCGGCCAGCCGGAACAGCCGGGCCGGGCTGTTGACGGGGGCCGTCAACGTGTCGGTCGAGGCCACCCCGCAGGAGACCCCGGTGCTCATGGGCTGCTGGTCGACGAGCCGGCACAGCTCGCGGGCGACCTCGACGGCGACTGGCCCGGGAGCACCGCTCACGACGATGCAGAACTCGTCGCCACCGATGCGCGCCGCCAGGCTGCCCGGCGCCAGCCCGCTGGCGCGACTGACCGCGTCACCGACCGAGACGATCAACCGGTCGCCCGCGTCGTGCCCGAACGAGTCGTTGATCTGCTTGAGCCGGTTGATATCCGCGAGCACGAGGGACACCGGCGTTCCCGACTCGGCGAGCTCGGTCATCGCGGTCTCGAGCCGCTCGTCGACGGCTCGGCGGTTGGCGAGTCCCGTCAGGGGGTCCTGGAAGGCCAGCCGCTCGATGCGGGCGAAGTGGTCGGCCTGGACCACGCCGGCGGCGACCTGGGTGGCGACCGCGTTCGCGAAGTCGAGCTCCGCGGTGGTGAACCTGCTCTGGCTGGCTGTCCGGGTCGCGT
>JAVEDB010000271.1 GCA_030841185.1 Actinomycetota bacterium
GTCACCTCGATGACCTCGCGGAGCAGCTGCCCCTTGGTCCGGAAGGTGTAGTAGAGGGTCTGGATCGCGACGCCCGCTTCGGCGGCGATGCGCTCCATCGTGGTTGTGGCATACCCCTCGGACACGAAGAGTTCATGGGCGCTGTCGAGCATCCGACGGCGGGTCTGCCGCGCCCGGTCCGCCCTTGGGATGGTTTTTCCAGTCTTGACTCGTGGCATTGTGGTCACTTTACTAGAGTAACCACTAGTGGTTACTCTAGTGGACCTCGCGGCGGGTGAGAGGTGGAACCGATGCCGGTGATCAGGAACTCCGTGCTGCTGCGTTGCCCACCGGAGGTCGTGTTCGACTACCTCTCCGACCACCGCGCGGAACTGGAGTGGAACCCCAAGTGCGAGGTCATGGAGAAGCTGACCGACGGCCCGGTAGGCCTGGGCACGAAGTACCGGGCAAAGTGGAAGAGCAGCCCCTACGTCGAGCTCGTGACCGTGGCCTTCGACCGCCCGCACAGCTGGACGATGCACAACGGTGGCCCGATAGAGGTGACGTTCACCTGTCGCCTCGAACCAGTGGCGGAAGGAACTCGGCTGCTGGCCGCGTTCACGCCGACTCCACACGGCTGGTTCCGGCTGATCTTCCCGATCTTCCTGTTAGTCATCCGTCGCGAGGAGAGGGCCAACATGGGCTACCTCCGCGATGCAGTTGAACGAAGGGCGCAGGCACGCCAATGAAACCTGCTGCGTCCGTGTCCTTGTTTCTGGGGCTGGGCTTCGGTCTTCCCTGCGTCTTCGCGATTCATCACTTCGCGCAGACCGGCAAGGTGATGACGTTCATGGGCTTCCCGACATACGGGAATGGCCCGTTCGAACGGATCGGTGTACACACGAGCAGCGCGCTTCTGGTCGGTTTCCTCGTTGTGTGCATCGCCGAGGTCGCATTGGGCGTCGTGCTCTGGGCGGACACTCCCTACGCTCCTGTCGCGAGCTACGCCTTGCTCCCTTTCGAACTTGCCTTTTGGATCGGGTTCGCGCTGCCATTCGGACCGATTCTGGGGACAGCACGAACGGGCCTGCTGCTGATCCGGCGTCATCCCGTGATCGGGTGAAGTGGCCGGTCTTCCCCGGACATCGATCCTGAGGCGAGGTCTAGGCGCTGACCGTCACCTCGACGCGCTGGAACTCCTTGAGGTCGGAGTAGCCCGTGGTCGCCATCGCACGGCGCAGTGCCCCGACGAAGTTCATCGAGCCGTCGGAGAGCCGGGACGGGCCGAGCAGGATCTCCTCCAACGTGCCGATCGTGCCGACCCGCACCCGCTCGCCGCGCGGCAGCTCGCTGTGGTGCGCCTCGGAGCCCCAGTGGTAGCCGCGGCCGGGCGCCTCCGTCGCCCGCGCCAGCGGGGAGCCCATCATCACGGCGTCCGCGCCGCAGGCGATGGCCTTGGACACGTCGCCGGACCGGCCGACGCCGCCGTCGGCGATGACATGCACGTAGCGACCGCCCGACTCGTCGAGGTAGTCGCGGCGTGCTGCGTGCACGTCGGCGACCGCCGAGGCCATCGGGACCTCGACGCCGAGCACCGACCGCGTGGTGTGCGACGCGCCGCCACCGAAGCCGACCAGGACCCCTGCGGCTCCGGTGCGCATCAGGTGCAACGCGGCCTGGTATGTCGCGCAGCCACCGACGATGACCGGCACGTCGAGCTCGTAGATGAACTGCTTGAGGTTCAGCGGCTCGGCGCGACCCGAGACGTGCTCCGCGGAGACGGTCGTCCCGCGGATCACGAACAGGTCGACGCCCGCGTCGACGACCGTCTTCCAGAGCTGGTTGGTGCGCTGCGGCGAGAGGGCAGCGGCGACCGGGACGCCTGCAGCGCGCACCTTCGCGATCAGCGACGCGACGAGCTCGGGCTGGATCGGCCTCTCGTAGATCTCCTGCATCCGGCGGGTGGCCGCGTCGTCGTCGAGCGACACGACCTCGTCGAGCAGCGGCTGCGGGTCGTCGTAGCGCGTCCACAGGCCTTCGAGGTTCAGGACGCCCAGACCGCCGAAGCGGCCGATCGCGATGGCGGTCTCGGGAGAGACCACCGAGTCCATCGGGGCAGCGAGGACGGGGATCTCGAACCGGTAGGCATCGATCTGCCACGCCACCGAGACCTCTTCGGGGTCGCGGGTGCGCCGGCTCGGCACGATCGCGATGTCGTCGAAGGAGTAGGCCGTGCGACCCCGTTTGCCCTTGCCGATCTCGATCTCGGTCATCTGCGGGTGCTCGCTCCTCAACGGGAGTGGTAGTTGGGGGCCTCGACGGTCATCTGGATGTCGTGAGGGTGACTCTCCTTGAGCCCCGACGCCGTGATGCGCACGAACCGACCGCGCTGCTGCAGCTCCGGGATCGAGTGCGCACCGACGTAGAACATCGACTGCCGTAGGCCGCCCACGAGCTGGTCGGCAACGGCCTTGAGCGGGCCGCGGTAAGGGACCTGGCCCTCGATGCCCTCCGGGACGATCTTGTCGTCGCCGGCGTCGGCCTGGAAGTAGCGGTCCTTGGAGTAGGAGGCCTTGCCGCGGGAGGCCATCGCGCCGAGCGAGCCCATGCCGCGATAGGACTTGAACTGCTTGCCGTTGACGAAGATGAGCTCGCCGGGGCTCTCGTCGCAGCCGGCCAGCAGCGAACCGACCATGACCGTGTCGGCGCCGGCGACGATGGCCTTGGCGATGTCGCCGGAGTACTGCAGTCCGCCGTCGGCCACGATCGGGACACCGGCCGGCTTGCAGGCGAGGGCGGCCTCGTAGACGGCGGTGATCTGGGGGACGCCGACGCCCGCGACGACGCGGGTCGTGCAGATCGAGCCGGGGCCGACCCCCACCTTGACAGCGTCGACGCCGGCGTCGACCAGGGCCTGCGCGCCCGCGCGGGTGGCCACGTTGCCGCCGATGAGCTGCACGTGGCGGGTGGCCGGGTCGGTCTTGAGCCGGCGGATCAGGTCGAGCATCAGCCGGGCATGGCCGTGCGCGGTGTCCGGGACGAGGATGTCGACACCGGCCTCGACGAGAGCGGTCGCGCGCTCCCACGCGTCACCGAAGAAGCCGATGGCAGCGGCAACCCGCAGCCGGCTCTCCCCGTCCTTGGTGGCGAACGGGTATTGCTCGGACTTCACGAAGTCCTTGACGGTGATCAGCCCGTTGAGCCGGCCGGCGCCGTCGACGAGGGGCAGCTTCTCGATCTTGTGCTTGGCGAGGAGGGCCGCCGCGTCAGGCCCGGAGATGCCGACCGGCGCCGTCACCAGGGGCATCGGCGTCATCAGCTCCCGCACGGTGCGGGTGGGGAACTCCTGGGCCGGCACGAAGAGCAGGTCGCGGTTGGTGATGATGCCGACGAGAGTGCGGTCCTCCGCAACGACCGGCAGTCCGGAGACGCGGTACTGAGCGCAGAGGACGTCGAGCTCGGCGAGCGTGGCGTCGGGGCCGACGGTGACCGGGTCGGAGACCATCCCGGACTCGGAGCGCTTGACCAGGTCGACCTGGTGGGCCTGGTCGGCGATGGACAGGTTGCGGTGCAGCACACCGATGCCGCCCTGGCGGGCCATCGCGATGGCCATCCGGCCCTCGGTCACGGTGTCCATCGCTGCGGACAGCAACGGCACCCGGACGCTGATCTCCCGGGTGAGCCGCGAGGTGGTGTCGGCCTCGGACGGGATGACGTCGGTCTCCTCCGGCAGGAGCAGCACGTCGTCGAAGGTCAGTCCGAGCGGGGCGAGCTCGCCGGGGTCTTCCATCTGTCGCCGGCACCTTCCGTCGGGCACGGGTGGGAAGACCCCATGCTACCGGCGGACGCCGACAGGCCTGGGACTACTGTCCGTCGTCGGCGTTCGCGGCGGCGGAGGGGTCGCCCGAGGCCGTCGACGTCTTGGTCCCGGCCGAGCCCGACGAGCCCGACGAGCCGGTCGAGTCCTTGGCGGCCGTCGACGGGCTCGAACCGTTGGACGTGCTGTCGGGCTTCACCACCGGCGAGGTGGGTGTGCGCCGCTTGGGGGCGTGGGAGGACTTGCCGCCCGAGCCGGACCCGGTGGTCGAGTGCTTCCCGGTGCCACCGGAGTTGGTCCCCGGTGGCGTCGTGCCCTGACCCTGGTCGTCGCCCTTCGGCAGGTCGGTCGGGGCCACATCGAGACCGCGACGGTGCTCGAGCCGGGCGTCCTCGCGTGCCACGGCACGCGCCAGCTGCCGCTCCAGGGCGTCGAGGTGCCGGGCCGCACCGTCTCGCTTGCCCGGGGGCAGGTCGAGCGCGCGGGCCCGCAGGGCGTCGATCTTCGCCTGGATGTGCGCCAGCTGGCCGGCCGCGATGGACGCGCGTAGAGCATCCACCCGCTCGTCCATGTCGGCAGCCTGGCTGGTGGCTCGCGCCGCTGCGGGGTCGTGGCCGCGGACCGCGGAGAACACCTGCCGGTACGGCGAGAAGGGGTCACCCGTGACCGCGGCGGCGACCCCACTCATGGACACCAGGCCGGTCGCCAGGAGCGCGGCAACCGCGGCTCGGGTGCCGTTGCGACGACGCATCGACGTCACCCGCTCGGCCGGGTCGGGTCGGGCCGGCGGAAGGGGACGATCCAGCACCTCCGGCAGCCCGTCGTCGACCTCGACGGTCAGCGCCCGGAGCAGCCCGAGCACGCCGTAGGACCCGGTGACGGCCTCACGACCACCCAGTTGGCCCAGCCACTGGTCGTCGCGCTGCACGGCCACCAGGTCGACCTCCTGTTGTGCGGGCACGAGGTCCGGGATCTCGGTCATGCCAGTCCCCCCTCGCCGGCCAGGATGCGAAGTCGGGTGAGCGCACGGTGCTGGGCGACCCGCACCGCGCCGGCAGTCATGCCCAGGGCGCTACCGGTCTCCTCGGCGGACAAGCCGACCGCCACCCGAAGGATGAGGATCTCGCGCTGGTGCGCCGGCAGCCGGTCGAGGAGGTCCCGCGCCTGCCGAGCCTCGCTCGCCCGGAGCACCTCGTCCTCGGGGCCGAGCCCGGCGTCCGGACCGTCGGGAAGGTCGTCGGTCGGCACGGCTAGCCGCATCGCCGCGCGCTGGACGTCGGCGATCTTGTGTGCCGCGATGCCGAAGACGAAGGCCTCGAAGGGCCGGCCCTGGTCGCGATAGCGGGGCAGTGCGGACAACACGGCGATACACACCTCCTGAGCGACGTCGTCGGCGGCGTGCTCACTGCCGGGCAGCCGGCCGAGTCTGGCGCGGCAGTACCGGTGAACCATCTGACGGACGCGGGCGAGGAGCCCGTCGGTAGCCCGTGCGTCCCCCTGGGCCGCACGCGCTGCAAGCTCCCCCAGTTCCTCGCCCGCTTCCGCTTGCGTGGACATCGCGGAGGGCGCACCAGATGTTACGGAGCGTGGTGCAGCGGGCTGGACCACGCCAGTCACCGCACCAGACCCCAGCGGAAGCCCATGGCCACCGCCTGTGCGCGGTCTGCCGCCCCGAGCTTGCGGAACAGGCGCCGCGCGTGCGTCTTGACCGTGTCCTCGGAGAGGTAGAGCTCCTTGCCGATCTCGGAGTTGCTGCGGCCCCGGCTCATGCCGCGCAGCACCTGCATCTCACGCTCCGTGAGCGTCGGGAGGCCGCCCTCGGCCTCCGGCCGGCGTTGCGGAGCGGTACGGCGCGCCGCGTTGTCGGCGAGCGCCTGAGTGACCATCGCGGTGAGCTCCTCGCGGGAGGCGTCCTTCACGAGGTAGCCGCGGGCCCCGGCGTTGACTGCTCGGGCCACGCCTTCGACGTCCTCGGCCATCGTCATCATGATCACGCCGGCGTAGGGCGACGCGGTGAGGATCCGGCGGGCCGCCTCGACGCCGCCGATGCCGGGCATCCGGACATCGAGCAGCACGAGGTCGGGCCGGTCCGCTCCCCAGCGGACGAGACCCTCCTCACCGGACCCAGCGACCGAGACGCGGTCGACACCGGGAATGGTGGCGACGGCGCGGCGAAGTGCCTCGCGCGCAAGCGGCGAGTCGTCGCAGACCAGGACCGTGGTCATCGTGGACCCCGAGCCGTAGCGGGCATCGCGCGCATCACCTCCTGGCCGGGTCGCTCCCGGCGCTCGGAGAAGTCATCGGCAGGAGCCGGGGTGATCGTGAGCGTTTGTCCGGGCCCGCTTGAGCGTCGGTCAGGCGGTCAGCAGGGCGGCGACGTCGGGCCGCGCCCGCCACTCGGCCTGCAGCTCGTCGGGCACGTCGGCGGCGATGGCCTCCAGCGCGCGACGGGCGGTGTCCAGGTATCGCGCGCTGGTCGCCGGGTCGCTCTCGGCGAGCAGGGCGCCGTGGACCGCGCGGGCGGGCCAGAGCAGCGGCAAGGTGCCGAGGCTCTCGGCCAGCAGGCCACCGCGGCGCAGCGCCGTCCCCGCCTCGGTCAGCCGGCCCGCCTCGACCTGCGCGACGCCCAGGAAGAGCAGCCCCTTGGCCACGTGCCGGGGTGCCCCCGATCGCTCCGCGAGGTCCACCGCCTCGGTCGCGGCCTCGACGGCGTCCTCCGCCTCGCCGGTCATCAGACCGATCTCGGCGCTCAGCCAGCCGACGCGCACGTGCTGGCGCCACAGGTCGGTGCGGCCCTTGACGAGTCGGGCCGCCCGGTCCAGCTCGGCGCGGGCGTTCTGCGTCTCGCCGAGGCCCACGGCGTCGGCCGCGAGCCCCAGGACGCAGTCGAACGCCGCCTCCCCCGATCCGTCGGTGCGGGCCAGGCCCTCCTCGTCGTACACCCGGGCCATCGCGTGCCGGCCGAGCTGACGGTGCACACTCGCGATCGTGGCCGCGGCCAGGGCGGCGATCGGGTCACTGTCGGGGGCCGGCGCGAGGGCGGCGACCGGCTCGAGGACCTGCAGCGCGCTGCCGTAGCGCCCCGCGGAGGACTGGCACACGCCCAGCAGCCACGCCGCGGCGGCGGCCTCGACCGGCCGGTCGGCGGCGGTCGCGATCTCGGTGGCGCGGCCGAGGGGCTCCACGCCCGCATCCGGCCGGCCGTGGAAGGCGGCCCGCTCGCCGGACGCAAGCAGGCCCGCGAGGTCGTCGGACACCGCAAAACCCCCTCAGTCGGCCGTGGCTCTGGACGTTATCGCGGCGCAGGCGTATCGACGCCCACCGCCGCGGTCACCGCATCGACGGCCGCCGCGAGGTCCTTGAGCCACAGCGACTGGGGTGGCCGGCGTGCCGGCGGCCAGCCGCCCCCGCCCAGCAGCAGCGCGGGCTCGGGACGCAGGGCGGGCAGCGTCAGGACCGGCCCGGCGCTCTTGTCGGCCGGGCCCTGTGCCCAGAGGAAGACCGCGACCGCGCCGGTGCGGGCGACAGCGGCGACCAGCGCCGGCCCGGGCAGACGGGCACCGAGCATCCGCACCCCGACCTGCCGCTCGGCAAGTGCCGCGGCCAGGGCGTGCAGAGGCAGGCCGTGCTCCTCCGGCTCGATGGCGGCAAGCACGACGGGTCGGCTGTTCAGCGGTCGGGTGAGCCTGCGACTGACTGCGCGCAGGCCGTCTTCGACGCACTCGGTCAGCAGGTGCTCGACCTCGACGCCCCGGCCGGTCGACCGCCAGCGTTCGCCCACCCCATGCAGGACGGGCAGCATCAGCTCGTCCCAGGCCCGGACGACGCCCCAGCGGTCGAGAGTGGCGGCGATGAGGGAGGTGCAGGCCGCCGAGTCCAGGGCCATGGCGGCGCGGGCCAGGCCGCGGGCGGCGGGAGTCGCGTCGGGCAGGGCAACGACCCGGCCGCCGCCACCGCGGGTACGCCGTGCCGACCGCGGGCTGCGCTCCGGTGGGGTCGCGGAGGGCAGCGGCTGGCTGGCGACCGGGGAACCCAGGTCGGCATCGAGGGCGGCCGCTGCCGCGTCCGAGGGCGAGACGCCTTCCAGCATGAGTCGCCGCATCACGGTCAGCCGGGCGAGATCCGCCGCGGCGTACCTGCGATGCGCCCCAGACTCGTGGTCGGAGGGCCCGACGCCGTAGCGGCGGTCCCACGTGCGCAGCGTGCCCGGGGAGATGCCCAGCCGGCGCGCGACCGAGGCGACACCGAGCCCGACGTCGATTCCGTCGGGTCCCTCGGTGCCTGCCGCTGCCTTCGGGTGCCGGTCAGGATTACCCACATCCGGCATCTTGCTACGTCAGTGCGAGTGACCGTGACCGTGGCTGTGCCCGTGACCGTGTCCGTCGGAATCAGGCGCGGGCTCCTTCTTCTCCACCACGAGGGTGTCGGTGCTGAGGACCATGCTCGCGATCGACGCAGCGTTCTGCAGCGCCGACCGGGTCACCTTCACCGGGTCGAGCACACCGTCGGCGACCAGGTCGCCGTAGGTGGCGGTGGCGGCGTTGAAGCCGGCCGTGAGGTTCTTGCCGGCCCCGTTGGCGCGCACGTTGGCGACAACGACGTAGCCCTCCTGGCCGGCGTTCTCGGCGATCCAGCGCAGCGGCTCGTCGGCCGCCTTGCGCACGATCGACACCCCGGTCGCCTCGTCGCCGGTGAGACCGAGATCTCCGTCGAGCACCTCGGCCGCGTGCACCAGAGCGGAGCCGCCGCCGGCGACGATGCCCTCCTCGATCGCTGCCCGGGTTGCCGAGATAGCGTCCTCGAGCCGGTGCTTCTTCTCCTTGAGCTCCACCTCGGTGGCGGCGCCGACGGCGATCACGCACACCCCACCGGCGAGCTTGGCGAGCCGCTCCTGCAGCTTCTCGCGGTCCCAGTCGGAGTCGGTGTTCTCGATCTCGTTGCGGATCTGCTTGATGCGCTCCTCGACCGCGGACTTGTCGCCGCCGCCGTCCACGACCGTGGTGTCGTCCTTGGTCACCACGATGCGCCGGGCGGTGCCGAGCACCTCGAGCCCGACCTGGTCGAGCTTGAGGCCGACCTCGGGGCTCACGACCTGGGCACCGGTGAGCACGGCCATGTCCTGGAGCATCGCCTTGCGGCGGTCACCGAACCCGGGCGCCTTCACGGCGACACCGGTGAACAGGCCGCGGATCTTGTTCACGACCAGGGTCGACAGCGCCTCGCCGTCGACGTCCTCGGCGATGATGAGCAGCGGCTTGCCGGCCTGGACGACCTTTTCGAGCAGCGGCAGCAGATCGGCGACCGAGCTGATCTTGGCCTGGTGGATGAGGACGTAGGCGTCCTCGAGCACGGCCTCCATCCGCTCCGGGTCGGTGACCATGTACGGCGAGATGTAGCCCTTGTCGAACTGCATGCCCTCGGAGAACGTCAGCTCGAGGCCCATCGTGCTGGCCTCCTCGACGGTGATGACGCCGTCCTTGCCGACCTTGTCCATGGCCTCCGCGATCAGGTCGCCGATGGCCCGGTCCTGTGCGGAGATGGTCGCCACGTTGGCGATCTCCTCCTTGGTCTCGACCTCGCGGGCGCCCTCGAGCAGCCGCTCGGTCATCGCGGTGACCGCTGCGTCCATGCCGCGCTTGAGGCCGCTGGGAGACGCGCCGGCTGCGACGTTGCGCATGCCCTCGCGGACCATGGCCTGCGCCAGGACGGTCGCGGTGGTCGTGCCGTCACCCGCGACGTCGTTGGTCTTGGTGGCGACCTCCTTCGCGAGCTGCGCGCCGAGGTTCTCGTGCGAGTCCTCGAGCTCGATCTCGCGGGCGATCGTGACGCCGTCGTTGGTGATGGTCGGCGCGCCGTAGCTCTTGGCGATGACGACGTTGCGGCCCAGCGGACCGAGGGTCACCTTCACCGCGTCGGCGAGCTTGTTCACGCCGCGCTCGAGTGAGCGTCGGGCCGCGTCGTCGAACTGCAGGGTCTTGGCCATGTGCTGATGTCCTTCTTCCAGATGGTCTGCGGCGAGCGGGCGCCGGCCGGGACGACAGCGCCCCAGGTGGCCGGGCGAACAGTGCCGGGCCGCCCGGGGCGGTGTCGTGGAGCCCTGAGGCTCCTGGCGGTGCTACTTCTCGATGACCGCGAGCACGTCGCGGGCGGAGAGGACCAGGTAGTCCTCGCCGTTGTGCTTGATCTCGGTGCCGCCGTACTTGCTGTAGATCACGATGTCGCCGACGCTGACGTCGAGCGGCACCCTGGTCCCGTCCTCGAAACGGCCGGGGCCGACGGCGAGAACGGTGCCCTCCTGGGGCTTCTCCTTGGCGGTGTCCGGGATCACGAGGCCCGACGCTGTGGTCTGCTCGGCGTCGGACGGCTGGACCACGATGCGGTCCTCGAGCGGCTTGATGGCAACCTTGGTGGCCGTCGTCACGTTCTGACTCCCTCTCGCATGGCATTTCACGAGCTGTGGGGCGAAGTGACCTGGCGGTCCGCCGTCGCGGGACCGGACTGCCCTGCCCTTGCCTTCGCTAGCTGGCACACTCGTTGGGAGAGTGCCAGGACGAATCTAGGCGGTCCTTAGCACTCGGTCAACCCGAGTGCCAGATGAGAGTGGGGCAGGCGCGGGCGGGGCCTGCGGTCAGACGCGGGTCTTCTCGGCGTACATCTCGGCGTCCGCGCGGGAGAGCAGGCTCGCCACGCTGTCACCGGCCCGGTACGTCGCTACGCCGATCACCGCCGAGACCGGCCGGGCACCCCCGCCGGCGGTCAGTCCGACAACGCCCTCGCGGAACCGGCCGAGGGCGGCGGTGGCACCCGTGCCGCCGGTGTGCTCGAGGAGAATGGCGAAGTCGTCCGCCGCCAGGCGGGCGACCGTGTCGACGCCGCGGGCGGTGCGGGTCAGCCGGTCGGCCACGTCGCGCAGCAGCGCGTCGCCGGACTCGCGGCCGAAGGTCTCGTTGACGTCTTTGAGGCCGTTGATATCGAGGGCGAGGACTGCCGGTGTGCCGAGGCCACGCTCCGCGCGCCCGATCGCCGCGGCGATCGCCTGCTCCAGGTTGCGCCGGTTCGAGAGGCCGGTCACCGAGTCGCGAGGAGTCATCTGGGCCAGCGTGAGCGCCATCCGGCGCAGCTCGAGCAGTGCCATCGCCTGCTGGGCGAGGTCGCCGAGACGCGCCTGCTGCTCGGCGTCGACGGCGCGGGCCTCGTCACCGAACGCCAGCAGGGTGCCGACGATGTGACCGTCGGCGCTGACCAGGTCCGCACGGACGGAGAGGGGGCGCCGCTGCGCGCCGAGGCGGGACAGCGTGGCGCGGTCGGCTCCGTGGGAGGCCACCAGGCGGCCCGGGACGGCTGTACCGTCGCGGCCGGGCAGGAAGATCGCGGCGCTGGGAGCGCCGATGACCCAGCTGGCCAGCCGGGCGATGCCGTCGAGGTCGGCGTGGACGAGGTCCTCGCGGACGTCGTAGCGACGCAACGCCTCCAAGCGGGCCCGGTCCTCGAACGCAGCGTCGGCGGTCGGGTCGTTGGCGGCCTGGTCGAGCGCCGTTGCGGTCATAGTCCCCTCCTCGGGCACACGTAGTCCGTTGCGGGATCGGCACGCGGGCCCGCTTTCTTCAGTCGCTTGCAAAGATCGGGGCCGTGGACCTGGCTGGTTTCGAGGAGCTGCTGACTTCTGATGGAGCCCGGCTGCTCGACGAGCTGCCTCCCTACGACGAAGCCACGGCGCTGGGAGTCGCGGAGGCCGCGCGGCGACGAGGGCTCCCGGACGGTCTGGTCGCGGTGGCGATGACTCAGCAGCGGCTGCGTGCACGGGCGGTCACCAAGTTCGGCGCGGCGGCCGGCCGGATGTTCTTCACTCCTGAAGGGCTCGAGCAGGCGACGCGGCCGGAGGTGGCAGCGCGGCACGCTCGGCGGTTCGCCGACGCGGACCTCGGGCGGGTGGCCGACCTCTGCTGCGGGATCGGCGGTGAGCTGTCCGCCCTGGCCGGCGTCGGGACCGAGGTGCTCGCCATCGACCGGGACCCGCTCACCTGTGCGGTGGCGAAGTCCAACGTGGCAGCGCTCGGTCTTGCTGGTGTCCGGGTCGTGTGTGCGGACGTGGTGGGGACCGACCTCGCGGGGCAGCAGGCGGCGTTCATCGACCCGGCCCGCCGTGGTGGCCCGGGTGGGCGGCGGACGTTCGACCCGAGCAGCTTCTCCCCGCCGTACGACGTGGTCCTGAACCTCGCCCGCGACGTGGGCGCGTTGGGGGCGAAGCTCGCACCCGGTCTCCCGCACCACCTGATCCCGCCGGGCGTGGAGGCGGAGTGGGTGTCCGTCGACGGTGCCGTTGTGGAGTGCGCCCTGTGGTTCGGGCCACTCGCGTCGGGGGTGGCGCGGCGGGCAACGCTGCTGTCAGGGCAGGGCAGCGTGGCCGATCTCACCGGCGACGGTGTCGACCGGGCGCCGGTCGGGCCGGTGCACCGCTATCTGTACGAGCCGGACGGCGCCGTGATCCGGGCCGGGCTGGTGGCGGAGGCAGCCGCTCAGGTCGGCGGGACGTTGGTCGACTCGTCCATCGCCTATGTGACTGCCGACGGGCTCGTTGCGACGCCGTTCCTCACGGCGTACGAGGTGAGTGACGTGATGCCGTTCGGACTCAAGCGGCTGCGGACCGTCTTGCGGGACCGCGGCGTGGGTCGGCTGACCGTGAAGAAACGCGGGTCAGCGATCGAGCCGGAGTCGTTGCGTCGTCAGCTGCGGCTCGACGGTCCGGAGGAGGCGACCGTCGTGCTCACACGCGTTGCTGGTGAGCCGACAATGCTTCTCGTGAGACGCGTCTGAATTTGGCCGAAAACTCCCTTGTGGATAACGGTTTTTCAGGCTTTTCGCGATGCGTTCTTGTCGGTGGTGACGGCTAGCGTTTGAGGCATGGACACGGTCACACCATCGAGCAGCGGTGACGCAGCGCTGGTCGAGCGAGCGGCCTCGGGTCCGGTCGATCTCGGCGTGCTTGCGCAGTTGGCGGCGATCGATCCTTTGACTCTCGATGGTGACTGTCGGGTGAGTCTCATCGTGGCGTTCGAGCGGGCCAAGGCGTGCCTGGATGCTGCGCAGCAGCAGGCGCTGGCGTCGGTGATCGATGCGACCGAGGACACCGGGGTGGAAGGGTTCCTGGCGCGGCACGAGGTGGGAGCCGCGCTGCACCTCTCGCCGAACACCGCCTACGACCGGACCAGGATCGCCGCCGAGCTGACGGGGCGACTGCCCGCGACCCTGGCCGCACTCGCGGAGGGTCGGATCTCCTACTGGCAGGCGCGGTCGATGGCCGAGGCCCTGCGCGAGCTTTCCGACGAGAACGCATCCATGGTGGAGAGCCGGGTGCTGGCGCACGCCGACGGCCGGACCGCCGCGGAGACTCGTCGTGCCTTGGCTCGCGCCGTCCTTGCCGTAGATCCCGCCGGCGCGGCTGGCCGCCACACGAAGGCACATAAGGAGCGCGCAGTCAGCCTGCAGCC
>JAVEDB010000272.1 GCA_030841185.1 Actinomycetota bacterium
CTGCGCAAGATCCTGGCGGCGTCCCACGCGCACGGTCAGGACGTCCCCGTCTACCACCGGCAGACCAAGGACGGCTACGTCATCTCCTCCGGGAAGGCCGAGGCCGACCGGCTGACGGCCAACGGCACGCTCGGGGACAACCCCGCCTTCCGCAAGGCGCTGCCCGATGTGGCCGATGCCAACGTCGCGGTGTGGGTCGACGTCAACGGGCTCGCGACCGCCATCATGGGCAGTGGTGACAAGAAGGTCGACGAGAACCTCGCGCCGATCGACGGGGTGGGACTGACCGCTCACGTCGGTGCGGACGGCTCGGCATCCTTCCGGCTGCGCCTCGTCGCGCACTGACCGGTCGGCCCCCGCTGCGGCCGCACCCCCCATCCGTCCTGAGAGGATGGGTAGCCAGCCAGCAGCAGTGCGGACGTCGGAGGAGCCCCGCCATCGCAGATCACTCGACCCCCCGCGCCCGGTTACTCGCCGCGGGGTGGCCGGCCCGGGTCGTCCTGGTCCTGCTCGCGATTGTCCTCGCCGGCGCCGCGGTGGGTGTCGCCTGGCGGTTGGTCGCACCCCTGCCGCAGTTCCGTGTCCTGGGCGGCCAGCTCGCGTCGACCCAGACCGAGGGGGAGACCGCGGTCGCCGCCGACGTGTGGTTCGGGATGTGCGCGCTCGTCGCGGGTGCCGTGACGGCCGTCGTGGTCTTCGCCCTGGTGCGCGCGGCCCGCATCGACGTGCTCCTGGCCCTCACCCTGGGCTCTCTCGCAGCGGCGGTCGTCGCCTGGCGGGTGGGGCTCGTCCTCTCGCCGGGACCGCTTCCCGCCCACCCCTCGGCCCTGGCGGACGGCACCCGCATCGAGGGTCCGCTGCGGATGTCGGCGAAGGGCGTGCTGTTCGCCTGGCCGCTGGCCGCCGTAGGCGTCTACTTCGCCCTGGGCGCCGGCCTCGACCGGAGCGAGCCGGTCAGGACGCACGACCGATGGGGGCCAGGGTCGCCTCCGTGAGCCGCACCAGGTCCTCGGGTGCCAGGCCGACGTCGAGGCCGCGCCGGCCCGCCGAGACGTAGACGACGCGGAAGCCCACCGCGGTGGAGTCGACCACCGTCGGGAGCGCGCGGCGCTGACCCAGCGGGCTGATGCCGCCCACCACGTAGCCGGTCGAGCGCTGCGCCTCGTCCACCTCGGCCATTGTGGCGCGCTTGCCCCCGACTGCGGCCGCCAGCGCCTTCAGGTCCAGGCTGCCGCTGACCGGCACGATCGCGACGACGAGGCGACCGTCGACCTTCGCGAGCAGCGTCTTGAACACCTGCTCGGACGGCAGGCCGAGGGCGGCGGCGGCCGCCAGCCCGTACGACGAGGCGCCGGGCTCGTGGTCGTAGGGGAGCAGCTCGTGGGTCACCCCCGCCCGGGCGAGTGCCCGCGTCGCGGGGGTGCCGCCCGGGCCGCCCGATCCCGACGCCAGCCGCCGCTCGCTCACCGTCACCAGCCTAGATCCGCCCGACGCCGCCCACCGACCGGACGCCGGCCGGCCGTGCGACCTGTCGTTCGTAGACTCCGACGGTGATCTCACGCCTCGACCTGCGCGGCACGCCACCCGCCGGCTACCGGTCGGTGCTGCCCCGGGCCGAGCTGGACGTCGAGTCCGCCGTCGAGATCGTTCGGCCGATCTGTGACGACGTCCGGCGCCGTGGAGCGGCCGCGGTGCGCGAGCTGACCCACCGGTTCGACGGCGTGGACGCAGCCACCACCCGAGTGCCGAAGGAGGCGCTCGAGAGCGCGTTGTCGGCGCTGGACCGAGGCGTCCGCGAGGCCCTCGAGGAGGCCGCGCGCCGCGCCCGGCTCGTGCACGAGGCACAGCGCCGCACCGAGACAACCGTGGAGCTGTCGCCGGGCGGCCGGGTGACCGAGCGGTGGCTGCCGGTCCGCCGGGTCGGGCTCTACGTCCCGGGCGGCCTGCTGGCCTACCCCTCGACCGTCGTGATGAACGTGGTGCCCGCGCAGGTTGCCGGCGTGCGTTCCCTCGCGGTGGCCAGCCCGCCGCAGGCCGGGTACGACGGGCTGCCGCACCCCTCCGTGCTCGCCGCGTGCGCGCTGCTCGGGGTGGAGGAGGTGCATGCCGTCGGCGGCGCGCAGGCAGTCGCGATGTTCGCGTTCGGCACCGATGACTGCGAGCCCGTCGACCTGGTGACCGGCCCGGGCAACGTCTACGTGGCCGCGGCGAAGCGCCTCCTGAAGGGCGTGATCGGAATCGACGCGGAGGCGGGTGTCACCGAGATAGCGATCCTGGCCGACGACGCTGCGGACCCGGCGTACGTCGCCGCCGATCTCATCGCGCAGGCCGAGCACGACCCCAACGCCTCCTGCCTGCTCGTGACCCCCAGCGCCGAGCTGCTCGACGCGGTCGACGCGGAGCTCTCCCGGCAGGTGCCGGCCACCCGCCACCGCCAGCGCGTCGAGACGGCCCTGCGCAACCAGTCGGCGGCCGTGCTGGTTGCCGACCTCGACCAGGGCCTGCAGGTCGTCGACGCGTGGGCGGCCGAGCACCTCGAGGTGCTCACCCGCGACGCGGCCGCCGTGGCGAGCCGGGTGACCAATGCCGGCGCGGTCTTCGTCGGGCCGTTCGCCCCCGTGTCGCTCGGGGACTACCTGGCCGGCTCCAACCACGTCCTTCCCACCGGTGGCACGGCTCGGCACACCGGCGGGCTCTCCGTGCAGTCCTTCCTCCGGGCCCAGCACGTCGTGGAGTACGACCGGGATGCGCTGGCCGCGGTCGCCGGCCACGTCGATGCGCTCGGCGGTGCCGAGGACCTGGCAGCTCACGTCGCGGCCGTCCGGGCCCGCGTCCCGGTCCGGTGACCCGCTGATGAGTGACATCGAGAACCTGCTCCGCGACGACTTGCGCGGCCGGACGCCGTACGGCGCGCCGCAGCTGGACGTCGCCGTCCGGCTGAACACCAACGAGAACCCCTACCCGCCGTCGGCCGCCCTCCTCGAGGACCTGGCCAGGCGGGTGGCCGAGGCGGCGGGCACGATGAACCGCTACCCGGACCGGGATGCCCTCGAGCTGCGTGGCGAGCTCGCGGCCTACCTGTCCGCGGCCACCGGTGCGCCGCTCGGCGTGGACCAGGTGTGGGCCGCGAACGGCAGCAACGAGGTCCTGCAACAGCTGCTGCAGGCGTTCGGCGGGCCGGGACGGCAGGCGCTGGGCTTCGACCCGACCTACTCCATGCACCGGCTGATCTGCGTCGGGACGGGCACCGACTACCTCTCGGTCCCGCGGCTGCCCGACTTCCGGCTGGAGGCCGAGGCCGCGGCGCTCGTCGTACGAGAGCACGGGCCGGACGTGGTCTTCCTCTGCTCGCCGAACAACCCGACGGGGACCGCCCTCGACCTCGACGTCATCAGCGCGGTCTACGACGCGGCGCGCGGCCTGGTCGTCGTCGACGAGGCGTACGCCGAGTTCTCCACCCGCCCGTCGGCCGTGACGCTGCTGCCCGGCCGGGACCGGCTGGTCGTCACCCGCACGATGTCGAAGGCGTTCGCGTTCGCGGCCGCCCGGCTCGGCTACCTCGCAGCGGACCCGGCGGTCGTCGAGGCCCTGCAGCTGGTGCGGCTGCCCTATCACTTGTCAGTGCTGACACAGGCCGCTGCGCGGGCGGCGCTGGCGCACGCGGACGAGCTGCTCGCGACCGTCGAGGCGGTCAAGGCCCAGCGGGACCGGCTCGTCCGTGACCTCCGCGGCCTCGGGCTGGACGTCGTGCCGTCGGACGCGAATTTCGTGCTCTTCGGCGAGTTCGGCGACGCCGCGGCCACCTGGCAGGGTCTGCTGGACCGTGGCGTCCTGGTCCGCGACGTCGGAGTCCCCGGGTGGCTGCGGGTGACCGCGGGCACCGAGGCCGAGACCACCACGTTCCTGGACGCACTGGCAGCGGGGCTGAGCGACGCTGAGAGGGTGGCACCGTGAGCAGGAACGCAACGGTCAAGCGCGCGACAAAGGAAAGTGACGTCCTCGTCGAGCTCGCGCTCGACGGCACGGGAAAGACGGAGATCGACACCGGGGTGCCGTTCTTCGACCACATGCTCTCCCAGCTGGGGCGGCACGGCGGCTTCGACCTGACGGTGCGGACGCGCGGTGACCTGGAGGTGGACGCGCACCACACCGTCGAGGACACGTCGATCGCGTTCGGCCAGGCCCTGCGCGAGGCGCTCGGCGACAAGGCGGGCATCCGCCGCTTCGGCGATGCGCTCGTGCCGCTCGACGAGACCCTGGTGCAGGCAGCCGTCGACCTCTCCGGTCGGCCGTACGTCGTACACGAGGAGCCCGAGCTCGTCGAGCTCATCGGCAGCTACGACACGACGCTGACCCGCCACATCTGGGAGTCGATCGCGGCGAGTGCGCAGATCTGCCTGCACGTGCGGGTCGTCACCGGCCGCAACGCCCATCACGTCGTCGAGGCCCAGTTCAAGGCGGTGGCCCGGGCGCTGCGCGACGCGGTCTCGCTCGATCCACGGGTCGCCGGGATCCCGTCCACCAAGGGCACCCTCTAGGGACACGCCCGGGGGTGCGGATTTCGGCAACTGCGGGACTCGGCCGGCGAGAGTTGCCACGATGGGCACTCGCCGATGAGCCAGCCGGGGGCCCGCCATGCCGCAGACGACGACCCGCGTCAGCACCGCGTCGATCCTCGTGCGCGGCTCGGTGGACGCGGTCCGCGAGTCCGTCGTGCGGCACGGCCGGCACGCGTGGATCGCTCCCGTCGGCGCCGACTGGGTGCTCGTCCTGCCCGACCTGCCCGGTGCCGTGCACGATCCGGCCGACCCCTACGAGCTGGTGTCGCTCGGCCGCTCGCTGCTCAGCCCCGCCTGCCGCCAGCTCCTCGTCTTCTGCGTTGGGGACGGGCAGGGTGTGGTCCAGCTGATGTCGCGTGACCACGACCTCGCGGTGATCGGGTGGCAGGTCGAGACGGTGGGTCACCCGGCGTCATCGCGGGCCGAGCCCAACGCGCTCACGTTCGCCGCTCGCTTCGGCGTCCCCGAGCGCGGCGAGCTGCTCGAGCTGCTCCTCGAGGACCGCAGCGGTGCTCCCGAGGACCGACTGGCCGCGGTCTGCCTCGCTCTCGGCCTGCCCGTGGTGGCGGTCGGCGCGACCAGCGCGCACGTCTCCGAGGAGCGGCTGCACCTGTCGGCGGTCGAGCGGCACACCCGGCGCGGCCGGCTCGAGCGCTGGCTCGGGGAGGACTTCTCCCCGCTGCCGTGGATGCGGCGCACCTGGGTGCTCCGGCTCTCGCGGATGCTGCTGATGCTGACGGCGATCCCGGTGCTCCTGCACGGGTGGCTCGCGGACGGCAGCGGGGCGCAACTGGTCCTCGCGCTCGGGGCCGGGCTCGTCCTGATCGGGTGCGTCGCCGAGGTGTTCGGAGAGCTGCGCCGGTCACTGTCCGGTCGCCGCGCCCTGAGGAGGGCTGCGCGCGTGCGCTGAGTGGAAACGCGCTCGCGTAGCCTGCTGCGGTGGCTTCCCCGCAGGTCGTCGTCCTCGACTACGGCTCCGGCAACCTGCGCTCGGCGGAGCGCGCGCTGGCCCGCGCGGGAGCCGACGTGGTGGTGACCGGGGACTCGTCGGCGGCGCAGGACGCCGACGGCCTGGTCGTGCCGGGCGTGGGAGCCTTCGCCACCTGCATGGCCGGCCTGCGCGCGGTCGACGGCCCCCGGGTTATCGGGCGGCGGCTCGCCGGCGGCCGCCCGGTGCTGGGCATCTGCGTCGGCATGCAGGTGCTCTTCGAGAGCGGGCTCGAGCACGGTCGCGAGACCGAGGGCTGCGGCGAGTGGCCGGGGGTGGTCGAGCGGCTGACGGCGCCGGTGCTGCCGCACATGGGCTGGAACACGGTCGAAGCGGCTCCCGGCTCGGCGCTGTTCGCCGGCGTCGAGCAGGAGCGGTTCTACTTTGTGCACTCCTACGCCGCGCGCCGCTTCGAGCTCGCGTACGACGCATCCAGCCCGATCCCGGCCCCCGCTGTGACATGGGCGGAGCACGGCGAGCCGTTCGTCGCCGCGGTCGAGAACGGCCCGCTGTGCGCGACCCAGTTCCACCCGGAGAAGTCCGGGGACGCCGGTGCCAGGCTGCTCGCGAACTGGGTGGCCGCATTGTGACCCGCGCCTCATCCGCGCGGCTCGTCCTGCTGCCTGCCGTCGACGTCGCGGCCGGTCAGGCGGTCCGGCTGGTGCGTGGCGAGGCGGGGACCGAGACGGCGTACGGAGACCCCCTGGCCGCGGCGCTGGCCTGGCAGGAGGCCGGCGCCGAATGGATCCACCTCGTCGACCTGGACGCGGCGTTCGGACGCGGCGAGAACCGTCGGCTGCTCGCGGAGGTGACCGGTCGCGTCGACGTGCGAGTCGAGCTGTCCGGCGGGATCCGCGACGACACGTCGCTGGAGGCGGCGCTGTCGACGGGATGCGCCCGCGTCAACATCGGCACCGCCGCTCTCGAGGACCCGCAGTGGTGCGCTCGGGCGATCGCCAAGCACGGCGACCGGGTCGCGGTCGGTCTCGACGTCCGCGGTACGACGCTGGCGGCGCGCGGCTGGACCGAGGAGGGCGGCCAGCTCTACGACGTACTCGCGCGACTCGACCGGGACGGCTGCGCGCGCTACGTCGTCACCGACGTGGGCCGGGACGGGACCATGACCGGCCCCAACCTGGACCTGCTGCGTGGGATCTGCGCGGCGACCGACCGGCCGGTCGTCGCGTCGGGGGGCGTGGCCAGCCTCGCCGATCTCGAGGCGCTCGCCGGGCTGGTGCCCGACGGTGTCGAGGGAGCCATCGTCGGCAAGGCGCTCTACGCGGGGGCGTTCACCCTCGAGGACGCGCTGGCGGCGATGTCGTGACGCTGGCGGTCCGGGTCATCCCGTGTATGGACGTGGACGGCGGACGGGTGGTCAAGGGAGTGCGCTTCACCGACCTGCGCGACGCCGGCGACCCGGTGGAGATGGCCCGGGTCTACGACGCCGAGGGCGCCGACGAGCTCGTCTTCCTCGACATCACGGCGTCCAGCGGCGACCGGGAGACCACCTATGACGTGGTCAGCCGCACTGCCGAGCAGGTGTTCATCCCGCTCACGGTCGGCGGGGGAGTGCGCAGTCCTGAGGACGTCGACCGGCTCCTGCGCGCAGGCGCGGACAAGGTCGGTGTCAACACCGCGGCTGTCGCTCGGCCGGAGCTCGTCGACGACATCGCGCAGCGCTTCGGCAGCCAGGTCCTGGTGCTCTCGGTCGATGCGCGACGGTGCCCCCCGGGCACCGAGACGCCGTCCGGGTTCGAGGTGACGACCCATGGCGGACGCACCGGCACCGGCCTGGACGCCCTCGAGTGGGCCGAGCGCTGCGCAGCCGCCGGGGCCGGCGAGATCCTGCTCAACTCGATGGATGCGGACGGGACGCAGGCCGGCTTCGACCGGGACCTGATCAAGGCGGTCCGGGCGCGGGTCACGGTCCCCGTCATCGCCAGTGGAGGGGCGGGCGCTGTGGAGCACTTCGCGCCGGCCGTGGCGGCGGGTGCCGACGCGGTGCTCGCGGCGAGCGTCTTCCATTTCGGCCAGCTGCGGATCGGCGAGGTCAAG
>JAVEDB010000112.1 GCA_030841185.1 Actinomycetota bacterium
GTCGACCTAGCCGAGTTCATACAAGCCCTGCGTCGGATCGACACGGCTGGGGCACATCGGCGTTCTCCCGGCAGTCGAGGCGGACCTCACGCGGAACGGGACGAGCAGGTTCGTCGGTCCATCGCAGAGCTCGGCGACCGGATCGACGGCGCTGCCACGCTCCGATCGTGGGAAGAGTCGCTAGAGGCCTCGGCGGTCTGGCACGGTGACGAGGTCTGGGTTCATGGCGACCTGCTGCCCGGGAACCTGCTCGTCATCGATGGACGCCTGTCGGCGGTCATCGACTTCGGTGGCCTCAACGTCGGCGACCCCGCGTGCGACCTGCAGCCGGCCTGGAACGTCTTCGACGGCGACAACCGCGCACGGTTCCTCACCTTGTTGGAAGCAGATGAGTCATCCTGGTTGCGCGGCCGCGGCTGGGCGCTCTACCAGGCCGTCTCCGGTCTTGCGTACTACTGGGACACCAACCCCGGGATGATCCGCCAGACCTCTCACGCGTTGGCTCAGGTCCTCGCTGACTCTTGATCGCTGAAGTCGCCGGGCTCCCTTGACCGCTCGATGTCCGGCACTACTCTCGCTGAGTCTGTTGGGCTTGGATTCGGACGCGTCACTCGGATGCGCCGGGACCCGAAGGGTGGTTCTGTGAGCCTGGACCCATGTGTCACCAACCCGGACCACTACAAGGTGGTCTTCGAAAATGAGCGCGTACGCGTCCTGGAGTACAAGGACAAGCCAGGTGACCGGACAGCCCCACACACGCACCCCGACAGCGTCATGTACACCCGTAGCTCTTTCCGGCGCCGGCTGTACGCGGGGGGCAGCGAGCAGCGAGACGTGGAGATGAAGGAAGGTCTCGCGGGCTGGCTCCCGGCGCAAGAACACTCTGGCCACAACATTGGCGACACTGACACGCACGTGATTTTTGTGGAGTTGAAGGAGGCAACGGACGGACCCTCGAGTGAGCTTGGCCCCACCAATGCAGGCCGAGATTGACGATCGGTAGTGGCTCGACGACGGTCGACCGGGCAGGTCCCCAACTCGCACCGAGCCCGTTCGGTGCTCGTTCGTGCTAGGGCCCACCGGCCAGTTCGTACGCCATCAAGCGTTCCGACGAAAGCCGTATGAAGACGAGCGTCGGCGCGGCCCCCCGAATGACGAACGCGAAAACCGGTCGGTGACGCAACCCGGCCGCGCCTACACGCTGCCAAGTCCCGCTTCCCTTGCGAACGAACGCCGAGCTCACGGGATTCGACTGATGGTAGTCCCTGGACTGAATGACGATTCGGGGCGGCAAGTCCGCCCGGTGCCACGCCCAGACACCCACAGTGGCCAGCAAAACCAATGCAAGTAGCCATGCCACGGTCCGTCGCACGAGTCGCCTGGGCCGGCCCACCACAGACGCTGACGATATCTCGGCCGCTGTCACAGAAGACCTGGTCGGGACGGCCCTCGAGGAGCAGGGCGGTCTCCTGGAGGAACGGCGGGCCTGGCCTTCTGCGGGTGCGGCGTTTCCTGCCGGGCGAGCATCCCGACGAACTCTGCAATCTTGCGCTCACGGGTCGCTTGACGCTTCACCGCACCGAGGCGGTAGATCAAGGCGAAGCGGTTGGTCTTGGTGAGCACGTCGAACATCGCCTGGGCTGCCGGGTCAGCGGCGATGGCAGCGGCCAGGTCGGAAGGCATCTCGGCCTCGGACTGGGCGGCGTAGGCGGCCTCCCACCGGCCGTCCGCCTTCGCCGCCTCCACAGCGCGCCAGCCCGCTGGGAGCATCCGGCCCTCCGCCGCCAGTCGGGCTACGTGACCTACGTTGCGCTGCGACCACGGGCTGCGCGGCCGACGAGGAGTGAACCGGATCGACGACGTCTCGCTGTCACGTGCACGCCCCTGCCCGTCGATCCAGCCGACGCACAGCGCCTCGTCGACAGCCTGCTGCCACGTCAGCGACGTGACCGTTCCGCCCTTCCTGGTCAGGGCGAGCCACACCCCCGGCGAGGTCTCGTGGTTGGCCAGCAGCCACGCGCGCAGGGCCCCGGCATCGGGGACGAGGAGCTCCGCAAGGTGACCTTCGCGCACGTGTCACCTTAGCGCCCGGCCTACGTCACCGACTGCGCATCAACAGCCCCGTCGGGTCCGTCCTCGAGAACTGCCCGCAAGCGCCGCAACGCGCGAGGTGCACGAACCCGCTGTCACCGAGGTACTGAGGTATTACGGGGGACCAGGCCCATACAGCCAAACGGCACCGTATATGCCTGAAGCGGCTGACAGGCACGAGACCAGGAGCACGACCCGAGAGTTCGGCAGCCCGGCCAGTCGCTCGCTTGGCCACAGCAGAAGCGTGAAGATCGGAAGCAAGTACCGCGGCCTGGACCCGAAGTAGTGTGACGTCGACAAGCTCATCAACACCGCGGTTAGCGTAAAGATGAAGACCGGCCATGGATATCCCCGAGACGCGGTGTGTCCGAGGGCAGCACCTAGCAATGCGATCCCAAGGAGTAAGGCGATTCCCAAGGGGAAATCTTTGTCGCCGAGCATCTGCAGAATCCAGGCAAAGAATGCGTAGCCGCCGTCGATCCCGTTGCCCCAGTCGTTCGCCACGTCGAGGTACCCGAACGCTCGGTGCTGCGACCAACCCACGAAGACGAGGTAGGTCACCAGGCCGATCGGCGCTAACAGCGCACCAAGAAGCCGCCTGCTACGGCTGTCTGACTGATCCGGCGTGTGAGCGTGCGACCGCTCAACGGGGCCCAGCAAGGCCGCACTCACAACGGCGGCCACCAGGGCCGCGCTCATCGCTCTGGTTAAGCCGGCCAGCGCGACCAATGACCCCGCCAGAACGTAGCGATGGACGAGGACGGCGTAGAGGCTCCACGCGACGAAAGCTGTGAACAGCGACTCGGTGTAGGCCATCGACTGCACGATTGCCACCGGCACGGACGACCAGAGGCACACCAGGATGACGCCGGTCCTCGCGTCGTGCAACTGAGTCCCCACGCGGTAGATGCCAGCGGCAGCCACTAGCGACGATACGGCGCTGATTGCCAGGCCCGCGTGGACCACCGGCAGCCCCGTGACGGCAGACAGGGCGTGCTCGGCCAGCGGATACAGCGGAAAGAACGCGTAGTCGGATAGTCGTCGCCCGTCAGAAGCCATGTGAACGTGCCCGTAGCCGTGCTCGGCAATACGGCCGTACCACGCCGCATCCCAGCGGGTGAGGGCGTGGTGTGGAGACGCACCGTTGAAGAGTCCCGCGAAATACAGAATGGTCAGCACGAGCGCACGGATAACTACGTGGGCCGCCAGAGCCAAACGCAACCCTGGGACCTTGACCTCGCCACCGCCCGCAAAGCGCGGCAGCGGAATCATGAACATCGCTGCCGCCACAACCAACACCCCCCGGCTTACGCGGTCATCTGATGCGAGCGTCGTCCAAGGGGCAGGACATGGATCCACCTTCCCACGGCCCGCACGGACGTTCCCAGCAAGGTGCCGTGCAGTTTGGCGTAAATTGGGGGCCAGATCAGCCAGGCCACGCGGACCGGAACCTCGGCCACGGAGTCCCAGTCCGCACGGACCAGAGCGAGGGATGCTGTGAGCGCGTTGACATTCGCCACGGTCCTCGTGCTGATTGGCCTTTCGGCCGCCGGGTGTCTTGAGTTTGCTAGGCGTAATGCGCGATGGCGCCGGGCGGCGGTTGGCGGAGCCATGATCCTGTCGATCGCGGCGCTGGAAGCATGTGCCATCTACCTGGACGTGCATGACGTGCTTGAGCCTTAAGGCGGCCTGACCTGTCCGGCGCCGACGGTCTGGCACGTCCAGATCAGATGGGATGACGTGAATACAGATGCTCGTGAGGTTCTTGCCGCTGCTGAGCGTCGTGCGGCTGCGCTGGCAGCAGGCGACGTGGCGACGCTTAACGGGCTGATGCATCCGTCGCTGCAATGGACCACGTTCACCGGAAGGGTGCTCTCGCGCGACCAGTACATCGACGGAAACACGGGGCACGCCCTCAGGTGGAAGTCACAGAGTTTGGACGGCACGCACGTGGAGGTAGTCGGTGACACCGCGGTCCTGACCGCGGTGGTGACCGACGAAGTCGAGAGGGACGGAATCGAGCAGACCTTCACCCTTCGCCTGACGCAGACCTGGGTGCGCACGAAAGGCGGTTGGCAATGCCTGGCCGGGCACGCGGGCCCTCAAGTCACGTGAACCGACCGCACCCCGGGAAGCGCTCAGTTCCAGTTGATTGACGAAGTCGCTCGGGACCGCTCGCCGCGCACGCCCCGCACGCCCTCGAGGGCATCGCGGACCGGCACGAACTTCGTGAGCGTCTCCGCCACCTCGGCGTCGGCATCGGAGTCGGCCACGATCCCGCAGCCCGCGAACAGCCGGGCGGTGCGACCCGTCAGCTGCGCACAGCGAAGAGCGATCCCCCACTCGCCGTCGCCGCACGCGTCCACCCAACCCACCGGGCCCGAGTAACGCCCTCGGTCGGCCGTCTCCAGCTCGGCGATGAGCCGGACCGCCGCATCGGTGGGTGTGCCACCCACGGCCGCGGTCGGATGCAGGGCACCGACGAGTTCGAACGCGTCGGCCGGGCGGTCGAGCACGCCGGACACGTCGCTCGCCAGGTGCGCGACGTTCGGCAGCTCGAGGACGTACGGCTCGCTCGGGACCGACAGCAGACGCGTGAACGGTTCGAGCGCCGCCGCCACGGACTCGACCGCGTAGCGGTGCTCCTCACGCTCCTTGGGAGAGCTCAGCAGTGCAGCGAGGCCGGCCTTGTCGGCTGCCACGTCGGCACCGCGCCCCGTCGTACCAGCGAGCACCCGGGACACGACGCGGTCGCCGGTACGGCGGAGTAAGAGCTCCGGTGTGGCGCCGACCAAATCCTCGACCGCGAACGCCCAGCAGTCCGGGTAGCGCTGCGCCAGCCCGGCGAGCACGTATCGCGCGTCGATGTCGGACTCGGCGGCTGCCACCAGGTCGTAGGCGAGGACAACCTTGGCGAGCGAGCCGGCGCGGATCCGGCGTACCGCCTCCTCTACCACCTGGTGCCAGGCCGTGACCGAGGTCCGCCCGGCCGAGTAGCGCAGACCGTCGGGCCGCCGGACCGGCTCAGGATGGACCGTGGGACCGGTGCCGTCCACGGTGGTGAGCCAGCTCGCACCGTCCCGGCGACCGAGCACGACCTGCGGGACTACCAGGACTGAGACCGCGTCCTCGTCGAACGAGAAGCTCCCGAACACGACCGGGCCACTGCCGGGGACCGCGAGGTCGTCCTCCACGTCCCAGCCCGCCACCAGGTCCTGCCACCACGTCCGGGCCGCCTCGAACCGACCCGCGCCGGAGACCTCGAGCCGAGCAGCCTCGCCCCAGCCGACCAGCCCGTCGTCACCACGGACGAACGCGAGGGCGCCCGACGAGGACGGGAGCTGCGCGATCAGGGCCTCGAGCGGCTGCACCGCAGTCGTTCGCACGATGGTGCGCGCGAGCCGGGCGGGGGAGGTCACGAGAAGGCAGCGTACGGCGCGTCAGATCCAGTTGCCGATCTCGGTCGGGTAGTCAGGGAAGTACCGGGCGATGTCGTCCAGGCCGAACGAGGGCAGCACCGACGAGGCCGGCTCGCGCTCGAGCAGGTAGAGCATCGAGGCCCGGACGAGCAGCGGCTCCTGCGTGGCCGCGAGTCCCAGCTGCTCGAGCAGGCTCTCCGGGACCCGCACGCGGTGCTCGGTCCGGGTCCCGTCGTCGGCGGCGATCGTGACGGCGTACTCATGCCGGTCGGAGGCGGTGATGTCGATGTCGGGCATGCGGTGGTCCTACCACGGGTATCGGCCGTCGAAGAATCCCGCACGAGACACACAGAGGCGAGGCGGCCATGAGCGAGGACCGGTACGTCCATCCGACCGACGGCGGCGACGACCCGCGGGAGATCGACCAGGAGTTCGCCGATCCTGACGCAGCGGCCCGGACCCAGCGGGAGCGCCAGGTCACCAACCCGCAGGAACCTGAGCGGGAGCAGGACACCTCGGCCGACGCCCCGGGGGACAACCCGGCCGACCGGGACCGCATCTGAGGCCTGTGCCACAGTGACGAGGTGACGCGCGCGGACCTCGAGAAGGAGCCGCACGAGGTCGCGGCGATGTTCGACGGGGTGGCCGAGCGCTACGACATCACCAACGACGTGCTCTCGCTCGGGCAGACGCGGTTATGGCGTACGGCGGTAGCCCGCGCGGTGGACGCCCGACCAGGACAACGGGTCCTCGACCTGGCCGCCGGCACCGGCAGCTCGTCGATACCGATCCGTGCGGCCGGCGCGTTCGTGGTCCCGTGCGACTTCTCCCTCGGCATGCTCCGCGTCGGGCGCCGCGGCCACCCGGAACTGCCGTTCGTGGCCGGGGACGCGCTCCGGCTGCCCTTTGCCGACAACACGTTCGACGCGGTCACCATCTCGTTCGGCCTGCGCAACGTCAGCGACCCGGACGCTGCGCTGGCCGAGCTGGCCCGGGTGACGCGACCCGGCGGCCGCCTGGTGGTGTGCGAGTTCAGCCATCCGACCTGGCGGCCGTTCCGCACCGTCTACAGCGGCTACCTGATGCGGGCGCTGCCTGCGGTGGCCCGCAAGGTGTCGAGCAACCCGGACGCCTACGTCTACCTCGCCGAGTCCATCCGCGCCTGGCCGGACCAGCCCGAGCTCGCCGGACGCATCGGCGCAGCCGGCTGGGAGCACCCCGCCTGGTCGGACCTGTCGGCCGGGATCGTGGCCGTGCACCGCGGCCGAAAGCCCTCGCCGGCGGCGTGAGGCGGGTTTCGCCCACGTACCTCGCGGTAGGAGGGGCAGGTCCGCAACGCGACCGAACGGAGTTGGCAATGGGGAACGAGGACAAGACCCGCAACAAGGTCGAGGAAGTCCGCGGTGAGGCCAAGGAGAAGGTCGGGTCGCTCACCGGCGACGAGGGCCTGGAGCGCCAGGGCGAGCGCGACCAGTCCAAGGCCAACCTCAAGCAGGCCGGCGAGAAGGTCAAGGACGCCTTCAAGGACTAGCACCGAC
>JAVEDB010000134.1 GCA_030841185.1 Actinomycetota bacterium
CCGGCCGGCTCGTCGTACTCGTCGTAGTCGTAGTGGTCCTCGTCCTCGACCAGGCCGAGGTAGACCATCGCTTTGCGCATCGCGCCGGCCATGCCTGCTGCCCTCCGGTCGGGGAACGAACCTGTGCCCGAAACGCTACCCGAGCGAGGGCCGCGAACCGAGCAAGGCGGTGCCGATGCGTAGGTGTGTCGCACCATGGGCGATGGCCGCCTCCAGGTCGCCGCTCATCCCGGCGGACACCATCCGGGCATGCGGGTACGACGCGCGCAACGCGCGGCCCGCCGTCTCGAGGCGGGCGAACGCTTCGCTGGGGTCACCGCCGAGAGGTGCGATGCCCATGACGCCGCCTAGCACCAGGGACTCCGATGCCTCGATGGCGGCCGCGACGGCCGTCGTCTCGTCGGCGTCTGCCCCGCCGCGGCCGCGGGCCGCGGAATCCGCCACCGGCTCGAGGTCCACCTGCACCAGCGCGGTGAGGGTGCGCCCGTACGAGCGCGCCGCCCGCTCCAAGGCGGCGACCAGCCGGATCCGGTCCACCGAGTGCACGACGTCCGCGTAGGAAGCGACGACCCCGGCCTTGTTGGTCTGCACCTGCCCGACGAAGTGCCAGCGCAGCTCGGTGAGCCCGGCCGCCACACACGCGGCTACTTTTGCGGCCGCCTCCTGATGCCGGTTTTCGCCCATGTCGCGAATGCCTAACGCGGCGAGAAGCTCGACGTCGGAGGCAGGGAAGGTCTTGGTGACAGCAACAAGGATCACCTCGTCGCGGCTCCGCCCTGCTGCTTCGCACGCGGTACGGATGCGACTCTCGACGGCGGCGAGGTTGGCGGCGATCTCCGACCGTCGGTCGTCGGGGTCCGCCATCTCGTTCGCTCGCCCGGTCATCACCGTCCGATTCTCACCTACGTGCGGTACGCGAACACCACGACGTTGTCCGGGTATCCCCCGCCCTGCCGTTTCTTGTCGTAGGGGCCACCGCAGGTGATCAGCCGCAACTCGGGCCGGGTGGTGTTGCCGTAGACCGTCTGCGTCGGGAAGGCGTTCTTCGGGTAGAGCCGCACGGCGTACACGACGAAGTGGACCTGCGACCCGTCCGCGCGGCGCACGTCGACGCGTCGGCCGGGCTTGAGAGAGCCCAGCCGGTAGAAGACCGACGGGCCGTTGACCTTCCCGTCAACGTGACCTTCGATCACGGCCGGACCGATCTGACCCGGGGTGGGCGAGCCGTTGAACCAGGCGGCCTTGTCGTAGTCCTTGCCGGGCTTGGGCACCGCGAGGGTGCCGTCGGGGTTGAGCCCGACGACGGTGAGCCGGGAGCGTACTCCGATGGACGGGATCTGCAGCTCGACCGGACGGATCGGCTTGTCGCCCACCGGCGTCGCCGGGCCGGACGGCGACGGAGCGGCGGAGGAAGCGTGGGACGTCAGCGAGCCGGCGGGTCGTGGCGCGGGAGGTGCCGGCTGCTGCTTCAGCAGCCCGATGCCGACAGCGGTGCCCCCACCGACAAGGAGGAGCACCGCTGCGGCCGCGACTGGTGTGCTGCGGTGACGCCGGGCAGGCGAAGGCATCGGCGGAACTGCCTGCCCGGCGTCAGTCATCAGCGCCGGGTCGGGACGAGACGGCGACGCGAGACGAGGGCCGCCCCGGTGAGCAGGGCGATGCTGCCGGCGGCGATCAGGCCGGCGTATTCGATGCCGGTCGTCGATCCGTCACCGGTGGCCGCGCCACCGTTGGGCATCGCGCCCATCTGGGACGCGCTCAGGACACCGCAGATCGCGGGGTCGGTGGCCTCGGTGGGCAGCTTCGGGTCCAGGTCGGACTTGGCGGTGCCGCTGTACTTGCCGTCGTGGTTGTAGTCCACACCGTGGACGACGACGACGGCCTGACCGTTGCTGATCGCGTCCGCGACCTCTTGGCTGACAGTGATGGAGCCACGCTCGTAGCTGATCTTTCCGCCATTGGCGGTGTCATAGCGGTCGATGGCGAGAACGGACTTCGCCGAGGTGTCACCGGTCTTCGTCAACGACACCACGACGGGACCGTAGGCGGGACCACCCTCGGTGGTGTTGAGGTGGCCGTTCTTGTCCGTGTCGTCGGCCATCGTCGGGCACTCGTGGCGAGCGTCCGCCCCGAAGTGGATGTGCGCCGCGTGCGGCTGGTCCGCCACCAGGCCACGTGCCGCCAGGTTCACGGTGATGGTCGTGCCGGAGACGGTGACCATGCTGGTACCACTCGCTCCCGAACCGTTGAGCTGCGACAGCTGCGCCTGCACCGAGCCGTCAGCAGCGAATGCGGGGCCACCCAGCGCCAAGACGCCGACAAGTCCCATGGCCGGAGCGGCGAGTGCCGCTCGGGTGATCCTGTTCATTATGTTCCTCTCGTGACGTCCGGGACGCCGTAGGTACAGAGCCGTCTCACGCGAATCCGCCGCGCGGTTCCTGTCGAGAGGCATTCGGTGCCGGCCACGAGTCCGGCTTGGTGCATATCGAGGTACTTGCCTACGGCTGGCGACCCATCCGGGCTGCCGTGCGGTTCCGAATGACAGTCGTCCCCCATCGCTGTTCACCAGGAGCTCCCGTGCCGATCGCAAGCCGCCGTCGTCGAACCTGCCTCGTCGCTGCCGGGTGCCTGCTGGCCGTCGGGCTCACCGCCTCGTGCAGCTCCTCGTCGGACACCGCCACGGCAACGACTCCGACCTCCCCCACCGGCACGGCCAGCCAGAGCGCGGGCCCGTCGATGAGCGCAACAACGATCACGATCAAGGACTTCGCGTTCACCGTTCCCGCGTCCGTGCCTACCGGCGCGACGGTCACAGTCATGAACATGGACGACATGAAGCACACGGTGACGGCGAGCGGTGCCGGCGGATTCGACGTCACGATCGATGCCAACGGCACCGGCACCTTCACCGCACCGGCCAAGCCCGGGACGTACCCCTTCGTCTGCAGCTTCCACGGCAACATGAAGGCGACGCTCGTCGTCGGCTAGGTCAGCGCCGGCTCCGGGATCCACGCAACACCTGCGAACCGGCCGGTGACGCCGTCGCGGCGATGTGAGAACAACTGCGCCGCCTCGAACGTGCACGCCGCGTCGACCTCGATGGAGGCAACGCCGGCCACCCGTAGCTGGGCGACCACGCCGGCCCGCAGGTCCAGCGCCGGCGTGCCGGACCTGGTGGTCGACCGGGCCAGGGGCTCGCGCAGCGCCACCTCGTCCTGCAACGCCGCGGGCACCTCGTAGCAACGTCCGCAGATGGCCGGACCGACGTGCGCGACGAGCGACGCCGGCTCGGCCCCGAGATCTCTCATGGCGCGCAGCGTCGCGGGCACCACACCGGCTGCCATCCCTCGCCGGCCGGCGTGCGCGACTCCCACCACGAGCGGGTCGGCACTGGCGAGCAGGACCGGTGCGCAGTCGGCGACGAGTACGACGAGGGCGAGGCCCGCGACAGACGTCACCATGGCGTCGGCGTCGGGTGCCTCCTCCAGCGACGACCACGGCCGCTCGACGACGGCGACCTCGATGCCGTGGACCTGCGAGGCGACGAGCAACCGGTCCGCTGGCAGTCCGGTCGCGCCGGCAAGACGCCGCCGATTCTCCTCAACGTCGTCGAGACGGTCGCCGACATGCCCGCCGAGGTTCAGCTCGTCGTACGGCGGTCGGCTCGTCCCGCCCCAGCGATCGGTGCAGCCCAGCCGCGCGGCGCCGACGGCCCCGATCCAGGTCAGCACCGAGACGGCACCACGGGCCACGGCCTACTTGAGGAAGTCGGGGATGTCGAGATCATCGTCGTCGAAGACGATGGTGCGGGCCGGTCGGGAGGCTGGTGCGGAGGCCGGCTGGTCGCCACGGGGCAGGGTGATGTGGCTGCCACCCGACCCGGCGTAGGCGGGCTCCAGCGGCGGCCGGTCGGGGACCGGCTCGGTGGACTCGCCCGGCAGGGGGGCGCTGTGTCGCGACGGGCTGTCCAGCGGGGACGGGGTGAAGCTCGGCCGGGCCGCCGTGGACGGTGCCGCGGCAGCGGTGGCCTCGGCCCTCCGGGTCGACACCGAGCTGGCTCGGCGCGGGTTGCCGCCGTCGAACCCGGCAGCGATGACGGTAACCCGCACCTCGTCGCCGAGCGCGTCGTCGATCACCGCGCCGAAGATGATGTTGGCCTCCTGGTGCGCGGCCTGCGCGACCAGCTGGGCGGCCTCGTTGATCTCGAACAGCCCGAGGTCGGAGCCACCGGAGATCGACAGCAGCACACCGTGGGCGCCGTCGATCGACGCCTCGAGCAGCGGGCTGGAGATCGCCATCTCGGCGGCCTCCACCGCCCGGCTGTCGCCGCGGGCCGAGCCGATGCCCATCAACGCCGAGCCGGCGCCGGACATGACCGACTTCACGTCGGCGAAGTCCAGGTTGATCAGACCCGGGGTGGTGATCAGGTCGGTGATCCCGGAGACGCCCTGCAGCAGCACCTGGTCGGCGGACTTGAACGCGTCGAGCACGCTGATGTTGCGGTCGGAGATCGAGAGCAGGCGGTCGTTCGGGATGACGATGAGGGTGTCGACCTCCTCGCGCAGGCTGTCGATGCCGGTGTCCGCGGAGTGCGCACGACGCCGCCCCTCGAAGCCGAACGGGCGGGTGACGACGCCGATGGTGAGCGCCCCGATCGAGCGGGCGATCCGCGCCACGACCGGCGCGCCGCCGG
Source organism: Actinomycetota bacterium (assembly GCA_030841185.1). Classification (GTDB taxonomy): domain Bacteria; phylum Actinomycetota; class Actinomycetes; order JACCUZ01; family JACCUZ01; genus JAVEDB01. Next base: position 4,694 of record JAVEDB010000134.1, read on the forward strand.
TGCCCGTGCCGCCGCCCTCGCCTGCGGTGACGAAGACCATGTCGGCACCGCGGAGGACCTCCTCGATCTCCTCCGCGTGGTCCTCGGCGGCCTTCTGCCCGACGTCGGGGTCGGCGCCGGCACCGAGACCGCGGGTGAGCTCGCGGCCGATGTCGAGCTTGACGTCGGCGTCGGACATGAGCAGAGCCTGCGCGTCGGTATTGATCGCGATGAACTCGACGCCCTTGAGGCCGACCTCGATCATCCGGTTGACGGCGTTGACACCGCCGCCGCCGATGCCGACGACCTTGATGACCGCGAGGTAGTTCTGCGGTGCTGCCACGTCGGTGCCTCCCGTCTGGTTCCCGCCGGCCTGGCCGGAACTCTCACCCTCAAGTTGAGATTTATAGTTATGTCAACTTCTGAGGTTGGGCTGGACGCTAGGACCCGAGGGAGGCGGATTCAACGACCGACGCGGTGGCCCCGCCTACCGGGCGTGTCGCGACGCGAGGCGACGGCCGTCACCACTCGCCGGTGACCCCGTCGAGCTGCTCGCGCAGGATGTCGAGATGGCCGTTGTGGCGCGCCGTCTCCTCGATCATGTGCGTGAGCACCCAGCGGACCGTCACGTCGTCGCCGTCCCGCTGGATGGCGCCGATGTCGTCGAGCGCCATCGCCGACGAGACTGCACGCGAGCGCGCGCACTCCTCGGCGTACTCCGCGAGGACACCACCCAGCGTCTCCCCCGGCGCGGGTCGGAACTCCCCGTCCGGGTCGGCGTCGCTGAACGGCGGGTCGACGAACTCGCGCCCGCCGAGCCGGCGCTGGAACCAGCCTCGCTCGACCCAGAGCAGGTGCTTGACGATGCCGAAGACGGTTGTCGCCGACGGCACCAGCGACCGCACGGCGTCCTCGTCGGAGAGGCCGGCGCACTTGCGCGCGACGGTTGCCCGGTGCAGGTCGAGCCAGCCGTCCAGCATCGTGCGCTCGTCCGCGTCGAAGGCGGGTTCAGGGGCGGTCTCGGGCCCCGGCGAGGTGCTCACGGCGGTCACCGTAGCCGCGTCGTCGGCGCGTCCGGCGCGCTGACGTCGTAGATCTTGGCCGGGCGCGTCATCAACGCGGCGAGCACCGCCGCCTTGCGCCGGCTCCGCTCGGGGCTCCCCCACATCACCATGCGGCTGCGGGTCAGACGAAGGGTCACCTGGTCGGGCGTCGCCGCCCGCACCTCGAGAACCTGGCCGGCCAGCACCCGCGGCACGGCGGCGAGCACGTCCAGTGCAGCGCGCAGCGCCGGTGCACCGGCATCCACCGGCGCGCTGACGAGGGGAAGGCCCGATGGCCGCTTGCGGACCACACCGAACACCACGCCCGAGCGGTCGACGAGGGCGAACGACGAGCCCTCCAACCGGACTGCGGCGGGCACCCGCTCGTGCACGGTGATCCGCACCGCACGGGGCCACTCACGTACGACCACAGCGCTGCGCACCGCCGGCAGCGCGGCGACCCGGCCGGCGATGGCAGCGGCGTCGAGGCTGGCCAACGGCTGGTCGGGTCGGACCGCCGCCGCGGCGAGCACCTCGGCTGTGCTGACCCGGCTCGCTCCGACCACCGTGACGGAGCGGACGCCGAGCAGCCCGGTCCCGAGCAGCACCCAGCCCGCGGCGACAACCAGCGCCAGCAGGCCGACAAGCCCGACCATGGCCCGCAGCCGCGTCACGGGAGTGGCTCCTCGAGCAGTGCGAGGACCTCGGGACCGATCATCGTGACGTCGCCCGCCCCGAGTGTGAGGACGATGTCCCCCGGGCCCGCGCGGGACGCCAGCGCGGCCGCCACGGCCGACCAGGAGGGCTCGAAGCTGACCGAACCCGCTGGCAGCGGCACGGCGGCCGCCACCGCCGCGCCCGTGACGCCGGGCATCGGGTCTTCGCGCGCGGCGAACACCTCCATGACCACGACCTCGTCGGCGAGGCCGAGCGCCGCGCCGAAGTCCGTCGCGAAGGCTCGCGTCCGGCTGTAGAGATGGGGCTGGAACGCCACCACCACCCTGCCCTGGCCGGCCACGTCCCGCGCTGCGTTCAGCACCGCGCGCAGCTCGGTCGGGTGATGCGCGTAGTCGTCGAAGACCCGCACGCCTCCCGCGGTCCCCTTCAGCTCGAACCGTCGACGGGTGCCGGTGAAGGCCGCGATGCCCGTTCGCAGCCCGTCGAACGGGTAGCCGAGCGCGAGGCCCGCGGTGAGCGCCGCCGCGGCGTTGAGCGCGTTGTGCCGCCCCGGGATCTGGAGGAGGACGGTGCCGAGCCGGCGGCCTCTGCGAACCAGCTCGAACCGAGACGTCTGCCCCGTCAGCTCCAGCTCCGCGATGCGCACGTCGGCGTCGGCGTGCTCGCCGTACGTATGCACCGTCGTGCCCCCGTCCGCGGTGGAGCGGGCCAGCCGCCGGGCGCCGTCGTCGTCCGCACAGGTGACCAGGAAGCCACCGGGAACGATCCGTTTGCTGAACGCGACGAACGCGTCCTCCACGGCCTCCGCCGTGACGTAGTGGTCGAGGTGGTCGGCCTCCACGTTGGTGACGATCGCGGCGAAGGGCTCATAGATGAGGAACGAGCCGTCGCTCTCGTCGGCCTCCGCGACGAAGGTGTCCCCCGACCCGTTGTGCGCGTTCGTCCCCGACTCGTTCAGATGACCGCCGATCGCGAACGACGGGTCCGCGCCGCAGTGCTGCAGGGCGACCGTGAGCAAGGAGGTGGTCGTGGTCTTCCCGTGCGTGCCGGCGACAGCGACGCCGCGCCGGCCGGCCATCACCGAGGCCAGCGCTGCGGCCCTGGGTAGCACGAGGAGGCCGGCCTCGCGGGCGGCGACGAGCTCGGGGTTGGTCTCGCGGATCGCACTGGAGACCACGACGGTGTCGGCGTCGCCGAGGTTGGCGGCGTCGTGACCGACGGCGACCCGCGCGCCGATCGCGCGCAGGGCGGTCAACGCGACAGAGTCCCGGGCATCGCTGCCGGACACCGTGATGCCGCGAGCCAGCAGGATGCGCGCGATACCCGACATGCCCGCGCCGCCGATGCCGATGAAGTGCACCCTGCCGAGGTCTTCGGCGGGAACGGTGACCGCAGGTGCGGGGACAGCGCTCACGGTCGCGCAGCTCCCTTCGACGCCGCCGCGGCGAGGACCATGTCCGCGAGCCGCTCGTCGGCGTCCCGTCGACCGAGTGCGGCCGCGGCCGCACTCATGGTGGCCAACCGCGCCGGGTCGTGCAGAAGCGGAGTCAGCGTTGCGGCGACCCACTCGGGGGTGCATGCCGCGTCCTCGACCAGCAGGCCCCCGCCGGCGTCGACCACCGGGCGGGCATTCAGCTCCTGCTCACCGTTGCCGATCGGCAGCGGAACGAACGCGGCGGGCAGACCGACGGCTGCCATCTCGACGACGGTGTTGGCGCCGGCCCGGCACAACGCGAGGTCGGCTGCGGCGTACGCGAGATCCATCCGGTCCAGGTAAGGGACGACGACGTACGCCGGGGAGCCGGGCGGCCGGTCGACCGTGACGACGTTGGCCGGTCCGGCGGCGTGCAGCACCTGGATGCCCGCCTCGGCGAGGGCCGGCGCTGCACCAGCCACGGCCTCGTTGAGCCGACGCGCCCCTTGCGAGCCGCCGGTGACGAGCAGCGTCGGGGCTTCCGTCGCGAGCCCGAAGTGTGAACGGCCCTCGGTGCGGCTGGCGGCGCGGTCGAGGGTCGCGATGGCGCGGCGGATCGGGAGGCCGACGTACTGGCCGTTGCGCAGCCCGGTGCCCGGGAAGCTCACCGCGACGAAACGGGTGAACCGCGCGCCGAGACGGTTCGCCCAGCCGGGGCGCGGGTTGGCCTCGTGCACGACGATCGGCACGGCGAGCCGTCGCGCGGCGAGATAGGCGGGACCGGCGACGTAACCGCCGAAGCCGACGAGGACGTCGATGTTCTCGCGTCGCAGCACCGCAGCCGCGGCGTCGATGGCAGCGCGGAGCCGCACCGGCGTCCGCAGCAGGTCGAGGTTCGGGCGACGCGGGATCGGCACCGGCGGGATGAGGGCGAGCTCGTAGCCGCGCGCGGGGACGAGTCGCGTCTCGAGGCCGCGCGCAGTCCCGAGCGCCGTGATGCCGATCGAGGGGTCGCGGCGGCGCAGGGCATCGGCCAGGGCGAGTGCGGGCTCGATGTGCCCGGCGGTGCCTCCCCCGGCTATCGCGACGTGCACGGCTACCTCCCGCGCGGCTGTCGCGCGAAGGAGAGCAGCATTCCGAGGCCCACCATGGTGGGCACCAGGGCGGAGCCGCCGTAGGAGACGAGCGGGAGCGGCACGCCCGTGATCGGCAGGACGCCGAGCACCGCTCCGATATTGACCATGGCCTGCACGAGGATCCACGCTGTCACGCCGGCGGAGGCGAGTCGCACGAACGGGTCCTCGGCATGCACCGCGACCCGCAGACCCGCGTAGCCGATGACCCCGAACAGGCCCAGCACGGTCAGCGTGCCGACCAGCCCGAGCTCCTCGCCGATGATCGCGAAGATGAAGTCGGTGTGCGCCTCGGGGAGGCTGCCCCACTTCTCCTTCGAGCCGCCCAGCCCGACGCCCCACCAGCCTCCGGACGCGAGCGCGAACTTGCCGTGCAGCGCCTGCCAGCCGACGCCGCCCGGGTCCAGCGTCGGGTTCAGCCACGAGGTGATCCGCGACAGGCGCTCCGACCCGCTCTGAACCATGAGCAGCCCGACCGCGAAGACGGGGGCGATGAAAGCGATGAACAGCCGCAACGGGCTGCCCGCTATGTAGAGGAGCGCAGCGATGATCGCGACGAGGATGATCGCCGTCCCGAGGTCGCCGCCGAGCAGGACGAGCGCGACGACGAGCCCCGAGACCGGGACCATCGGCACGAGCAGGTGCTTCCACTGGCACAGCAGCTTGTGCTTGCGCGCGAGCAGATCGGAGCCCCACAGGATGAGGGCGAGCTTCGCGAGCTCGGAGGGCTGCACGCGGAAGGGTCCGCCGAAGTCGATCCAGTTGCGGTTGCCGTTGACCTCGGTGCCGGCCACCACGACGAGGCAGAGCAGCGCGAGCGACGCGACGAGCGCGACGTAGGCAAGTGCCCGCCAGGCGCGCACCGGCAGGCGCGAGGCCACCGCGGTGAGCGGAAGCCCGATCCCGACCCACATCGCCTGCTTGACGACGATCGCGTAGGACGAGCCCAGGTACTTGAAGGCAAGCACGCTGGACGCCGAGAACACCATGACGAGCCCGAGGACGAGCAGCAGCACGGTGGCACCGAGCAGCAGGTAGTAGGGCGTGGCCGCGCGATGCAGGAGCGAGTCGGACGAGGCCTCGGCGGCGAGCGCGACCGGCCGCCGACGACCCGCGACGCGGGCCGAGCCCGCGGGAGAGGTAGCCGTCATGGACGGAGTCGGGCCACGGCCGCCGCGAAGGCGTCGCCGCGCTCCCCGTAGTTGGTGAACATGTCCATCGAGGCGCACGCGGGCGCGAGGAGCACGGTGTCCCCGGGCCGCGCGAGACCCGTGGCGGCGCGCACGACGTCGTCCATGGCCCCAGTGTCGGACGTGGACACGTCGACGACCGGCACATCGGGGGCGTGTCGCGCGACGGCGTCGCCGATCAGCGCCCGGTCGCGTCCCATCAGCACGACGCCACGCAGCCGGGACGCAGCCGAAACGACGAGCTCGTCGAAGCGCGCACCCTTGGCGAGGCCGCCCGCCACCCAGACCACATGGTCGAAAGACGCGATGGATGCCTCGGCGGCATGGGCGTTGGTCGCCTTCGAGTCATCTACGTAGGCGACCCCCGCCACGATCCCGACCGCCGCGATGCGATGCGCGTCCGGGACGAACGCGCGCAGCCCGGCCTCCACCGCGGCGGGCTCGACCCCGTGGGTCCGGGCGAGAGCGGCCGCGGCCAGCGCGTTCGCGACGTTGTGCGGCGCCGCCGGCCGCACGGCATCGACCGGCGCCAGGCGAACGGCGCTCCCCAAATCGATGCCGGTGGCGTCGACGAGCCAGCCATCGCGCACGCCGAGCTGGCCGGGCCCGGGATGGCCCAGGGTGAACGACACCTGGGCACGCCCCGCGGACAGCGCCCGGGTGCTCGCGTCGTCGGCGTTCGCCACGGCCACGGTCCCGGGCGCCCAGATGCGCGCCTTGTCGGCGGCGTAGGCGTCGAACGACCCGTGCCAGTCCAGGTGGTCGGGAGCCACGTTGAGGATCGCGGCAGCCGCACAGGCGACCGTCGACGTCCAGTGCAGCTGGTAGCTCGACAGCTCCACCGCGATCACGTCGTACGGCGAACCCGGGAGCACCGCGTCGAGCAGCGGCAGGCCGACGTTCCCGGCGGCGACAGTCCGATGTCCGGCGGCGGCCAGCATCGACGCCAGCATCCGCACCGTCGTGGTCTTGCCGTTGGTGCCGGTCACACCGAGCCAGGCCACGGCCGGGTCTCGTAGCCGCCACGCCAGCTCAACGTCCCCCCAGACGGGCACGTCCCGTGCCGCGGCCGCTACCAGCAGCGGGTGCAACGGTGCCCAGCCCGGTGATGTGACGACGAGGTCGGCAGCTGTGGGCAGCTCGCCGTCGTTGCCGAGCCGCGCGTCGACGAGCGTCACGTCGGCACCGAGGTCGGTCAGCACCCGGGCCGCAGCCGAACCGGACAGGCCCGCGCCAGCGATCACCACGGCCGCTCCCCGCCAGACGCCCT
>JAVEDB010000176.1 GCA_030841185.1 Actinomycetota bacterium
TCCGCCAGGGTCTCTCAGCCGGCCGGGTCCAGTCCGTCGCCACCCGCCTCGTCGTCGAGCGCGAGCGCGAGCGGATGGCGTTCCGGTCGGCGTCCTACTGGGACATCGAGGGCGTCTTCTCCGCCGCTGAGGGCGCGAGCTTCGCAGCCCGCCTCGCAGCCGTGGACGGCAGCCGGGTTGCCACCGGGCGCGACTTCGGCACCGACGGCGCGCTGCGGACCAAGGACGCCGTCGCGCTCGACGAGTCCGCGGCCCGGTCGCTCGCCGGCGCGCTGGACCAACGGCCGTTCGAGGTCCGCTCGGTCGAGGACAAGCCCTACACCCGCCGGCCGGCCCCGCCGTTCATGACCTCGACGCTGCAGCAGGAGGCCAGCCGCAAGCTCCGCATGTCGTCCGAGACGGCGATGCGCGTCGCCCAGCGGCTTTACGAGAACGGCCACATCACCTATATGCGGACCGACTCGACCACGCTGTCCGAGGCCGCGCTGACCGCGGCCCGCGACCAGGCCCGCCAGCTCTACGGCGCCGAGTACGTCCCCGACGTCCCGCGGCGCTACGAGCGCAAGGTCAAGAACGCGCAGGAGGCGCACGAGGCGATCCGCCCGGCGGGGGACACCTTCCGTACGCCGGGGGAGGTCGCCGGCGAGCTCTCCCGCGACGAGTTCGCGATGTACGAGCTGATCTGGAAGCGCACCGTCGCCTCGCAGATGGCCGACGCGCGGGGCCGCACCGCGACGATCCGCCTCGGCGCGACCGCGACTGACGGGCGCGACGCGGAGTTCACCGCGTCCGGCACGGTCATCACGTTCCGGGGCTTCCTCGCGGCCTACGAGGAGGGACGCGACGACGACGTCGACCCGACTGCTGTCGCCGACGACGAGCGACGCCTGCCCAACCTGGCCCAGGGCGACGCCGTCGACCCGGTGCGCCTGGACCCGACCGGGCACGCCACGAGCCCGCCGCCGCGCTTCACCGAGGCGACGCTGATCAAGGCCATGGAGGAACGCGCGATCGGGCGGCCCTCGACGTACGCCTCGATCATGGGGACGATCCTGCACCGCGGCTACGTGTTCAAGAAGGGATCGGCGCTCGTCCCGACCTGGCTCGCCTTCGCCGTCACGGCCTTGCTGGAGAAGCACTTCGGCGAGCTCGTCGACTACGACTTCACCGCGGAGATGGAGGAGGACCTCGACCGCATCGCGAACGGCGACGCGGACCGCGCGGTGTGGCTGCACGACTTCTACTTCGGCGCCGGCGACGCGCTCGGGGGCCTGCGGTCGCTCGTCGAGGACCTGGGCGAGATCGATGCGCGGGACGTCAACTCGATCCCGATCGGCGCGGGGATCGTGCTGCGGGTGGGGCGTTACGGCCCGTACGTCGAGCGCGGCGAGGAGCGGGCGTCCGTCCCGGAGGACCTCGCTCCGGACGAGCTGACCGTCGACAAGGCCGAGGAACTGCTGTCCGCGCCGAGTGGGGAGCGGGAGCTCGGCGTACATCCGGTCAGCGGGCTGCCGCTCGTCGCCAAGGCCGGGCGCTACGGGCCGTACGTGACCGAGGTGCTGCCCGATGACGCGGCGAAGGCGGACAAGCCGCGGACCGGGTCGCTGCTCGCGACGATGTCGCTGGACACGGTCACCCTCGAGGACGCACTGCGGCTGCTGTCCCTGCCGCGCGTCGTCGGCGTCGACCCGGGGACGGGTGAGGAGATCACCGCGCAGAATGGCCGCTACGGGCCCTACCTCAAGCGCGGCAGCGACTCGCGCTCGCTGGCCAGCGAGGAGCAGATGTTCGACATCTCGCTGGAGGAGGCGCTGGCGATCTACGCCCAGCCCAAGCAGCGGGGGCGGGCCGCCGCGGCGCCGCTGCGGGACCTCGGGCCGGACCCGACGTCGGGGACGCCGGTGCTAGTCAAGGAGGGGCGTTTCGGCGCCTACGTGACCGACGGCGAGACCAACGCGACCCTGCGCAAGGGCGACACGGTCGAGTCGGTGACGATCGAGCGAGCGGCTGAGCTGCTGGCCGAGAAGCGCGCCAAGGGCCCGGCGCCCAAGAAGCGAACGGCGAAGAAGGCCGCCAAGAAGGCACCCGCCAAGAAGGCCGCCAAGAAGGCTGCCACCAAGTAGCCCCCTCGACCGGTGAGTCGCAGGCAAAATGCCCCAGAAAACCTGCGGAACTCACCAGTGGGGAGGGTGACGGGGGTTCTCGTTAGTCTGACCGGGTGACCGAGCCCGGCGGCTACGCCGTCAGCACCGAGCACGACCTGCGTGGGGTCCTGCGGGTGCCGGCGTTCCGCAAGCTCTGGACCGCGCTGTCGCTGTCCAGCTTCGGCGACTGGCTGGGCCTCCTGGCGCTGACCGCTCTCGCGCCCCGGCTGGCCTCGCACGGTTACGCCGCGGCCAACGTCGCGATCGCGAGCGTCTTCGTGCTGCGCCTCGCCCCGGCGATCATCATCGGCCCCATCGCCGGTGTGGTCGCCGACCGGCTCGACCGCCGCTGGACGATGGTCACCTGCGACGTGGCGCGGTTCGTTCTCTTCGCGTCGATCCCGGTCGTCGGCACGCTCTGGTGGCTGCTGGTCGCGACCTTCCTCATCGAGGCGGCCAGCCTGGTCTGGATCCCCGCGAAGGAAGCCACCGTCCCCAACCTGGTGCCTCGCGAGCGGCTCGAGACCGCCAACCAGCTCAGCCTCTTCACGACGTACGGGTCCGCGCCGGTCGCCGCTGCCGTCTTCTCGGGGCTGGCCCTGCTGACGGGCATCGTCGACAACTGGCTGCCGTCCATCAACGAAGTCGACCTGGCGCTGTTCTTCAACGCCGCGACGTTCCTGGTGTCGGCGGTCACGATCCTGCGGCTCACCGAGATCCCGTCCAGGTCTCCGGGCCGCCACACCGAAAAGCCCCCGTCGGTGTGGCGGACCCTCGTCGAAGGCTGGTCGTTCATCGGCCGTACGCCGTTGGTGCGTGGGCTCGTGGCCGGCATGCTCGGGGCCTTCGCTGCCGGGGGCGCGGTCATCGGGTTGGCCCGGACGTTCGTGGGTGACCTAGGGGCCGGCGAGCCCGGCTATGGACTGCTGTTCGGGACGGTGTTCGTCGGTCTGGCGGCCGGCATGTTCCTGGGACCGCGGGTGGTGCCAGGCTTCAGCCGACGTCGGCTGCTCGGGCTGTGCATCGTGGCGGCCGGTCTCTCGCTCGCGTTGCTAGCCCTGATCCCGCACATGGTCGCGGCGGTGATGATCACGCTGGTGATCGGCGGCTGGGCGGGCATCGCGTGGGTCACCGGCTACACCCTGCTCGGTCTGGAGGTGGCCGACGAGCTGCGCGGCCGGACCTTCGCGTTCGTCCAGACGCTGGTGCGGGCGGTGCTCGTCCTGGTGCTCGCGGTGTCGCCGTTGCTGGCTGCCTTCTTCGGGCGACACGCGATCCGCGTCACCGACACGATGGTGCTCACCTACAACGGTGCCGCGATCACCATGCTCGTCTTTGGACTGCTCGCTGCCGTTCTTGGCGTGGCCTCCTACCGGCAGATGGACGATCGGCGTGGGGTGCCGCTGGTCGCCGACCTCGTCAGTGCCTTCCACCAGCACCCGATGTCGACGCGGCGGGTAGTGGCTGGCGCGGGCAGGACGGGCTTCTTCCTCGCCCTCGAGGGGGGCGAGGGCGTCGGGAAGTCCACCCAGGCCCGGCTGCTCGCCGACTGGCTGCGCACGAAGGGTCATGAGGTCGTCGTCACGCTCGAGCCTGGTGGCACCCCGGTCGGTCAGCGGTTGCGGTCGGAGCTGCTGGATGTGAGTGCGGGTCCGCCGGTTTCCCCGCGGACCGAGGCGTTGCTGTTCGCAGCCGACCGGGCCGAGCACGTGGCGACGGTGATCCAGCCGGCGCTGGAGCGTGGGGCGATCGTCGTGAGCGACCGCTACATGGACTCCTCGATCGCCTACCAGGGAGCCGGTCGCGACCTCGACGTCGCGGACATCGCGAGGATCTCGTCGTGGGCGAGCGACGGTCTCTGCCCGGATCTCACGGTGCTGCTCGACCTGCCGCCGATCGAGGGCCTGCAGCGGCTGGAGACGTCTGACCGGCTCGAGCGCGAGCCGCTGGCGTTCCACGACCGGGTGCGCCAGCACTTCCTCGAGCTCGCGGCGGCCGACCGATCGCGCTACCTCGTCGTCGACGCGGCCCTTCGGCCGGAGCAGGTGCTCGCCCGGGTGCAGGAGCGCCTCGGTCCCATCCTTCCGCTCAGCCCGGCGGAGATCGCTGCGCGGGAAGAGGCCCGTCGGGTGGAGGAGGAGCGCCGACGGCGTGCGGCCGAAGAGGCGGCCGAACGCGAACGGGTCGAGGCCGAAGAGGCGGCCGAGCGCGCGCGAGTGGAGGCCGCCGCGGCGGCCGAGCGAGCCCGGCTCGAGGCCGAGGAGAAGGCCCGGCTGAAGGCCGAGGAGCAGGCCAGGCGGCAGGCTGAGGACCAGGCCCGCCGGGAGGCAGCGGAGCGGGAACGCATCGCAGCCGCGGAGCGGAAGCGTCTGGACGCCGAGGAGCGCGCCCGCCAGGCCGCCGCCGATCAGGCGTTCCGCGAGGCCGCCGAGCGGCTGCCGACGTCAGGACTGACCCGTCCGCAGCCCCCGCCCCCGCCCCCGCCGTCGGCGAACGACCGGGTCGACCCGCCCACCAAGCACCTCACTCTTGCCGACGAGCTGCTCGGCGGGCCTGACGACAAGACCATCGAGCTGCCCGTGCGCGAGAGCAGGGACGACCGGTGACGCTGGTTGCGTCGGCCGGGGTCTGGGACGACCTCGTCGGTCAGGAGCGGGTGGTCGAGATCCTGAGCCGGGCAGCCCTCGCGGCCGCGGACGGGCGCGCCGGTGGCAGTGGAGAGGGCATGACGCACGCCTGGCTGTTCACCGGGCCGCCTGGGTCGGGTCGCTCCAACGCAGCCCGGGCTTTTGCGGCCGCGCTGCAGTGCCCTGACAACGGGTGCGGCCACTGCGACGCGTGCCACACCGTGCTCGCGGGCACGCACGCCGACGTCGAGGTCGTCACCACCGAGGGCCTGTTCCACGCGATCAAGGACGTGCGTCATCTCGTGTCGTGGGCGGCCCGGCACCCGGCGGGTGGCCGCTGGCAGGTCATCGTCATCGAGGACGCCGACCGGCTCCAGGAGCGAGCCGCCAATGTCCTGCTCAAGGCGATCGAGGAGCCGACGCAGCACACGGTGTGGCTGTTGTGCGCGCCGGCGCTGGAGGATGTCATTCCCACGATCCGGTCGCGCTGCCGCCATGTGTCGCTACGCACGCCGACCACCGAGGCGGTGGCCGGCGTCCTGGTCCGCCGCGACGGCATCGACCCGGCGATGGCGGCCTTCGCGGCGCGAGCCGCCCAAGGTCACATCGGCCGGGCCCGGCGGCTGGCCACAGATGAGGAGGCCCGGCTGCGTCGACATGCGGTGCTGCGGCTGCCGTTCTCGCTCTCGGAGCTCGGCCCCGCACTGGACGTCGCCGCCGACCTCGTCGCCGCCGCCACGCAGGAGGCCAGCGAGACCAGCGCCCCGATCGACCTGCACGAGACCGAGCTGCTGCGCCGGGCGCTGGGCGGGGGCACCGTCGGGCGCTCGATGCCGGCCGGTTCCGCCGCCCAGCTCAAGGACCTCGAGAAGCAGCAGAAGTCGAGGGGGACCCGGTTCCGCCGCGACGCGCTCGACCGCGCCCTCGTCGACCTCGCGTCGTTCTACCGCGACGTGCTGGCAGTGCAGGTCGGCGCGCAGGTCGAGCTGGTCAACGAGGAGCTCGGAGAAGCCGTCCGCGCACTGGCCCGGTCAGGCACCCCCGAGGCGACGCTTCAGCACATCGACTCGGTGCTCGCAGCGCGCGAGGCGATCGCCGCTAACGTCGCACCGCTGCTCGCCATCGAGGCCCTGACGATCGCGCTTGGCGCCGGTGGTTCCCGCTAGCCGACCCCGCCGCCCCGTGCATGTTGTCGCGGTGGTCGCGTCGCTGGCGTTGCTCGCCGGATGCTCGTCGTCCCCGAAGGACCACCCGGCGCAGCCGTCGACCGCCTCGTCGAGCGCGACGGCTTCCCCCAGCGCACCATCCCCGACACCTCCAGGCCTGCAGCGCTTCTACGCCCAGAAGCCCACCTGGAAAGGGTGCGGCGACGGGTTCCGGTGCGCCCGCATCGTCGTACCGCTGGACTATTCCGCGCCCACCGGGGCGACGATCACGATCGCCGTCAACCGGCGCCCGGCCGACTCGAAGAGCAAGCGGATCGGCGCGCTAGTGGTCAACCCCGGCGGACCCGGCGCGTCGGGCCTCAACTACGCGCGGGCCGCTGACGGCATCGTCACGAGCCGGTTGCTGAAGAGGTTCGACCTCGTCGGCTTCGACCCGCGCGGTGTCGGTGCGAGCTCGCCGGTCCGCTGCCTGAACGACCCCGAGAACGACGTGTTTCTCGCCGCGGACGGCTCACCCGACATCTCCGCGGAGGAAGAAAGGATCGTGCAGCTCTCGCAGCTGTTCGTGCAGCGCTGCCGCGAGCACAGCGGGGCGCTGATCGCGCACCTGAGCACCCGCGACACGGCGCGGGACCTTGACGTGTTGCGGGGGGTGCTCGGCGATCCACAGCTCTACTACCTCGGCAAGTCTTACGGCACCTACCTCGGCGAGACGTACGCCGAGCTCTTCCCGCACCGTGTCGGGCGACTGGTGCTGGACGGGGTGGTGGACCCGTCGTTGTCGAGCGATGCGGCCAACCGCGTGCAGGCGCTGGGCTTCGAGCGGGCCCTGGCGGCGTTCGCCGCCGACTGCGTGAAGCGGAGCAGCTGCCCCTACCGCGGCAGCCAGGCGACGGCACTGGCCGCGATCGCCCGCCTGCTCGACCGGGTCGATGTCCATCCACTCGCGGCTGACCGCGGCCGGCCGCTCACCCAGGCGCTGGCTGAGCTGGGGGTCGCCTTCGGGCTCTACGACAAGAGCTTCTGGTCGCTGCTGCGCGAGGCCCTGTCCAAGGCCGAGAACGGCGACGGCTCCGCGTTGCTGACGATGTCTGACCTCTACGACGACAGGGACGAGCACGGGCACTACACGACCAACGCGATCGCCGCGCAGTACGCCGTCAACTGCTCGGACCGGCCCGAGGAGAAGGACCTGGCCACCGTCCGGTCGTTCTCCGACCGGCTGCAGGCCGAGGCGCCGCACTTCGGGGCGTACCTCGGGTGGAGCTCGCTGCCCTGCGCCTACTGGCCCTACCCGCCGGCCGTCGGGCCGCACCCGGTGCGCGCGGCCGGCGCGAAGCCGATCCTGCTCGTCGGCACCACCCGTGACCCCGCCACCCCGTACGCCGAGGCGCAGGCCGTCGAGAAGCAACTTCAGTCGGCTCGGCTGCTGACGTACGTGGGCGACGGGCACACGGCGTACCGGGGATCGAGCTCCTGCATCGATGATGCGGTCGACGGCTACCTCATCGAGGGCAAGCTGCCGGCCGCGGGGAAACGCTGCAAGTAGCTGGCCGGTGCGTTGGGCACCTCTCGTCCTGCCCTAGACTTTCTCGTCGTGCCGCGGTTCGCCGCGCACGCCGCCTTAGCTCAGTCGGCTAGAGCGACGCACTCGTAATGCGTAGGTCATCGGTTCGACTCCGATAGGCGGCTCCCGATCACCGCAGGTCACGGCCTCTTTCCCGGCCTCCGGGCAGGGGCCGTTGCGGTTCCTCCTTGCCGTGATTGTGCGCCTTCCGGCTCGGCAATTCAGCCCAGGTTCTCAGCGGGCGTGTGTCTCGGCGGTCCGGTCGATTGTCGACGCGTCAGCGTGAGCGGGAGTAGCACCGATCGCACCTGCCACGTCGGGGATCGGAGGCCCTCCAGAAGCATTCGCGCCGCCTCGCTGCCGAGCTCGTAGTGCGGGACCCGGACGCTGGTCAGGGGCGGACGCAGCTTGTCGATGAACGGCATGTCGTTGAAACCCACGACACTGAGGTCGCGCGGGCACTCGATGCCGCGTTCGGCGAACACGTCGTAGCAACCCAATGCGAGCAGGTCGTTGCCAGCAATGACAGCGGTGAACTCGCGGCCGGCGTCCAGCAACTCGCGAAGTGCCCGGGCCCCTTCCTCCTCACTCCACGACGCGCACTGGGCGACGAGCCCGAGGTCGTCGTCCAGCCCGTGGTCACGCAACGCCTGCAGGAAGGCACGGTGCCGGACGAGGCCGGTCGATGTGTTCTGCGGTCCCGCCAAGTGGACGATCCGGCGGTGGCCAAGGTCGGCGAGATGCGCCACGGCAGTGGCGACCCCGGTGGCGTCGTCACCTGTCACCGAGGGCAGGTCCGCGTTGGCCGTACGCCGGTTGATGAGCACCATCCGAACGCCTTCGGCGTGCAGCCGATCGAGCAGGGGGTGCTGTAGTCGGGCGGTCGCGACGATCAGCCCCTCCACCTGGCGAGAGCGCAGTGAGTCGATCAGCGACTCCTCCCGGTCGGCGTCGTTGTCCGTGTTGACCAGCCATGCGTTGTAGCCAGCTGGACCGAGCACGTCCTCGATGCCGCGCACGATCGGCGGGAACAGCGGGTTGGTCAGGTCGGGGATCACCAGTCCCACCGTCGCGGACCGGGAGGTCTTCAGGCTGCGTGCGATCGGGTTCGGCCGGTAGCCAAGTGACTCCGCCACCCGCAGGACCCGGCTGGCGGTCTCAGTGTTCACCAACGGGCGCGTCGCGGGATTCAGGGCCCGGGAGGCCGTCGCCGGGTGCACCCCAGCACCCAGGGCCACGTCGCGCAGAGTGGGCGGTCGC
Organism: Actinomycetota bacterium; assembly: GCA_030841185.1. Lineage (GTDB taxonomy): Bacteria > Actinomycetota > Actinomycetes > JACCUZ01 > JACCUZ01 > JAVEDB01. The sequence goes on from JAVEDB010000176.1 coordinate 8,765, forward strand.
ACGGGCGGCAGCGTAGTGCTCACCGGCGCGTTCGCGAGCCCTCGTCCACGAGGCCGGAGCTCGCGTCGACGGCCCCGTCCAGCAGCGCAGCCGTCTCCGGTGGCAGGTGACGGCGCCGAAGTTCGATGACCGAGGAGAGGGACTCGACGTCGACTGTGCCACCCGGAACGAGCCCCTGGTTCGGGTCAAGCAACCGGTCGACGTACCGCTCGGCCAGGTGCGATGCGAGACCCGTGGCGGCGGCCTCCTCGAGTGCCGCAGCCCGGGAGCCCCCGTTGCGAAGGTCGTCGGCCGTGTCGAGCAGTGCGGTCGCCAGGGAGCGGACCGCGGGTGACGGATCGCCCTGCACGGCGAGCACCGTGCCCAGGTACGGCGAGGCGACCGAGCTGACGTCAGCCAGGCGGACCAGCCCGGCGTCGTCGGCCTTGAGATCGTTGCCGGCGTTCAGCATGGTGGCCGCACATCGGCCCTCGAGCAGCGCTTGCAGTCGGTTGGGGGTGGAGCCGAGCTCGGCGAGCTGGTAGTCCTCTCGGTCCAGGCCCGCCCCGGACAGGATCTCGTACAGCGCGAACGCGAAGCCCGACGCCGCGACATCGACGCCGATGACCTGTCCTCTGAGGGCTGCGACGCCTGCAGTGCCTGTGCCGGCGTACAGGCCGAGGCCAAGGCCACGGTCCACGGCGGCGATGATGCGCACGTCGCGGGTACCGCCCAGCGGGTTGCCCGGCAGGAACCGGTAGGCGATGACGTTGTCCGGGCTGGTCAGGGCGGCGCTGATCGATCCGTCGGCCAAGGCCGCGAACTGGCCTGGTGAGGACGGCACCGAGTGCTCCTCGACAGCCAACCGGTGCCGGTCCAGGACGCCAGTGCGGCGGGCCACCCGGAGCAGGACGGACGGCGAGAAGGTGCCGACCACCAGCGGCGTCGGGGACGGGCTCATGCTCGGCACCTTACTCACAATCGATTGCTGTCACGGACCCGTAACGCCTCGTTAACCTTGACAGTCTGCGCTCGGCTCTCCAAGATGCCCGTAGCGCAATCGATTGCGGACCCGGTGCCACCCCAGGAGGGCGCATGACCGACCAGATGTCGCATCCCGCTTCCCCGGAGCCTGCCCGGCTCCGGCCGACCCGCCGTGCCCGCCGCTGGTCCGCGCTGGTCGTCACCGGCGTGGCGGGAGCGTTGCTGCTCGCCGCCTGTGGAGGCAGCGAGTCTCCCAGCGGAGGTGGGAGCACCTCGGCGTCGAACGGGAAGCCAGTCACGATCGGCATCTCGTTGCCGCTGACCGGTGACTTCTCCCAGCCGGGCGGCGAGGCGAAGCGCGGGTACCAGGTGTGGGCCGGCATGGTCAACGCCAAAGGCGGTCTGCTCGGCCGCAAGATCACGCTCAAGATCGTTGACGACGCGTCCAATCAGGACACCGTGGTCGCCGACTACACCAAGCTGATCACCCAGGACAAGGTCGACCTCGTGATGGGCACCTTCTCCTCGCTGCTCAATTTCCCGGCGTCGGCCGTGGCCGAGAAGAACGGCTACGCCTTCGTGGAGCCTGCCGGTGGGGCGCCGAAGATGTTCGCCCGCGGCTTCAAGTATCTGTTCTTCGCCCAGCCCGCCACCGCGCCGCACCAGGCGGACGTGTTCGTGGACTACATCAAGTCGCTCTCAGCGAGCGACCGCCCGAAGACGGCGGCCTACCCGACCCAGGACGACCCGTTCACGCGCCCGGTCATCGAGTCCATGCAGAAGCAACTCGAGGCGCTCGGCGTGAAGACGGTGTTCTCCGGGGTCTACCCCGCCGACACGACCAACTTCCAGACCATCGCCAATACGCTGAAGAACAAGAAGCCGGACCTGATCGCCCAGGGCGCGGTGTTCGAGGACGGCGTTGGCCTGGTCCGGTCGCTCAAGCAGCTCGGCTACACGCCCAAGGCTCTGTTCCAGACCTCGGCCCCCAGCAACGCCGGTCAGTACAGCGACGGCATCGGCGCGGCCAACACTGAGGGTGTCTTCTACACGGTCAGCTGGAACGAGCAGGCCAAGACCCCGCTCAACCCGGAGTTCGTCGCCGCTTACGCCAAGGCGTACAAGGCGGCGGTGCCCGCCGAGGACGCGGCCGACGCGTTTGCCGCCGCCCAGGTGGTGCAGGCGGCCGTCGAGGGCACCAAGAGCTTCGACCAGACCAAGATCAAGGACTGGCTGCACAGCAACACGGTGCAGACGATCCTTGGCCCGTTGTCCTGGAGCGCCAAGGGGGAGCCGCAGGGCGACTTCATCCTCGCCCAGTGGCAGTCCGGGAAGGTCCAGGTCGTGGGGCCCAAGAATGCCGCGACGAGCACCTCGGTCGTCTACCCCAAGCCGCCGTGGAGCTGATCGCCTGACTCTGGTGGGGGCGCATGACCGTTGTGGTGAGGCGCCCCCACCAGCACCAGCGATCTGGTAGACCGAACACGCAGCTGGGATCCGTACCGACCGACCGGGCCGACCGCGAGGTCGACCAGGCCAAGGAGGCCACGGCGTGACCGAGCTCCTGCAGGCGGTGATCCTGGGTCTGCTCATCGGTGGTGTCTACGCGCTGATGGCGTCCGGTCTCACGCTGGTCTTCGGTGTCATGAACATCATCAATGTCGCCCAGGGCGCGTTCCTCATCTTCGTGGCGATGGTCACGTGGTGGCTGTGGAAGCACACGGGCATCGACCCCATACTCGCGTCCGTCATCACCACCCCGATGATGTTCGGCCTCGGCTGGGTGCTCTACCGGACCGTGATCGTCCGGATTCGCGGCTCTTCGCCATCGATGTCGGTACTGCTCACCTTCGGCCTGGCGCTGACCATTGAGGGCGTCCTCAACCTCACCGCAGGCAACAAGTTCAAGTCGGCGACCCCCAGCTACTTCGAGGAGTCGTTCCGGGTGGGCTCAATCGCGCTGCCAAAGGCCCAGGTCTACGGCTTCGTTGCCGCGATCCTCGTACTGGGCGCCCTGTACGTCGTCCTGACGCGCACCTGGACCGGCCGAGCCATCCGGGCGTCGGCGCAGAACCCCTCGGGTGCTGCACTCGTCGGAGTCGGCGCAACATCGACCGCTGCGCTTGCCTTCGCGTTGGGAGCTTCGACGTCGGGAGTGGGGGGTTCCATCCTGTCGGTTCTCTACCCCTTCTTCCCCGCATCGCATTACGACTGGATCTCGCGACTTCTGGGCATCATCGTGCTCGGCGGGATGGGTTCACTCCCAGGCGCGTTGGTCGGCGCCCTGGTGCTCGGTCTCGCAGAGACGTTGACTGCGACATACGGTTCGCTGCGGTGGGCGACGCTTGTCTTCTATGTGGTCATCCTGGCGGTGCTGCTGTTCCGGCCACAGGGCCTGTTCGGCACCCGGCTGCGCGAGGACGCGGTGGCGTGAGCCGTCTGCGCTCCCTCCCGCGGTCGCACTTGATCGCGGCGCTGGCTCTGCTCGTCCTGGCGCTCTATCCGCTGGTCCAGCCGCATGACACGTACTACCAGACGGTGCTGTTCGCGACGTTCATGCTCGGCGTACAGGCCGTCAGCTGGAACATCATTAGCGGCTACGCCGGATACGTCTCCCTCGGCCACTCGGCGTTCCTGGGTATCGGCTCCTACACGGTGGCGATCCTCGCTCTGCACAGCGGCATCAATCCGCTCCTGCTCGCGCCGCTCGGCGGGCTGGTCGCGGTGGTGCTCGCAACACTCGTCGGTCTGGTGGTGCTGCGCACGCGTGGGCACGCCTTCGTCATCATCACCATCGCGCTGTTGCTGTCGGCGCAGATCGTCGCCACCAACTGGCGCAGCCTGACCAAAGGGTCGGACGGCATCACGCTCGAGCTGCCACCGTGGTCGCGGGATATCCAGAACATCCCGTTCTACCTGGCGATGCTGGGGCTGCTGGCGCTCACCGTGATCTTCAGCGCGCTGATCAGACGGACCAAGTTCGGAACGGGCCTGATCGCGATCCGCGAGGACGAGGGAAAGGCCGCGGCGATCGGCGTCAACACCACCCGGTACAAGGTGACGGCGTACGCGGCGTCCTCGTTCCTCATCGGCGTCGCCGGTGGGGTTTACGCCTACTTCCTCACCTTCCTCAACCCGGTGGGCTCGTTCTCGATCCTGGGCAGCGTGACGATCGTTCTCTCGGCGATGGCGGGCGGGCGGGGGACGCTGTACGGCCCGGTGGTCGGCGCATTCATCGTCGGCATCGGCTCGGAGGCGGCCACGGTGTACGGGGGCAGCAGCAGCCGGGTGCTCATCTTCGGGTTGGCCCTCATGATCGTCGTGCTGTTCCTGCCCGACGGCCTGCTGCCCACCGTCCAGGAGGCTTGGCGGCGATACCGGCCGGTGGACACCGAGTACACCGACCAGGCAGGGGCGCTCGAGGCGGGAACCTTGCAGGTGCGCGACCGTGCGCTGGCATCCGCGGTCGTCGCCGACGAGGTCGAGGACGGCGCCGAGAAGCGTGCTGGCAGGCCGCTGCTCGACGTTCGAAGCGCAGCAAAGGCCTTCGGGGGCCTGATCGCCGTCGACGGTGCCGATCTCGTCGTGAGGCAGGGCACGATAACCGCGCTCATCGGACCCAACGGCTCGGGCAAGACGACGCTGTTCAACCTCATCACCGGCGCGATGCGCGCCGACGCCGGTGAGGTGTGGCTGGATGGAACCCGGATAGACAGGATGAAGCCGTGGGCGCGCGGACATCTCGGGTTGGCCCGGACGTTCCAGACCACGCGGCTGTTCAGGAGCATGACGGTGCTCGAGAACCTGGTAGCACCGCTGCCGGACGCGAAGTGGTCGTCGATGCTCAAGGCCTCGGTGGCGGGTCATGAGGCCGACCGCGCCCGCGAGCTGTTGGCCTTCGTCGGCATGGAGCGCTTCGCCGGTCAGCCGGCCGGTGCGCTCTCCTACGGCCAACAGAAGCTGGTCGAGCTGGCTCAGGTGCTCATGCTCGAGCCGCGACTGGTACTGCTGGACGAGCCGGCCGGCGGCGTCAACCCCAGCCTGGTCGGCCGGATGGTCGAGATCGTGCGCGACCTCAACCGGCAGGGTGTGACGTTCCTGGTGGTCGAGCACAACATCCCGATGGTGCTCGAGCTGTGCGACCCGGTCGTGGTGTTCTCGCGAGGGAAGGCCATCGCCGAGGGGCCGCCCCAGACCATCCGGGAGGACCCGGTAGTGCTGGACGCTTACCTCGGTGACGAGTGGCGCCCGCCCGCGCTCACCGGCGAATCGGCCCAGCCCGACCGACCGCAGGAGGTGTCCTGACGTGTTGGAGCTGACCGGCGTCGTTGCCGGCTACGGCGGTGGCGCGGTGCTCCAGGGCGTCGACCTGGTCTGCGACGAGGGCACCATCACCTGCGTCGTCGGACCTAACGGTGCCGGCAAGTCGACCGTCCTGCGGGTGGTCTCGGGTTTGCTCACGCCGTCCGAAGGCACGGTGATGATGGGGGACATCCAGCTGTCTGGTCAGTCGGCCGCCGCGATACTGCGCGCGGGTGTCACCCAGGTTCCGCAGTCGCAGGCGCTGTTCCCGCACATGAGCGTGCGCGAGAACGTGCTGATGGGTGGCTTCCTCATCCGCCGCGACAAGAAGTTGCTGATGTCCCGGCTGGAGCAGGTGCAGCAGCTCGTGCCGCTCGTCGCGGACCGCGCCGCCCAACACGGTGGCAACCTCTCGGGTGGGCAGCGCCGGATGGTCGAGATCGCCCGGTGCCTAATGCTTGACCCGAAGGTGCTGCTCCTCGACGAACCGTCGCTGGGGCTCGACCCGAGGTCCCTTGCGGCAGTCGCCGAGCTGATCAACCGCCTGCACGGCGACGGCGTCACGGTCCTGCTGGTGGAGCAGAATGTTCGCCTCGGGCTGGGTCTCGCCACTCACGGCGTGGTGATGGAAGGCGGAAAAGTGCGGCTGACCGGTTCCGCGACCGAGGTCATGAACCACCCGGAGATCGCCACCCTCTACCTGGGCGGCACCAGCGCGACAACCAAGGCCGCCGACGCGGTTCCGCATGACTCCGCCGGAGCACCGTCGCAGTAACGCGTGGCTCGGGCGAGCGGGCTATCTCGGCGTGCCGTTTCCGTCGCCGAGAAGGACCTGTGCCGCGTTACGACCGGGTCGGCCGCTGACAGAGCCGCCGGGGTGGGCGGTTGACCCTGTCAGGTAGAGCCCGGGGATGGACGTGGCCAGCGAGGGCCAACCCGGGAGGACCTTCCCACTGGCGCTGACGAACTCGCCGCCGTGGCAGGAGCCGCCGATGTTCGACGGGCTGCGGGCGGAAAGCGACGTCGGGGTCTCCACGATCACCTGCAGCACGTCGTCGCGCGGCAGGCCGGTGCGCTCGTGGACGCGGTCCATCAGCGCCTGGCCGTGCTCCATCCCCGACTCGTCCCACGACCGGCCGTCGGAACGGTCGTGGGGCGCGACCGTGAGAATCTTGAACGTGCCTGCGCCCTCCGGCGCACGGTCGGGGTCGACCACTGTGGAGGCGACGAGCAGCATCCACGGGTCATCGGCATCCGGCTCGCCGCGGTCGAAGGCCTGCATCTGCGCTCGCAGGCCGCCCGCCGAGCCGATGCCCCCGGCCGTCGACCGCACCCGGCCGCCTTGCGTGGGGAAGGTGACGTCGGACCTCAGCGCCGCGTGCACGGCGAACACGCTCAATCCCGGCCGCCAGGTGTCCCGTGCCTCCCGCAGGTCGGGGGGAGTCGGGAACGGCAGCATGCCCGGCAGTGACGCCAGGTGCGCCGACGACACGACAGCTCGCCGCGCGCCGATGCGCGCACCGCTCGTCAGCTCGACGGCGGACGCGCGTCCAGACGACGTGTCGATCCGGGCGACCGGTGATGAGGCCACCACCGTCGAACCGTGGTCAACCAAGTGCCGCACCAATGCCGCCGGTAACGCACCCGAGCCGCCTACCGGCGTGGTCCAACCGAACCTCAAGCGGCCGGACGTGATTGCCGAGGGCAAAGCGCCTGTCCCCGGCCGCCGCGGGTCCTGGATGGTGGCGAAACCCAGCCACAGCAACAAATCACGAACGACCGGGTGCTCGAACCGGGTGTGCACCACGTCCCACGCCGACCGCCCCCGCAGGTCGTCGTACTGCTTGGTCGCCTTGTCATCAAGAGCGGTCTCGCCCCCGCTGAGCCGGGCGTGTGCAGCGGCGAGGCCGCCGTCCCACTCGCGCAACATGGCGCGGAACTCGTCGGCGTCGGACCGCGAGAACCGCGCCAGCTCGTCAACGGTCGCGTCCAGGTCGCGGTGCACCGTGAGTGCGTCGCCGGACTCCAGCGGCAGCACGACCGCCGGGTCGGTGTAGACGTAGGTCAGGCCGTACGTCGAGAGAAGGCCGAGTTCGTCGTCGCGCATCAGGGGGTTGGACTGGATGAGCACGTGCGCGCTCGAGCAGGAGTCGTGCAGGAACCCCGGCAGTGTCAGCTCCTCGGTGACCGTGTTGCCGCCGACGATGTCCTGGGCCTCGAGCACGCATACCTGCAGCCCCGCTTGGGCGAGGTACGCCGCGCAGATCAGCCCGTTGTGGCCGGCGCCGACGACGACGACGTCGACCTCGTCAGGTGGCTGCGCCGACAGCGGGGTGTAGAGCGGATGGCTCGGGTCGTTGAGCCTCGCCGTACCGACTGCGGCCGTCACAGCGTCGCCCCTCCGGCCAGCATGCCTGTCGGGAAGGCGTGCAGCGATCGTGCGCCGTCGGCAGTGATCTCGTAGAGCTCACCGGTCTGCACACCAGCGGATAGGTCGGGCGTCGCAACGTTGGGTTGTACGACGACGGTCATCCCTTCGATCAGTGGCTCCGCGTGTGGGCCGGTCGGTGCAGCACGGTGCGACAGGACCGGCGCCAGGTAGCCTCCACCGAACCCGTGGACGAGGTCGTCGACAGTCACGAAGCCCTTTCCCAGCACCGGATCTGCGGCTGCCAGCAGGTCCTTGGGCAGCGCCCCGGGCCGCAGTTGCGCCACGATCGCGTCGTGGACCGAGGCCGCCACGTCATGCATTTCCGCGAACAGCGGCGTCGGTTCCGCCTCGACGGTGACAGTGCGCAGCAGTTGGCCCGCGGTGTCCTGCCCCCAGGCGGTGCTGAGCTCGAACACCACGGCAGACCCCACGCTGAGGGCCCGCGTCGTCGGCCACTGGCCCGGCACGCATCGGTCGGGCTCGGCCATCGATGTAGCTACGACGTAGTGGATGTGGTTGGTCGCGCCCGTCCTCCGGTACGACGACTCCACCGCGTCGATCAGGTCGAGCTCGGTCGCACCTGGCACTGCCGCCCGGACCAGAGCGGCGGCCGAGATGTCGGTGAGCCGGGCCGCGTGCCGCAGGTGGACCAGCTCCTCCGCGCTCTTGACCGCACGCATCTTCAGGTAGGCGGGGTCGAGCTCGACCACATTGCCGCCGACCGGCAGAACGCTCCGTACCGGTCCTGGCGGCGATCCCATTACCCCGACGCGCTTCGCGTCGCCCAGCAACGCTTTCAGCGTCGACCCCGTGCTCTCGCCGCATGGTCGAACGTCGCAGTCCATCGCGATCCGCGTGGCGTTGGGCACATGGTTGGAGAACCCGACCAGCAGGACGGGTTGGGTGGCCCGGCGCATCACCACGACGGCCTCGCGGGTCACTGGCCAGCCGGTCAGCCAGGGGACCGCGCTGCCGGCTCGGTTCGCGCCGTAGACCACCACGGCGTCCAGCCCCCGCTCAGCTGCGCAGTCCTCGACCAGGCGCCGCCGTCGGGTGATCTCCGCGGCGGAGAAGGGTGGCGGAGGAGTGGCGGCGGCCGTTGACACGTCCGGAACTGTGCCCGATGCTGCAGTCGATTGCAACGGCTGGCCAGATGTGGTCATGACCGGTCCGACCAGTGGTTGAGGACGCGTCGAGAGGATCCGGCACTCATGGACGAGAAGCTCGCCTCGGCAATCTCCCACTGGGGACCGCGGTTCACCACCAATGGCATCACCGTGGCCGACTTCGATCGCGTCACCAGTGGCCTGGATCGTTGGTCCGACTGGTGCGCTGCCTGGTCGGCGGCCGCCGCGGAGCACGAGCAACTTGGCCGCACGGCGCTGGCCGACGGCCGGAGCCGCAGCGCCGGGGAGCACCTGGCGATGGCCGCGACCTATTTTCACTTCGCGAAGTTCGTCTTCGTCGAGGACTACGAGCAGATGCGCACGGCGCACCACGACGCCGTTCGCTGCCTGGATGACGCACTTCCCCATCTGGACCCCCCTGGCCGGCGCATCGAGGTTCCCCTGGACGGCACGACCATGGTCGGAATTTTCCGCGCTCCGCCCGGGGACGGCCCGCATCCCGCCGTCCTGCTCATACCGGGCCTGGACTCCACCAAGGAGGAGTTCCGCTCCACCGAGAAGACGTTCCTGGACAGGGGGATGGCCACCTTCAGCGTCGACGGTCCGGGCCAGGGGGAGGCGGAGTACGACCTGCCGATCCGGGGCGACTGGTCAGCCCCGGGACTCGCTTTCCTCGACGCGCTGGCTGCTCAGACCGACGTGGACGCCGACCGGCTGGCGCTGTGGGGCGTCAGCCTGGGCGGCTACTACGCGCCGCGGGTGGCGGCGGCAGCCGGCGGCCGGGTCCGGGCCTGCGTGGCACTGGCCGGTCCGTACAACTTCGGCGACTGCTGGGACCAACTGCCCGAGCTCACTCGCGACACCTTCCGCGTGCGTTCCCAGGTTCGCACCGAGGAGGAGGCGCGCGCGAACGCCTCCACGCTGGACATGAGCCGATACGCCGGTGAGATCACCGCTCCGCTGCTGGTGGTCACCGGACGGCTGGACCGGCTGATCCCCTGGCAGCACGCGGAGCGACTGGCCCAGGAGGCCAAGGATGCGGAGCTGCTTGTCCTGGATGACGGCAACCACGGCTGCATGAATGTCTGGCCGAAGCACCGCCCGTATACCGCCGACTGGCTGGCCCGCCGCCTTGGCTGACCACCGGCGCCGGCCGGCTTCTTGACACCTGTCGAGCGCG
>JAVEDB010000217.1 GCA_030841185.1 Actinomycetota bacterium
GGAATCCGCGCTTCCCGCACCGCGAGCAGGCGTGCTCGCTCGGCATCGAAGCGCTGGTCGTCCTCGGGGTCGCGACGCAGTTGGAGAACCGAGGCGCCGTGCTCGAATGTGCCGGCTTCGGTGACGCCAAAGGCGTCCGCGGCGTACTCACCCACCTCGCTGGGTGTCCACGCATAGAACTTGCCCTCGATGCCCTCGCTGTCGGCGTCGAGCGATGAAGCAAGTCCACCTTCCGGTGTACCGAGGTCGCGCAGCATCCAGTCGGCAGTCTCGACCGCAACGCGCTGCGCGAGCGGCGAACCCGTGGTGCGCCAGAGATGCGTGTAGACGCGGAGCAGCAAGGCGTTGTCGTAAAGCATCTTCTCGAAGTGCGGCACTACCCAGCGCGTGTCCACCGAGTAGCGCGCGAACCCGCCGCCGAGCTGGTCGTACATGCCGCCGCGGGCCATCGCGGAGCAGGTGCCCTCGACCATCGCCAACGAGGCCGGGTCGCCGGTGCGCGCGTGATGGCGGAGCAACAGCTCCAGCACCATCGAGGGCGGGAACTTGGGTGCTCCGCCGAAACCACCGCGCTCTTCGTCGTACGCCGAGGCGAGACCCCGCACCGCGACCGCGAGCTCGTCGTCGGTAGGCGGTCCCGAGCCGGCCGGCAGCTGCCGGTTCTCAGTGAGCGCGCTGACGATGCGCTGACCGGCTGCCACCACCTCGGCCCGGCGCTGCTGCCAGGCGTCGGTCACCGACGCGAGCAGCTGCCGGAACGACGGCATCCCGTGGGCCGGCGCCGGCGGGAAGTATGTGCCGGTAAAGAACGGTTCGCCGTCGGCCGTCATGAACACCGACATGGGCCAGCCGCCGTGCCCGGTCATGGCCTGGGTGGCCTCCATGTAGACCGCGTCGACGTCGGGCCGCTCCTCGCGGTCGACCTTGACGCTCACGAAGTGCGCGTTGAGGTAGTCGGCCGTGACGGCGTCCTCGAACGACTCGTGGGCCATCACATGGCACCAGTGACAGGCCGCGTAGCCGATCGAGAGGAAGACCGGGACGTCACGCTCGCGCGCTGCCGCGAACGCCTCGTCGCCCCATTCGAACCAGTCGACCGGATTGTCCTGGTGCTGGCGCAGATAGGGGCTCGTGCTCGCGCCCAGCCGGTTGCTCATGGTCCCCATCCTGGCCGGTGCGCGCTGCCGCGGCTCCGTCAAGAGGCCAATCAGGTGATCAAGACCGCGGCCAGGACGCCGATAGGCAAAGGCACAGACGAGGCGGCAAAGGAGGTCTGCGCGGATGCCAAGCGGTCGACGCACGTCGTCCGTCGTCATCGCGGGAACGCTTGCAGTGGTAGCGCTCTACGCGGTCTTGCCGATGGACGCATTCCGCGCGCTGCTCTGGATGGCCGCTGGTCTGGTCGGCCCCGGCCTGATCCTGCACGCCGTCCGGCGTCGCGTGGGTGTCGACCCGCTGCCCTGGTGGCTGATGGCCGCGGGCACGGCGCTGCTCGCGAACGGGCAGGCCCTGGCCCTCGCGGGCGCTTCCTCCCCGTCGTACGCCGACATCCCCCGCCTGCTGGCCTATCCCACGATCGCCGCCGCCGTCGTCGCCTTCCAACGCCCCCGCATCCGCTACGACCACGCCAGCCTGCTCGATGCCCTCGTCGTCACGGTCGCCGCCGCCCAGGCCGGCTGGCTGGTGTTCATCGAGCCGGCCCTGCAGGACCCCGACGCCAGCCTCGTCAGCGTCGTCGCCAGCGGTGCCTACCCGCTCGGCGACCTGCTCGTCATCGCCGTCCTCGCCCGCTTCGCCTTCGCGATCATCGGCCGGCGCGACCGCGCGGCCGGACTGCTGCTCGCGGGCCTCAGCGTCGGGGTCGGCTCCGAGATCGTGTCCGACCTCCTCAACCGGCCACTCGTGGAGCTGGGCTGGGTGGTGGGGCTCGGCGTCGTGGTGCTGGCCGCCCAGCACCCCGGGATCGTGGCACCGCCGCCCGGCGACCGCGTCGCGCCGCTCACGACCGGCTGGCGTTTCGTCGTCCTGCTCGGGCTGGCCTGCCTCGTCTCCCCCCTGCTCGTGCTGACGCATCCGGTGGAGCAGCGCGGCGCCCGCAGCGTCATCGTGCTCGCCGGCGCCGTGCTGCTCTTCACCCTCGCCCTGCTGCGCATCATGACCCTGCTCGACTCGTTGCGGCAGTCGCTGCTGCGCGAACACGTCCTCCGCGGGGCGACGGCCGCGCTCGTCGGTGCCGCCGACCGGGTCGGCGTGCGGGACGCAGCGCTGACGTCCGCGGTCGAGCTGGTGGACCAGGCCGGGCATCGCGCCTGGCGGATCGACGGCGACCCGGGCGGCACCATCGCGCAGGCGACCGACGACCTCGACGTCTCGACGTTCCTCGACCTCGCCGAGCTCGCGCTGCTGCCGAGCGGTGACGGCGGCATCTCCGTGCTGCCGGGACCGTCGCTCCTGCACGGGACCCTCGGCGTGCCCTCGACCCAGTGCCTGCTGCTCATCGCGCTGCCGGCCCGCGGCATCGGCCGGGAGGCCGCGATCATCTCGGCGGCCGTCCCACCGTCGGACAGCACGCTGGCCGCCCTGCACTCGCTGTCGGCCACGATGGCACTGGCGCTGCAGCGGCTGGACGTCGGCGAGATCCTGGTCGAACGCCGCAGCGAGCGGCGCCTCCGGCTGATGCTGCAGTACGCCTCGGACGTGATCTGCATCCTCGACCACGATCTGACGATCGTGCACGTGACCGCGGCGGTGGAGCCCATTGTCGGGCTGCCCGCCGCCGAGCTGCTCGGGATGAACTGGCTCGAGATCGTGGTGGACCGGGACCAGGACGCCGCTCGCGACCTCGTGAGCCTCGCGCAGGGTGGCCGACCGGCCCGCGGCGAGATCCGGCTCATCGCCGAGGACGGTCACGCCCGCCACGTCGACGCCGTGGTCACCGAGGTGATCGACGAGGACCTGACCGGTTTCGTCGTGACCTGCCATGACGTGACCGAACGGTTCGAGCTGGAGCAGCAACTGACGCACCAGGCGTTCCACGACGCGCTGACGGGCCTCGCGAACCGGGCGTTGTTCCGCGACCGGCTGGGTCATGCGATGGCGCGGGCGCGCGGATCCGGCGGCTACGGCGTGCTGTTCATCGACCTCGACGACTTCAAGACGGTCAACGACAGCCTCGGCCACGCCGCCGGCGATGCGCTGCTCCGTGAGATGACGATGCGACTCCGCGGCTGCCTGCGCGACGGTGACACCGCGGCGCGGCTCGGCGGCGACGAGTTCGCGATCCTGCTCGAGGACGTCGACGGTGACGACCACTGCGTGAACATCGCGCAGCGGCTGCTCGAAGCGCTGCGCGTCCCCTTTGACATCGGTGGCAACGAAGTCACGACCGGGGCCAGCATCGGGATCGCGCTCGGGCAGACCGGTCCGAGCACCCCCGAGGACCTGATGCGCAACGCCGACCTCGCCCTCTACGACGCCAAGAACGCCGGCAAGAACCGGTTCGCCGTGTTCGCCACCCAGATGCATGACGCCGCGCTGGCCCGCCTCTCACTGACGAGCGACCTGCGGCATGCGATCGACCGCGGCGAGCTCGTCGTCTACTACCAGCCGCTGGTCGCGTTGGACACCGGGAACATCACCGGCCTGGAGGCCCTCGTCCGGTGGAACCACCCAGACCGCGGCATGCTCCAGCCCGGCGAGTTCATCGCCCTCGCGGAGGAGACGGGTCTCATCGTCCCTCTCGGGCGGGCCGTGCTGCGGACCGCGCTCCGTGCCGCGGTGTCCTGGCAGCGGGCCCACCCCGACCACGCCGAACTGCACATCGCCGTCAACGTCAGCGGCCGCCAGCTCCAGGACGCCGCCTTCGTGGGTGACGTGGAGACCATCATCAAGGACACCGGCATCGACCCGACGACGGTGGTGCTCGAGATCACCGAGAGCATCCTGCTGCCGGGCGACGCGACCATCCTCGACCGTCTCAATGCGCTCGCCGCGCTCGGCGTACATCTCTACATCGACGACTTCGGCACCGGCTACTCGTCGTTGAGCTACCTGCAGATGCTTCCGGTCAACGGGCTGAAGCTGGCCCAGGAGTTCGTCGACGTGCTGCCCGGCAGCGAGTCCGAGTCCGGCCTGGTGCGCACCATTCGCGACCTGGCCGAGACACTCGGACTCACCACGGTGGTCGCCGAAGGCATCGAGCGGCCCGAGCAGTGGGAGTCCCTGGTGTCGCTGGGATACAGCGTCGGGCAGGGCTTCCACCTGGCCCTGCCGATGCCCGCCCACCTGGTCCCGAACTTCCTGACCGGTGTGTCCAAGGCCGGCGACACCCCCTGGCACGGCGAGCGCAACTACACCGAGCCCGTCGTGCCTGACGAGACCGACGAGACCGACGAGACAGACGAGACCGACGAGAGCGACGTCGCTGTGGAGACGGTCGAAACCGTCTGACCGGGCTCAGGCGCCTGCGTCCGGTGAGCCCTCGTCGTCCTTGGCCTCGGGGAAGTCCACCCGGCGCAGGTGCTTGGTCATCGACCGGATGAGCAGATAGGTCGCCACGCCCAGCAGGGCCACCACGATGAACCCCAGCGCGCCGGGGTTGACCTTGCTGTCAGCCACCGCGGCGAGCGCAGTGAGGGCGGCAACCGTCATGCGGGAGTCCTGCTGGACGTGGCCGCCCCGGCCCGGATGCCCGCGAACAAGTCGTCCTCGACGCCGTCGGGCATCGACATGCCCGGCGCCACCCTGGCCAGCTCGAAGTCCTCGGTGGGCCAGACCGCGGCCTGGATCTCCAACGGGCAGGTGAACCAGGGCCCGTCCGGGTCGACCTGGGTGGCATGGGCGAGCAGTGCGCGGTCGCGCACCGAGAAGTAGTCCGCGCACGGGACGTGGGTGTTGATCGTGCGCTCCTCACGGTCTTCCCAGCGCTCGAGCCACTCGCCGTACGGCGACTCGAGACCGGCGGCGAGCATCGCCTCGTGCAGCGCGATCGTGCGCGGCTTGGAGAACGTCTGGTTGTAGTAGAGCTTCAGCGGCTGCCACGGCTCGCCGGCGGAGGGATAGCGGTCGGGGTCGGCGGCAGCCTCGAAGGCGAGCACCGAGATGGTGTGGCACATGATGTGGTCGGGGTGCGGGTAGCCCCCGTTCTCGTCGTACGTCGTCATGACGTGCGGCCGGAACGAGCGGATCAGCCGCACCAGTGGCTCCGCCGCCACCTCGACGTCGAGTAGCGCGAAGCAGCCTTCGGGCAGCGGCGGCAGCGGGTCGCCCTCGGGGAGGCCGGAGTCCACCCAGCCCAGCCAGTCCTGGCGGACGCCGAGGATCTCGCGGGCCGCATCCATCTCCTTGCGCCGGATCTCCGGCAGGTTGGCGAGCACGTTCTCGTCGTGCTCGAGCCGCGGGTTCAGCACCGATCCCCGCTCGCCACCGGTGCAGGTGACGACGTGGACGTCGACCCCCTCAGCGACGTAACGAGCCATCGTGGCCGCGCCCTTGCTCGACTCGTCGTCGGGATGCGCGTGGACCGCCATCATCCGCAGCTGTTCGCTCACGCGACAATCATCGCTGACGCAGCTCCCTCCCTATGCCCCGAGGTCCCGTGAACCAGCCAGGCCCTGCCCCGCGACCGATCGGGCGGTACGGCGAGCGCAGCCCTCGTCGACACGCCGCACTCGTCGTCGTGGTGGGCCTCGTGGCCGTCGCGTTCCTGGGCTGGCTGGGGTGGGCGGCCTTGCACGCCGCGACCCCCGCGAGCCGCTCCGAGGTGCTCGCTTTCACGGTCGTGAACCCCCATCAGGTGCGCGTACGCTTCGAGGTGACCGCCGCTCACGGCTCCCCCGTGACGTGCAGCCTGCAAGCGATCGACGCCTCCCACACCACTGTGGGGATCTCCTCGGTCGTCGTTCCGGCGGCAGCACAGGATCGCCGGGAGGCCGAGACGGTGATCACCACCCGAGACAAGGCGGTGACCGCGATCGTTGCGGGCTGCCGGGTGGCTACCAAGAATTAGACGCACCCCGTACACCCCTTGTTAGCCTCGACTCTCCACCCCGCCGGGGTGGCGCCGCACCGAACCACCCTTCCCCTCTCCAGGAGCCCGCCGTGACCCAGATCCACGAGAACGTCACCTGGCTGACGCAGGAGGCTTACGACCGGCTCAAGCACGAGCTGGACTTCCTCACGGGTGAGGGTCGCGCCGAGATCGTCAGCCGCATCGAGGCCGCCCGCGAGGAAGGCGACCTGAAGGAGAACGGCGGCTACCACGCGGCGAAGGACGAGCAGGGCAAGCGCGAGGCACGCATCCGCCAGCTCGAGCAGCTCCTCCAGTCGGCGCAGGTCGGTGAGCCCCCGGCTGCGCCGGAAGGCGTCGTCGCCCCCGGGACCATCGTGACCGCCAAGGTCGCCGGTGAGCAGATGCGCTTCCTGCTCGGATCCCGCGAGGTCGCGGGCGACGGCATCGAGGTCTACTCGGAGAAGTCACCGCTGGGCGTGGCCATCCTCGGCAAGCGCAAGGGCGAGACCGCGAGCTATGCCGCGCCCAACGGCAAGGACATCCCGGTCGAGATCCTCAGCACGGAGCCGTTCGTCGGCTGACGGTCAGCGACTGGCGGCGCTCTTGTACTGCCGGATCGACAGCGGGATGAACACCGCCAGGATGATCGCCACCCAGATCAGCGTGTAGACCACGGGGTGCTGCATCGACCAGACGTGCGGTGGTGGCAATGCTGGACTGGTGTTGCCGAACAGCTCTCGCGCGGACTGGGTGAGCGCCGATATCGGGTTCCAGTCGGCGAACGTCTTGAGCGGGCCGGGCAGGTTGTTGGTCGGCACGAAGGTGTTGGCGATGAACGTCAGCGGGAAGATCACCATGAAGCTGGCGTTGTTGACGACCTCGGGTGCCCGGACCGCCAGCCCGACCGTGGCCATCAGCCACGAGATCGCATAGGCGAACAACAGCAGCAGCGCGAAGCCCGCGATCGCTTCGGGGATCGATGACCGGATCCGCCACCCCACGATCAGACCCGTCAGTGCCATCACGAGCAGGCTGATCATGTTGATCGCGACGTCGCTCAACGTGCGGCCGAACAGCACCGCTGACGGCGCCATCGGCAAGGAGCGGAACCGGTCGATGACGCCCTTCTGCAGGTCCTCGGCCAGGCTGAACCCGGTGAAGGTGCCGCCGAACACCACCGTCTGGGCAAAGATGCCGGCGATGAGGAACTCCCGGTAGCCGACGCCCGGGACGTTGATCGCGCTGCCGAACACGTAGGCGAACAGCAGCACGAACATGATCGGCGACAGCGTCGTGAAGATGAGCAGGTCAGGAACCCGCTTGATCTTGATGAGGTTGCGCTTGGTGATGGCAGCGGTGTCCCCGACCGCCTCGACGAAGGCGCTCATGAGGCTCTCCCTGCTGTCGTGACGGCCGTTGGTCGCCCACCGTCCTTGTCGTCCTTGCCGTCCTTGCCGTCCTTGTCCCCGTCCGGGTCCTTGGACTCCTCGGCGGCGTGCCCGGTGAGGCTCAGGAACACGTCGTCGAGAGTGGGCCGGCGCAGCCCGACGTCCTGCAGCACGACACCGGCCGCGTCGAGCCGTCGCAGCGCCTCCATCAGCACGGGGGGACCGCCGGTCACGGGAAGGATGATCCGCCGGGTCTGCGGCTCCACGGTGGGCTCGCCCGTTCCGAGGGGCGCGACGGTGACTCGCGCCAGCTCCAGCGCGGCCGCCTGGGCCAGGGTGAGCTCGAGGCGCTCCCCGCCCACCTGGGCCTTGAGCTCGTCGCTGGTGCCCTCGGCAATCACGGTGCCGTGATCGATCACGGCGATCCGGTCGGCCAGCCGGTCGGCCTCCTCGAGGTACTGCGTGGTGAGCAGCAGCGTGGTGCCCCCGGCCACCAGGTCGGCGATCACATCCCACATGCCCATCCGGCCCCGCGGGTCGAGCCCGGTCGTGGGTTCGTCGAGGAACAGCACGGGCGGGGACGCCACCAGGGCCGCCGCCAGGTCCAGGCGGCGGCGCATGCCACCGGAGTAGCCCTTGACGGTGCGGTCGCCGGCCTCGTCGAGGTCGAAGCGCTCGAGCAGCTCGCGAGCCCGCTCGCGGGATGCGGTGCGGCCGAGGTGGT